>JBDTML010000339.1:0-1702 GCA_039934255.1 Acidobacteriota bacterium | reverse complement strand
GCGGACGACCTCGTCGGAACGGTGACGGAAGAAACCATCACGCACGCGGCGGGCGCGACGACCGAGTCGGGCCTCTCGCGCGCCGCGATGGAACGGATGATCCGCGGCGCGGGCCGTGACCCGTTCGAGCGCGACGCCTTCTACGAGCGCGTCGTGCGCGACGAGTCCGGCCAGGTGCTGCGAGCGAACAGGCACGATTTCGCGAAGAGAGAAGAGAGAGATTCTTCGAAGGTCGGAAAGAAAAACCCGGATTTCGCCTCGCCGGCCGCCGGCCTCGACGCCGCGATCGCCTCCAGCTAGGTGGCGAGGGGCGAGCGGGAAGGCCCGGGGGCGTTCCACCCCCGGACCTCGCTTCTTCTTACTCGGGCTTGACGGCCGCCAGGAACTTCTGCGCGGGTCCCCGCCCGCCACCACGCTGCACGTAGAAGCGGATGTACTTGCCCTTCGGAGCCTTCTTCATCTGCGCCTGCAGCTCGTCCACCGAGCCCACCGCCACTCCGTTCACTTCCAGAATGACGTCCCCCTCGGCGAGGTTCGCGTCTCCGGCGGGAGAGACGGGCTTCACGTGCGTGATGACGACGCCCCTCGTGAGTTCGCGGTCGATCGCGTAGGCGCGGCGCGCCTGCGGCGTGAGGTCGTCGAGGTCGAGGCCGAGCATCTTCTGCTTGTTTCCGGCCTTCCCCTCTTCTTCGTCTTTTGCCGGCTGCACGCCGGTCTCCTGGCGCTCCTCGAGGGTCGCGACGACGGTCTTTTCCCTGCCCTCCCGGAGAAGCACGATCGAGACCTTCGCGCCCGGGCCCTTTCCCGAGACGTAGTCGATGAGGTCGCGGTTCGTCTTCACGACGACGTCGTCGACCTTCGTGATGACGTCCTCCCTCTTGAGGCCGGCCTTTTCGGCGGGCTTCCCAGGCTCGACCGAAGTCACGAGGGCGCCTTCGGGGGACTTCAGGTCATAGGTCTCCTGCCACTTCTTGTTGATCGACTCGATGCCGACGCCGAGAAAGCCGCGGACGATCTTGCCCTTCTTGAGCTGGGGCAGGAGGCGCCTGGCCATGTTGACGGGAACCGCGAAGCCGATGTTCTGGGCACGGCTCGAGATCGCCGTATTGATCCCCACGACCTCGCCCGCCACGTTCACGAGGGGCCCTCCCGAGTTTCCGAAGTTGATCGCGGCATCCGTCTGGAGAAGGCTCTCGAACGAAGAGGTGGCTCGGGAAAGGCCCGCGTAGCGGCCTTTGCCTGAGACGACGCCCACGGTCACGGACTTGTCGAATGCGAGGGGATCGCCGATCGCCATGACCCAGTCGCCTACGCGAATGCGATCCGAGTCTCCGAGCTTCACGACGGGGAACGGTTTCGTGCCGTCGATCTTGAGAAGTGCGAGGTCCGTCGCCGGGTCCCGGCCCACGACCTTCGCCGTGTAGTCGTCCCGGTCGCCGACCTTGACCTCGATCTTTTCCGCGCCTTCGATGACGTGGTTGTTGGTGAGGATGTAGCCGTCGCTCTCGATGAGGAAGCCCGTGCCGCCCGAGAGCTGCTTCTGGTCCTCGTCGTCCGGAGAGACCCTGCCTTTCTGGCCGCCGTCGGGACCGAAGAAGAACTCGAACGGGTCCTGCCCGTCGCCATTGCCGAAGTTGTGAAACGGGCGTCGACGGGTCCTGTCGGCCTTGATGATGTCGGTCGCCGTCACCGAGACGATGGC
>JBDTML010000338.1:0-9923 GCA_039934255.1 Acidobacteriota bacterium | reverse complement strand
GCTTCGCCTGCGTGACCGGGTTCGGGACGTAGATGGCGTCCTTGTCGCACACGGTTTCGCAGAGCCGGCAGGACACGCACGGCGCCGCATCCACCTCGGCCACCTTGTAGTGCGCGTTCGGGGCGAGCGGGTCGGCCACGAGGTGGATGCAGTCGAACGGGCAGATGTCGATGCAGAACTCGCACGCCGTGCAGAGCTCCCGGTCCACGATCGCCTTCGGGATGTCCTTGGGCTTGACCTTCTGGATGAGCTCGCCGTGTTGATCCTGAATGCAGGAGACGGGGCAATAAACGGCGCACACGGAACAGTCGATGCACCGCTCCTGGTGGATCACGAACTTCTCGTTCTTGCCGCCGGTGATCGTGTGCGTCGGGCACTTGATCTCACAGACCCCGCAGCCGATACACGTGTCATGGATAAAATGAGGCAATGGGCCGTCCCCCGCGGGGAAAAGCTAGCATCGCCGCCCCGGAATGTCCATGTCGGGGGCGGGAACCTTTCGCCGTCGCACCTCGTTCCTGTCTCTGGAGGCGGAGGCCCACGTGAAACAGCCCGTTGGAAAAGAAGCACAGTCCGTCGTCAACGCCCTCTTCCTGTTCGCCCTGTTCCTCCTCGTTTACTCGGCAATCGTCCCCGGGTACGCCCGCCATAGCAGCCGCGGCCCCCGGTTCCTCCGGATGAAGGTGGAGAACCTGAAAACGGGCGACGGAGGCCCCTCGAACGTCTCCATCTCCGTTCCCTACGCGTTCGTCTCCGGCGCGCTGCGCTTCGCCTCGCTCGGGAAGGTGCGGCGCGAGATGGACCTCCACTTCGACCAGTCCGTCGACGCGAGCGACATCCGCACGATCGTTCAGGAGCTCAAGGACAAGCCGGACGGCAGCGACGTCGTGCGCGTCCATGACGACGCCGAGATTCACGTCAGCAAGAACGGGGACACGGCAACACTGGAAGTCCGGAAGAAGCTGCATCCGGACGAGCTCGTCACGCTCAAGCTGCCCTGGCGCATCGTGGACGCCGTGTCGACCTCGGACCGCAATCTCGACGTCGACGCTCTCCTCGCGCAGCTCCGGCATGCCGAGCGCGGCGACCTCATGGAGATCAACGCGCCCGACGCGCACGTGAGGATCTGGATCGACTAGGAGGACGCCCCACCGGAAGTGTGGCGAACTGCTTTCAGACCGAAGGACGGCGCCGGAGACGATAGAATCAGAGGGTGAGCCCGATCCCAGCCCTCCCGTTCGATGCCGAGGCCTTGGCCACCTTGTGCGAACGCTATCGAATCCGCCGACTTGCGGTTTTTGGATCCGTGCTTCGCGGCGAGGATCGGCCGAGCAGCGATCTCGACGTACTTGTGGAATTCCGCCCCTATGCGGCGCCCGGGCTGGCCTTCATCACCCTTCAGAACGAGCTCACCGCGCTCTTCCGGCGCCCTGTCGACCTCGTCACACCGGGATTCTTGAGCCCGCACTTCCGTGCCCGGGTGCTTCTCGAAGCGAGCCCCCTCTATGAGGCAGCCTGACGACCGGGTGCTCCTGAAGGACATGGTGGACCACGCGCGACGCGCAATGGCCGCCTGCCAAGGGAAGCGTCGCGAGAATCTCGAAACGGACCCCGTTCTCGCCGCGGCACTCGAGAGGTTCATCGAAGTGGCTGGCGAGGCCGCGTCGAAGGTCTCTCCTGCAACTCAGGAACGCCTGGCCGAGGTGCGATGGGCGGAGATCATCGGAATGCGGAACCGACTTGTGCACGGCTACGCATCCGTCGATCATGACGTCGTTTGGACGGTCGTGACGCGGGACCTCCCTGTGCTCGTTGCAAAGCTCGAGCCCGAAATCACCTGAAATCGCTCTTGGAACCGCCTACTCGTCTTCGAAAGGATCCCGGCCCATCTCCGCGATGACCTTGTCCAGCCGGTACTGGCTGGGGCCGAAAATGAAGCGCATCTCGCCGTTTTCGCAGACGACGTCCTTCACCTGCACGGAGAGCTCGGGCGGCAGGATGCCGTTCAGGTTCACCACGACGATGCGCTCTTCGGGATAGTAAAACGCGCGCCCCACGGGCTGTCGCTCGACGATTTTCGTGAGGACCCAGTCAGGGATCGGCACGACCCCGAAGACGCGAAGGTCGGCGATCGTGAACCCGAGGAAGCCGTCCTTGAAACGCATGGCCTCGATGTGCCCCCTGAAGCCCACGGGGATCCCCTTTTTGATGCGCACGGTCAGGCCCAGCCGGCCGTCCTCGGGCTCGATCAGGATCTCCCGCACCTCGGGTACGTTGCGGGTCGCCTTGCGGGCGATCGTGTTCAGCGTCATCGCGTCGATGGCGACGACGAGGCCCTCCCATCGCACCGTGAGGGCCGGCAGGTCCGGGGACGGACTGGAGTAATCGGAATCGGCCATGGCCTCGATCCTACCTTCGCGTGCCGGGTTCACAAAAGGCCTGTTTAGAAGAGGTACGCCGCGGCGAAGCCAATCTGCGCCGCCATGAGCATGAGGTACATATGAGTCCATGACGGATGATTCTCCGTCGTCGCGAGCTCGTCCGGATTTCTTCGGAGGAGATGCACCGTATAGGCGCCCCACGCGGCCAGGAGGAGGCCGAGCGCCGTGAGAAGAAGCGGATTCCCGCTCAGGAGGCGGTGAGCGGGCGCCGCGGGGTCCGGCGTCCGCGCGAGAAGCGGGACGAGGAGCCACGGCAGGACGAAGAAGGGCGAGATGATCGCAACGGCCCGGCGATTCCCGTACTTCACGGGGAGGGTCACGCAACCCCCGGCCCGATCCCCCGCGGCATCGGAGAAGTCCTTCGTGGAGGCTGCCCCCAGCAGGAACAGGCCGAACACCGATCCGATGGCCCAGGGTTCGGCGGAGAACGCCGACGCCACGAGCGTCCAGCCGGCGACCTTGAGAAGGCACCCGCGGGGAATCGCGATCGTCACGTTCGCCCACATCCCGAGGCGCTTCGTGCGCCCGAATGCCGGCACCGAGTAGATCAGCGTCGCGAGGAGGCCGCCGACGAACAGGAGGAAGCACTGGTGGTCGAGGAGAGGTGCGCCCATGCGCGCGAGGAGCCCCGATCGGGCCGGCACGACGATCACCCACGTGGGAACGAGGGCGAGGACGTAGAGCAGCCACGTCAGACGCCACGCCGCGACGACGGACACCTCGCCCGTGACGAGGGGGCGGTCGGGCTTGTTGACGCGGTCCACCTCGAGGTCGGTGATCTGGTTGAGGACGTTCGAAGCCGCGTTGAGGAGCGACGCGCAGAGCGCCCCGAGCGCGACGATTCCCAGCAGTTCCGGAGTGACTCGTCGAGAGGCGTTGTGCACGCTTCCGAACGCGCAGACAGCGCCCGAGAGAATGCCGAGGAGGGGCGGAAGGAGCGTGAACGGGCGTGAAAGCCGCGCCGCGAGTCGCAGGTTCACGGGAGGGTTCCGGCGGCCGCAAGGAGGGCCGGCGCCGCGGCCGCCCCCGCGAGCGTGTTCAGGAAATTCAGGACGTGGCCGTTCGACAGGCGCCAGGGAGCGCCGTCCCGCCCCAGAAGGCTCTCGAGTACCGTCCCGGCGCCCGCCGCGAGCACGACGGCAACCGCACCCTCCGTCGTGAGGAGAAGCGTGGCGACGCCCCCGGCCGCGAGGACGGCCGCCGCCGTGAATCCCGCCAGCGTGCCCGCGACGGAAACCGCGCCGTCCGTGCCCGGCGGCACGCGGCGGAAATCGGGCAGGAGAACGGTCGGCGAGGCGATCGCCTGGCCTACCTCCGTTCCGACCGTGTCCATGAGCGCCGTCGCGAGCGCCGCTGCCGCCGCGAGGCGAAAGACGCCGCCGTTCGGCCCCAGCCCGGAGACGAGAGCGCAGAACGCGGCCACCGAGACGTTCGCGAGGACGTTCTCCGCGCCCCGCCGGCCGCCCCCTTCTTCCGCCCTTCCCATCGCCTCCTTTCGCCCCTTCCGGAATCGCGTCGCGAGCGTGCCGACGCCGAAGAACACCCAGAGCAGGAGATAAAGGGGCGCAGTTCCGAAGGCGAGGACCACCGTTCCCAGAAGCGCGCCGGCCAGCGCGCCCGAGGCCCTCACGAGACGGAGAGAAAGGGCGATGCCCGAAACGACGACGTTGACCGCGAGCGCGACGAGAAACCCGCCGAGCGCGCCGGAAGAAAACACGTCCGCCCAACCCCCGCGCGTCCCGAGCAGACTTGCGAGGACCGCGGCTCCCACGAGCGGCGGCAGGATGTTGTCGTCCAGCTCGGACGGGAGGCTCTCGACCGCGGCGCCCGCGAGGGCACCGGCGAAGAGACAGATCAGCTCGGAAGAAGAGGGAATCGAGAACGGGGGCGACAGAAAGGCATAGAGAAAGGACGCTCCGAGAAAGCCGAAGACGAGGTAGCCGAGAAAGCCGGAGAAAGTTTTCCGCGAATTCCACGGAAGGCGCGGCCCACCGAAGCCCATCCCGCACAGCGACGCGAATCCGTCTCCAAAGGCGAGGTAGCCCCATCCGGCGACAGCCACGGGAAGGTTTCTTCGAAAGAGAATGAGAAGAACGAGCACGACGAGTGGGTACAGCGCGATCCCGAGCGAAAAGCCCTTCTCCCCCTCTTCCTTTCTAAGAAAATACGGCGTCGCCCTCGGCAATACGAAAACATTGAAGAGAACGGCGAAACCCGCCGCGGCCAGGGCCGTTCCCCATGAAAGTCTCGGCAGGAACAACGCGAATCCCCCCATGCCGATGTGCAGCGCTTTTCGCGTCGCCTCGGCGCGGGTCAGCGTCATGAAGAGGGTCGCGCAGGCGCGGCGGCGCGGCGGTCGGCGAGATAGACGCCGAGGGCCTCTCGCCAGGAACGCGGCGCGACGCCGGTAAGGCGCTCGTAGAGCGATGTGTCGAGGACGGACCGAGGGGGCCGCCGCGCCGGCCTCGGAAACTCCGACGTCGGCACCGGGCGCACGACGACGTCGGAGCGCCCCTCGCGCGCGAGCGTCTCCGAAGCGAGCTCGAACCAGGTGGCGTCTCCCGCGTTCGCGAAATGGACGACTCCCGTGACGCGCTTGTCGACGAGCCGCCTGATCCCCGCCGCGAGGTCGGCGGCGAACGTGGGGCGCCCGACCTGGTCGTTCACGATCGAAAGCTCCCGCGCGCCGCCTTCGACGCGCTTCAGGATCGTGTCCACGAAGTTCACGCCGCCCATGCCGAAGACCCACGAGGTCCTCACGACGAGAACCTCCTGGCCCTCCTCGAACGTTCGGCGCTCCCCCATGAGCTTGGCGCGGCCATACGCGTTCACGGGGTCGGCGGGGTCGTCCTCGCGGTAGGGCCGGATCCCCTTGCCCGAGAAGACGTAGTCCGTCGAGACGTGCACGAGCGTGGCGTCGAGCTTGCGGCAGAGCGCCGCCAGCGCCCCGACGGCGACGGCATTCACGAGGACGTGGTGAGGGTCGGATTCGGCGGCGTCGACGCGCGTGTCGGCGGCGGCGTTCAGCACGAGACGCGTGTCCGGGGCGAGGGCCGCGCGGAGGGCGGCTCCGTCCGTGATGTCGAGCGCCGCCCGCGTGAAACGCTCGGCGTCCGGGAACTCGCGTCCGAGCGCCCGCCCGAGCATTCCGCCGGCACCGAGAATGACCGTCTGCACGAGCGCGGAAGTCTACACGGCGGGGCGCGACCGCTACTTGCGCATCGGCACGGCAAAGGGGTCGTTCGTGCCGGCCGTCGTGTTCCCGTCCACCACGTAGGCGGTCCCGGCGACGGCGCACCCCGGGGTCACGTTCCGGACCAGGACGGACGCCGCGCGGACGTCGCCCGTGACGCCGTACGTGTCCTTGAGGCGGTTCTTCTGGATCATCGTGCGCGGCGGGACGGTGAACGTCTTCGTGCCGCTGAGCACGTGTCCGCCCGCATCGCGCAATTCCGACTGAAGGACGCACGGCGTCAGCGAGGGATTGACGAACACGAGGTTTGTTCGCGCGGAGGCGTCCTCGCGCACCGCGACGAAGAAGCCGGTCTCCCCGGTGGCAAGCGTGGAGCCAGGCGTCACGCCCGCGGACACGTCCACGGCCTCCGTGAACTGCCCAAACGTCCCGCCGCCCCCGGACGCGGTCGTGGCCGTCCGCGCGCCCACGAGAAGCCGGCCCGTGGACTGCACGAGGACCGCTCCGTAGTCCGAAGACACCGAGAAGAGAGCGGCCAGGACGTCCGGGATCTCACGCGACCCGGACGGGCCGATGCGCTGCGGGCTGGAGGCGGGCTGGACGGCCGGGAGATTCTGCTCGCCGTCGCTCCCGTGACCCAGGAACTGGACGACGAACTGGCCGTCCGACTCTTCCACGTTCGTGATCGTGAGGTCGCTCAGGAAACCGCCCGCCCGCGCTACCGACGGCACGACGTACGTGTACGGATAGCTGACCGCCACCCGGGCGACGTTCAGCCGGAGCGTGCCGCCCATCGAGGGTTCGAAGGCGCCCGTGAACGAATTCGGCCGGCCGACGCCGCCGACGGCGATCAAGTAGGTCGTGCCCGCGCTCAGGTTGACGGTGACCGAGGACTGGAGAGACCCGGGAGCGTCGTCGGGAGTGAAACCGTTCTGCCGGCAGATTCCCGAAACGGCGCTCAACGACCCGCACGACCCCGTGTACAGGCCGAGAATCGTGTCGTAGTCGGAGACTGGCGTCGTCCCGATCGTGTCGATGCGGTACGCGGCCGAGGCGCCGGGAGTGAACGAGAACCAGACGAGACGCGACGGCGGCGCCTGGCCCCCGGTCGCGAGCTGCCCCTTCAGGTAGCACGGAAAGACGGGGGGGGCCCCGTCGTCCGCCAGGCTCCGCGTGTCCACGCCCGCCGACGACCACGGCAGGGCCGCAGCGTCCACGATGACCGCGTCCGCACAAGCCTGGCCGGCGGCGCTCGGAGCTCCCGCCTCGCCCCTGAGCACGAAAACGGGGGAAAAAAGGGTCAGAAGGACGAAAACAGTCGAAAAACGCCGCACGATGGAAGTGTCGGGACGAGCGGAAATCTCTCTCGAGGAAGCCTCACTCACGGCAGGCTCCCCGTGAAGTCGAGGAAGCTCCCCACGTTCTTCAGCGTCAACGCGATCCGGAAGTCCCGGGACGGGGCTTCTCCGGTGCGCAGGTCCCGATATTCCGCGAGGATCTTGAAGCACGCGCCCTGGAGCGTCAGGAGCGTGCGGGACTCGAGCATGCGTCCCTGGGAAAGGTCGTAGTTCGCTTCTACGTCGAACCGGAGGCGCTTCGGGATGATCGGCATCCCCCCGGCGAAGCGAAGCTGGGCCGACGCGCCGGGATCGTTCTCGGCGGGGACGACGACCGGGTGGCTGTCGAAGAGCGAGAGCGCAAGAGATCGCTCGGCGCTCGACATCACGGCCGTGACGCTGGCCGACGTGATCTGGTTCGCCTTGGAATCCCACGTCGTGCGGGCGTCGAAGTTCAGCGTACCAGTTCCGCTCACGCGCAGGACGAAGTCCCACGGAGAGCTGCGCGCCACATCGGGTACGTAACCGGGGGGCGTTCCCTCGCCCGGGAGCTTCACGTAGTACGCGCGCGCGATCTCGAACGACGCGATCTCGCGCGATCCGCCCTGCTCGCCCTTCGCCAGGATGTGCTGCAGCAGCGAATAGCGGATCACGTTTGCGGGAACGAGCGTGTCGACCTCGTCGAAGAGCGGCGCCCGGGAGGAATCCGTGAGCCCTCCGAGGTACTCCCACGTGACGCGCGGCTCGATCACGTGCTTGAACTTCGTGAACGGGCCGAGCTTGCCTTCGAAGAGGCGCGAGAACGAAGGTCCGGTCAGGAGGACGCTCGTCGTGAAGGCCTCGCGGACGTAGCGGTCGCCGGTGAGCGACGTGCCGTCACTCGAAAGAGACTTGCCGTACGCCGTGACCCGCGCGCCCGCCGTGCCTTCGAGCGATATCCACGGGAAGAGCGAGAGCGGCACGTTCACCTTCGGGAAAAGGTCGAAGCGTTCGTAGGTCCCGGAGGACAGGCCCTCCCCCCGATCGATGCGCAAGACGCCCCCCTGCGCGAGCGCTTCCACGAAGACCGCCTGCCCGAAGAACGGCGTGGGGCGGAGGTTGGCCTCGATCGTCGGCAGGCGCTCCAGCGTGATGGTGCCGGAACCGTAGCCGAGGGCCTGCTCTCGCGAGAGCCGGAGATTGACGGTGACGGGGTCCGGACTCCAGGTGAGGAACCCCTCGCTCTTGAGGGAGCGGGCCGACACGAGAGCGAAGTTGCGGTTGAATTCCTGGAAGAAGTTCGTGTCCGAGAAGTTGATCCACGTGGCGACGCCGCGCAGTTTGGGCGCGAGGTCGTCCGAGACGAGCGTGCCGAGCGTTTGCCAGCGCCACGTCTCCACCGTCGGGTCCCAGATCGTGTAGTACGTGCCTTCGAAACGCGTCCCCTCGGAGGGCCGCGCCCGCAGCTCCGCGCCGAGTCCGTAATACTTCTTCGTGTAGAAATCTCCCGAGAACGTCGCGTCAACCGAACGCGAGATCGCCCAGAAATACGAGGCCCCGAAATAGCCGCCGCGCGTCGAGCTGTACCCGACGCTTGGAATCAGGAGACCCGAGGCGCGATCCCGAAGCGCCGGCCAGATGAGATACGGCGTCCAGAGGAGCGGTACACCGCCCATCCGGAACGTCACGCCCTTGAGTCGCGCGAACTCCTCGAGCGTGATCTGCGCGCTCTTGACCTCGAATTTCCAGGAGGGATCACGGCCTTCGCAGACCTCGCAGGACGTCACCATTCCGTCGGTGATCGTGAACGTGCGCGGGCCGACCTTCGCGAGCGTGACGCCCTTCAGATGAAGGCCCCCTTCGAGATCCATGCGCCCGTCCGTGAGGACACCGGTCTTCTCGGCGAGGTCGAGCTCGAGGAGCACGCCCCTCATGCGCGAGGCGCCCTGCTCGAACGTGACGTCGCCCTCCGCGACCACGGTTTTTCTCTTGAGGCTGCCGTGCACGCTCCGCGCCGTGAGCTTCACGTCCTGGTATTCGATGGTGACGAACTTGCCGGGCGGTGCGTCCGCGGTGAAGAGATCCTCTTCCAGAATCGTCTGCTTGCCCTGCGGCCCGCCCGGCTCGCCTTTGTCGATGGCGATGCGAATCGACCCGCCCTTGTCGGGCACGCGAAACTTCGGCTCCCAGCCGCCGCGCTCCTTGAAGCGCGACGAGAACGGGTCGGTGTCGAAAGACGACTGGGCCGAGAGAGTTTTTGCTTCCGTGCAGACGGTCAGGACGGCCCACACGAGCGCCAGGCGAATAAGACGGAAATGGTGGATTTTCTGAGAAGGGTTAATGGGGGCCCCGGCTCGCCTGTCAGAACCGCATTTCCGGCACATCGCCCGATACCTCGAGCGGCGGCTCGGTGGCGGCGCGGATCTCGTCCACGGACACACCGGGCGCGCGCTCCACGAGGACGAGGCCTCCCCCCTTCTTCACGTCCAGGACGGCGAGATCCGTGATGACGCGGTGGACGCATGCCCTCCCCGTGAGAGGCAGCGTGCAGCGGTTCAAAATTTTCTTTTCGCCGTTCTTCGCGACGTGCTCCATTGTGACGACGATGCGCTTGGCCGCTGCGACGAGGTCCATCGCGCCGCCCATCCCCTTGACGAGCTTCCCCGGGATCATCCAGTTCGCGATGGAACCCTCGGCGTCGACCTGCATCGCGCCCAGGATGCAGAGGTCGATGTGGCCGCCCCGGATCATCGCGAAGGAGTCCGCCGACGAGAAGAACGAGGCCCCGGGGACGACCGTGACGGTTTCTTTTCCCGCGTTGATGAGGTCGGCGTCGATCGCGTCTTCGGCGGGATAGGGCCCCATGCCGAGGATGCCGTTCTCGGACTGGAGGATGACGTCCATGCCCTTCGGGATGAAGTTCGAGACGAGCGTCGGCATGCCGATCCCGAGGTTCACGTACATCCCGTCGCG
>JBDTML010000337.1:0-9372 GCA_039934255.1 Acidobacteriota bacterium | reverse complement strand
GGCCGCGGGCAAACCCCTCCGCGCTACTTTTTCGCGCCGAGGATCGCGTCTTTGGCGGCTTTCGCGACGCGGAACTTCACGACGCGCTTCGCCGGGATCTTGATCGCTTCACCGGTCGCGGGGTTGCGGCCCATGCGCGCCTTGCGGTTCACGAGCACGAGCTTGCCGAGACCCGGCAGCGTGAACGTGTTCTTAGCCTGCTTGTAGGCGAGAGAGGCGAGCTCCTCGAGGAACGCCGCCGAAGCCTTCTTGGTGAGGCCCGACTTCTCCGCGAGATGCTCCGCGATTTGTGATTTCGTCATTCCAGCCATTTGATTCCGTCCTTTCTTCAATTCACTCCCCAGTCGGGATGTGCGCATTCTAGAGGGAAAAGAGGGTTTCGTGTCGATACACTCTCATTGTGCAAGTCGTTTTTTTCGGATCGCCCTCATTCGCGCTCCCGAGCCTGGAGTCTCTCCGTGACGCCGGCCATACCCTCGCCCTCGTCGTTTCGCAGCCGGGAAAGCCCGTCGGGCGAAAGGGGGAGCTCATGGATCCGCCCGTGGCCGCGCGGGCGAAGTCGCTGGGGATTCAAGTCTTCCAGCCGCCCACGCTGAAGGACGACGCGGCGCTCGCGCGCCTTTCGGCCGCGGGCGCGGACGTGTTCGTCGTCGTCGCGTACGGGAAAATCCTCGCGCAGCGCGTCCTGGACATTCCGCGTCTGGGGTGCGTAAACGTCCACGGAAGCCTTCTCCCGCGCTGGCGGGGGGCTTCGCCGGTGCAGGCCGCGATTCTCGCGGGGGACGCCGTGACCGGGATCTCGATCATGAAGCTGGACGCCGGCATGGACACCGGGCCGGTCTACACGATGCGTGAGACACGGATCGGGGAGGAAGAGTCTGCTGAAGTACTCGGCGCGAGGCTCGCCACGATTGGGGCTCAGGCGCTGATCGAAACGCTGTATTTCTTAGAAGGTGAATCGGACGATGCCGACGCGCCGGCGCCCCGCGGGGCGGCCGGTGCGGAGGAGCCGGCCCCTCACGCGCCTTCTAAGAAAATCTTCAATCCCCCTCTTACTCAAAATTCACTTCTTTCGAAATCCTGCCCGAAGATCACCCGCGAGGACGCGCGCGCGGACTGGACGCGGCCGGCAATCGAGCTTTCCCGCCGCAGCCGGGCGTTCACCCCGTGGCCCGGCCTCTTCACCATTCGAGGAAATACGAGGGTGAAGCTGTCGGGCCTCTCGCTCGAAGAGGAGAGCGGGCAGGTGCGGGTCCGAGCAGAAGGATCTCCCCCGGGTACGGTTCTCGAAGCGGGCCCGCGCGTCGTCGTCGCCTGCGGCGAGGGGGCGGTTTCCATTGGCACGCTGCAGGTCGAAGGCCGCCGCGCGCTGCCCGCCGCCGAATTCGTCCGCGGCGAGCGCGTCCTGTCGGGCGAGCGCTGGGGCTGATGGCCGAGTCGCGCTCCGTTCGGGAGCTGGCTCTCGGGGTGCTCGTACGCGTCGCCCGGGATGGCGCGCACGCGTCTCCGCTCGTCGATGCGCGCGGCCGGAACCTTCCTCCGCGCGATCGCGACCTTCTGCGCGCGCTCGTGAAGAAGACGCTCCGGGGTGCGCTTCGCCTCGATCACGTCCTGGCCCGCCATCTTCGGCAGGCGCCCGAATCGCTCGACGCTCCGGTGCTCGCCGCTCTCCGGCTGGGCGCCGCCCAGCTGCTCCTGATGGATCGCATTCCCGCGCACGCGGCGGTAGGGGAGACCGTTGCGGCGGCACAGACGTTCGCGCCCAAGGCCGCGGGGCTCGTGAACGCGATCCTACGGCGGGTGGCCGAAAAGGAGACGCGACCGGGCGCCGTCGTACTTTCCGCCGGAGCTGACCCCGTTCGCCGTCTGGCGCTCGAGACGTCGCATCCCGAATGGCTCGTGGCGCGGTGGGTCGCCGCGTTCGGCGCGGCCGCCGCGGGCGCGGCCCTTGCCGCCGACGAGGAGGACGCCCCGATGGACCTCCTCGCGGATCCCCGCGCGGGAACACCCGAGGAGATCGTCGCGCGTCTGGCCGCGGACGGCATCCAGTCGGTGCGATCCCCGTGGGCCCCACTCGCGCTCACGGTGACAGGCGGCGTCGGCGCACAACATCCTCTCGTCGCGAACGGCGCGCTCGCGGTCATCGACGTCGCGGCGCAGGCCATGGTGGAGCTGGTTGCCGCTGCGGACGTCGTGGCCGACCTGGCGGCCGCGCCGGGAGGCAAGACGCGAACGCTTCTCGCGACGGGCCGCGCGCGGCGCGTCGTCGCGCTCGAGCGCACGGCCTCGCGTGCGCGCCGGCTCGCCGCAAACCTCGCCGCGGCCGGACGACGGGAAGAAGTGCTCGTCGTCCGGGCGGACGCCGGGATGGCGCCACTGCCGCGGAGCCGCTTCGCGTCGATCCTTCTGGATGCTCCGTGCTCGGGAACGGGCACGCTTCGCAAGAATCCCGAGATTCGACTTCGCCTGAGGCCGGAGGATCTAGCCGGCTTCGCCGAGACGCAGCGACGCCTCCTCTCGGCCGCGCTCGAGCTCGTCGCGCCGGAAGGCACGCTCGTCTACGTCACGTGCTCGCTGGAACGAGAAGAAAACGAGGACGTCGTGGAGGCGCTGCTCGCCACGCGTCCGGAGTTCGCCCGCGTCGTTCCGGATGCGGCCGGCCTGCCCGTGCCGCTCGCGGAGGCCGTTGCGCCCGATGGCACCGTGCGCGTCCTTCCCGGAGCGACGCACGACGGCTTTTCGGCAATCGTTCTGCGTAAGGAAACTCTCCGTTGACAAGGGCCGGGGCCGAGCCTACATTCCCGGCGTTTCCCCCACAGTGCCGTGCGTGAAGAGGCGGCAGGAGGTTCCCTCATGGCCGGCAAAGCCGACATCGTGGATGCGATTGCGAACGACACGGGACTGACGCGGAAGGACGCGGCCGCGGCGCTGGACTCGGTCGTCAACGCCATCGCCGGAAGTCTCAAGAAGGGCGACCGTGTCGCTCTTCCCGGACTCGGGATCTTCCACGTGGCCGACCGCAAGGCGCGCGCCGGCGTTAACCCCCGCACGAAGGCCGCCATCCGGATCGCGGCGGCGAAGGTCGCGCGGTTTCGGGCGGGCAAGGACCTGAAAGATCTGCTGAACAAGCGCCGAAAGTAGCGGCCACGCTCACGCATATCATGCGCGCGTGATTCCGCTCCGCGACACGATCCCGACCCGGACCGTGCCTTTCGTGACGAGGCTGCTCGTCATCGCGAACGTCGCCGCATTTCTCCTCGAACTTCTCCAGGGCGAGAATCTCGATGCCTTCGTCCAGGCGTTCGCGTTCGTGCCGGATCGCTTTTTCCACCCGGGGCTCTACGGGTACACGACCGGTGCCGCGGCTTTCACGATTCTCACCGCGATGTTCCTTCACGGGAGCGTCCTGCACCTTCTCGGGAACATGCTCTTCCTCTGGATCTTCGGCGACAACGTCGAGGACGCTCTCGGTCACTTCAGGTACGTCGTCTTCTACGTGACGGCCGGCGCGGGGGCGACGCTTCTCCAGGCGTTCATCTCCCCCGCCTCGACCGTCCCGAACCTCGGCGCCTCGGGCGCGATCGCGGGAATTCTCGGGGCGTACTTCGTCTACTACCCGCGCGCTCGTGTCGTGACGGTCATCCCGCTCTTCATCCTGTTTCCCCTGATCGAGGTCCCCGCGGGCCTCTACCTGCTCGGCTGGTTCGCCCTGCAGTTCTGGATGGGATCCGCCCAGCTCTCGAGGGCGGGCCGCGCCGCCGCAGGCGGCGGCGGTGTCGCGTTCTGGGCGCACGTCGGAGGGTTCGTCGTTGGCGTCGCCTGGGCGCTCCTCTTACGACCGGCGCGCGAACCCGCGGCCCGGTTCCGGCTCTCGTGAAGACGCGCCGCGGAACCGTTCTCGCCTGGAGCCTCTACGAGCTCGGCGCGACGAGCTTCGCGATGAACCTTCTTTCGCTTCATCTCCCGCTCGACATCGCCGGGCGCGTGCCGCGGGGGAGCGAGAAGTTTTCGCTCGCGTTCGGCCTATCGATGGCGGTCGTGGCTCTCGCGGCTCCGTTTCTCGGACATCTCGCGGACCGCGCGGGCAAGCGGCGGTTCCTCGTCCCGTTCGTCCTCGCCGGCGTCGTCCTGACCGCGCTCGTCGCGGCGCCGGGGCCCGTGCCGCGCGTCCTCGTCTTCTTCGCGCTCGCGAACATCGCGTTTCAGTGCGCCTACGTCTTCTACAACGCTCTCCTGCCGGACGTGTCGGACGACTCCAATTCCGGGCGCGTGTCGGGCTTTGGCGTCGCGGCGGGTTACATCGGCTCGCTGCTCGGGATGTTCCTCGTCTTACCGTTCGTGTCCCCCTCAATTCGCGCGCATCTGCCCGGCTTCCTCGGATCGGTGGTCGATGCGCTTTCCGTCGCGTCGATTTCTTCGAATGTGAATGATTCCTGGGTGCGCCGGAACGCCTATCTGCCGACGGCCCTGTTGTGGCTCGTCGCGGCCGTCCCGCTGCTGTTCTTCGCGCGCCTCCCGAAGGTCTCTTCTCTTTCTTCCCCTTCCAAGAAATCTTCCTCTTCCTCTTCCTCAAATTCTCATTCCCCTCTTCGCGACGTGATCCGTACGATCAAGTCCCTGCCGAAAACTCCCGCCCTCCTGTGGTTTCTCGTCTCGAACTTCCTGTACATCGACGTGATCCACACGATCCAGATCCAGATGTCGACGTACTCGAAGTTCGCCGTGGGCCTCTCGGACGGACAAGTGCAGATCCTCCTTCTCGTCGCCACGGCGGTGGCCGTCCTCGGCGGCCTCCTTTACGGCTTCCTCTGCCAGCGCGTCACGATCCGGACCGCAACCCTCGTGACCCTCGCGAACTGGGTGCTCGTCTTCGTTCTCGCGCTCGTCGTGCGGGACCCGAAGGCGTTCACCGTCGTCGGCGTACTCGCGGGCATCGGCCTCGGCGGCATCAAGGTCACGGGGAGGCTCGGGCTCATCGCGCTCGTCCCGAGAGAAAGGATGACCGAGTTCTTCGGCTTCTTCACCCTCGCGGGCGAAGCGGCCTCGGTCCTCGGGCCGTTTCTGTGGGCGGGAACGCTCGCCCTCTTCCCGGACCAGAGCCCGGCGGGATATCGCGCCGGGATCTCGGTCCTTTTCGTGGTCCTCGTTTTCGCGATCGGCGCTTTCCTCAAGGTGCGATTCCCCGCGAAGGAAGAGTCTGGCGCCCCGGCGGCCGAGGCGTGAGGAGCGCCCTCGTCCGAATCGTCCGTCTCGTCGTCGGCCTCTTCTACCGGCGCATCGAGGTCGCGGACCTCGAGAACGTCCCGCGCCAGGGGCCGGTCCTCTTCGTCGCGAACCACCCCAACGGCCTCGTGGACCCGATGGTCATCCTCAGGGCTCTTCCGCGCCCGGTCGTATTCGTCGCGAAGTCGACGCTCTGGAAGATCCCCTTGCTCCGGTCTCTCCTCGATCTCCTCGGCTGCGTGCCGGTCGTGAGAAAGGGGGAGGGGGACCCAGAGAGGAACGGCGCGGCCTTCGAAAGGCTCGCGGCGTTGCTCGAACGGGACGGCGCGGTGCTCGTCTTTCCTGAAGGACGTTCGCACTCGGACCCGCGCCTCTCGGAGCTGCGCACCGGCGCCGCCCGCGTCATCCTCGTTTCAAAGAAATCCCCGGTCGTCGTTCCCGTCGGTCTCTGGTTCGAAGAGAAGGAGATCTTTCGATCCAACGTTCTCGTGAAGTTTGGCGTTCCGGTTTCGCCGCCTGCCGGCGGGACGGTCGATGCGTGGACGGAGGCGATCGGTGCCGCGCTCGAGGGCGTCACGCTGAACGCGGAATCCTGGGAGGACCACGAGGTCATCGCGGCGGTCGATGCGCTTTACGGTAGGGCCGTCGAGAAGATTTTCCTGGAAGGGGAAGACGGGCAGGAGAAGATGCGCATGGGCCGATCGTTGCGCGTTCGCCAGGTGCTGCTTGGCGCTCGCGCTGCGCTCGCTCGGACGCATCCCGGCGAGACGACGGCCCTCGTGCGAAGAGTGCGCGCCTTCGACCACCTTCTGAGAAGAATTTCTCTCTCTTCCTCTTCTCTCGACGATCCGCCCCCCGCCCAGACGATCCTCTGGCACACGATGAAAGCCCTCGCCGTCGTCGTCCTCGGGTTCCCCGTCGCCTGTCTGGGCGTCGTCGCGTGGTGGATTCCATACCGCCTCTGCGGGTTCGTCGCGAACCGCGTGCCCGCGGCCGCGAAGACGCGCGACCAGATCGCGCTCTACAAGCTGATCGCCGGAGTCGTCTTCTTCCCCCTCGCGTTACTCCTGGAAGGCGCAGCGGTCTGGTACGTTGCCGGCCCGTTCTGGGCTGGTCTGGCCGCAGCCACTCTTCCATTCGCAGGAATTCTTTCTCTTCTCTTTTCTGAATACGCCGCCTGGCGCGAGCGCCAGGCCCGCGAGCTCCTCGCGCTCCTTTTCGCGCCGGGTGCGATCGCGCGCCTCAGGGCCGAGCGCGACGCACTCATCGCCGAAATCGACGCACTCGCCGATACGTTCCGGCCTCTGACGGATAATCCGCGCGCATGACGGCGACGAGCGACAAGACGGCGGCGCGCTGCGAGCGGGCTTCGGAAATACTCGCAGGCGCGGCAATCCTCTGCATCCTCCTGTTCCACCTCGTGCCGGCCGTGTTCGCGGGATTCGCCGCCCACATGCTCCTGAGCGGCGTGTCGCGGCGCCTCAGGAGCGAACGCGTGTCGCACGGCCTCGCCCGCGCACTCGCGGTCACGTTTCTCGGCATCCTCGCGGCGGGTGCCGTCGTGGGCGCGGCGCTCCTTCTCCACGACTTCGTGCGGGGCCGCGTCGGAGATCTCCCCGGGCTCCTTTCGTCGGTGGGGGAGACCTCCCGGAAACTCCTCGCGTCGCTGGAAGGGATGGGAATTCCTCTGCCCACGCCCTCGGCCGACGACGACGGCTCGACGGCCGGACTGATGGCGGGCCACGGCGCCGAGATGAGGCACGCGGGGTTCATCGGCCTTCGCGGGCTCGTGCATGCGCTCGTCGGCGCGGTGCTCGGCGTCATCGTCTTCTTCCGCGCGCCGAAGAAGGTCGACACGCCGCTCGGAGCGGCGCTCGTGGAGAGGCTGACCCGCTTCGACGCCGCCTTCCGGTCCGTGGCGAAGGCGCAGCTGGAGATTTCGGGCGTCAACACGGCCCTCACGGCCCTCTACCTCGTCGTCGCGCTTCCCCTTTTCGGCGTGCACATCCCCCTTAGGGGAACGCTCGTGGCGCTGACCTTCGTGTGCGGACTGCTCCCGGTCGTGGGCAACCTGGTGTCGAACGTCTTCGTCGTGCTGCTGTCCCTGGGCGTCTCCCCGTGGGTGGGGGTCGCGTCGATCGTCTTCCTCCTCGTGATCCACAAGCTGGAGTACTTCCTGAACGCGAAGATCGTGGGCGCACGTATCGGCGCCGAGATCTGGGAGACGCTCATCGCGATGATCCTGCTGGACGCCGTCTTCGGCGTCTCGGGTCTCATTCTCGCGCCCGTCGTGTATGCATGGCTCAAGGCCGAGCTCGTGGAGCGGCGGCTGGTGTAGTGGTGTAGCGTTGCCCCGTGACGATCACGAGCGCTCCCCCCGCCGTTCCCGTTCCCCTCCTGGATCTGAAGAAGCAGTACGCGACCCTGAAAGACGAGATTCTCCGCGCGACGTCGGAGGTTTACGAGAGTCAGGGCTTCATCCTCGGCCCGCGGGTCGACGCGTTCGAAAAGGCCGTCGCGGCCTATGTCGGCGCGAAACACGCGATCGGGATGTCCTCGGGCACCGATGCGCAGCTCGCGGTGATGATGGCGCTCGGGATCGGCCCGGGCGACGACGTCGTGACGTCCCCCTACACGTTCTTCGCCTCGGCGGGAGCCGTCGCGCGTCTCGGCGCGCGGCCGGTCTTCGTCGACATCGAGCCCGAGACGTTCAACCTGGATCCCGCCAGTTTGGAGGAGGCGCTGACCCCGAAGACGAAGCTCGTCCAGCCCGTTCACCTCTACGGCCAGTGCGCGGACATGGACCCGATCCGGGACGTCGCGAAGCGGAAGGGGATCCCGGTCCTCGAGGACGCCTGCCAATCGCTCGGGGCGGCCTACAAAGGTGTGAAGGCCGGGGCGCTCGGCGAGTCCTGCGCGTTTTCGTTTTTCCCGTCCAAGAATCTCGGCGGCTTCGGGGACGGCGGCATGGTCACGACGTCCGACGACGCCCTCGCCACGAAACTGCGCGCGATGCGCATGCACGGCGAGACGAGCCGCTACCACCACAAGTTCGTCGGTGGAAACTTCCGTATCGACGCGCTCCAGGCCGCGATCCTCCACGTGAAGCTGCCGCACCTCGACGGATGGGCAGAGGCCCGCCGGACGAACGCGAAGGACATCGAGCGGCGCTACCTCGAGGCCGGCGGTCTCCCGTTCGAAAAAGGCGGCCTGAAGTTCCCGCGCGAAGCCGCTGGGCGACACCACGTCTTCAACCAGTTCGTCGTGAGAGTCGGACGCGGAAGAAGAGATTCCTTGAAGGAACATCTCGAGAAGAGGTCGATCGGCGCGGCGATCTATTACCCCCTCCCTCTTCACCTTCAGGAGTGTTTTTCTTCCCTGGGCGGCAAGGTCGGCGACTTTCCGGAGTCTGAGCGCGCGGCGAAGGAGACCTTGGCCATACCCGTCTTTCCGGAGCTCACGGTGGAGCAAAAGGCGACGCTGGCGAGCACCCTGGCGGAGTTTTCGCTGGCTGTCTGATTATTTAACTCCTTATTTAACAACAATTTAATCAGGATCTATAGCCTGTCTTGACAGATTTGGCGGGCTGGACTAGATTGTTGGCACTCGTCGGTCTTGACTGCTAACAAGATGCGAGCGAGAAACACAAGGAGCAACCCATGAAAGTTCGTCCCCTCTACGACCGGATTCTCGTCAAGCGCGTCGAGGCCAAGGAGCAGGTGCGCGGCGGAATCATCATCCCCGACACCGCGAAGGAAAAGCCGATGGAAGCCAAGGTCGAGGCTGTCGGAGAAGGCAAGTTCGACGACAACGGCAAGCGGATTCCCCTGGACGTGAAGAAGGGCGACCGCATCCTCATCGGCAAGTACGCCGGCACCGAAATCAAGATCGAAGACGAAGAGCTCCTCATCCTCCGCGAGGACGAAGTGCTTGCCATCGTCGAGACGAAGTAAGGGGTAAATGAAATGGCTGCCAAGAACATCACCTACGGCGAAGAAGCTCGTCAGAACATCCTCCGTGGCGTCAACAAGCTGGCGGACGCGGTCAAGGTGACGCTCGGTCCCAAGGGCCGGAACGTCGTCATCGACAAGAAATTCGGCTCGCCCACGATCACGAAGGACGGCGTCACGGTCGCCAAGGAAATCGAGC
>JBDTML010000336.1:0-4667 GCA_039934255.1 Acidobacteriota bacterium | reverse complement strand
TCGAGGCCGTGCGCGAGGCGCGCTACAAGCTGAGGCTCGAGCCCGGGAAGCGTTACCTCGTGAACCCCGGCTCCGTGGGCCAGCCGCGCGACCGTAACCCGCGCGCCGCGTACGCCATCTACGACGCGACGGCCCGGGTCGTCCATTTCGACCGCGTGCCCTATGACGTGGGCGCCGCGCGCCGCAAGATCCATCGCGCGGGGCTGCCGGCCGTGTTGGGCGACCGGCTCGTCGTCGGGCTCTGATCTCCTGCGGGCATTCGATGTCGCGACGCAGCCGTCAGACTTTCACTGCCAGTCTCGCCGTCTGCGTCGCCGCGCTGGCTCTCGCCGGCTGCTTTTCGTTCGGCGCGCAAAAGGGCCCCCCGAAGGGCACCTACCGCGAACGTCTTGGCGGTTTCGCGGCACTTCTGCGTATGGAGGATCGCCGCGCCTACGACCCCCTTCTCGCGGGGCGCGCAGCGGTCTCGCCCGATCCCTGGCTCCGAGCGAAGACGGCGCTCGCGGTCGGACGACTCGGCGATCCGGCCGCCGCGATCAACCTCCCGGTTCTCCTCGTGGATTCGGATGCGACCGTGCGGCGCGCGGCCGCGTTCGGGGCGGGAGTCTCGGGCGACGCGCGCCTTGTCCGATTTCTCGCCGCCGCCCTCGGCGATTCCGACCCGGAGACGGCGGCGAACGCGGCCGAAGCGCTCGGAAAAATCGGCGGCAAGGACGCGACGGACGCCCTGGTCGCGCGCCTCGCGAAGCGCGGGGCCGCCGCACCGACGCGCGCGGCGTGCGCGCTCGCCCTCTTCCGCAAGCCGGAGGCGCGAACGGTGGAGGCTCTTCTCGTTGCTTTCGGAGAAGAGGATTCTGCTTCGGATTCGGAGCTCCGGAGAGCCGTTGTCTATTCCCTGTCGCGAAAACCCGACCCCGCGGCAGGAACGGCGCTTCGCGCCGTGCTTAGAAGGGGTATAGACGAGGACGTGGTCGTGTCCTGGGGGGCGCGCGCACTGGGGGTCCTTCAGGACGAGGAGAGCGCGCCGGATCTCATCCGCCTCGCGGCGAGTCCCGACATCTCGGTTTCCGTGCAGGCGCTGGGCGCGCTGCTTTCACTTTCTAAGAAAAGCGCCTTTGCCCGGGACGAGAAGCTCACACGCGAGGCTCGGGCGGTCGCTCTTCTCCGAGCAAATGATCCTCTCCCCGGCGTTGCGATCGCCGCACTCCGCCTGCTGGGAGCGCTGCCTGAGTCGCCTGCCGCGCGAGTGGCGCTCGAAGAGAGCCTGCTTCGTAGGGGTTGGAGAGGGCAGGTGGCCCTCGTTTCGCTGACGCGCCTCGACTCGGCGCGGGCGCCGGAGGCCGCTGCGGCTCGGATCGGTGCAGCCCTCTCGGGCGCGACGCTCGAACAGCGCCTCGGCGCGGCAGAGGCCGTACAGTTCTTCGAAGGTGAGGGTCTGCCGGAGCAGCTCGCGTCGTCCCTCCTCGCCGATCAAGCCGCCCGGGTGCGGGCGGCCGCCCTTTCTTCACTTTCGAAGAATCCGAGTTCGCGCCGATCCCGGTGGCTTCTCTCGGGGCTTCACGATGGGGACCCCGCGGTGCGCGCGACGGCTCTCGAGGAATCGGCTCTCCTCCTGAAAGACGGCGGCCCGGAGCTTCGGCGCGCCTGGGATGACACGTACGCGGGGTCCTTCGCCGGAGGGGAGCCCGACTTCATCGTCTCGGCCCTCGACGCCGCGGCGGCGCGGGGCGAAACCGGCCGTGCCCTCGTCGCCGCCCGCGCGAACGATGCCGATGCCGTCATCCGCGAGAAGTCGCGCCGTCTGCTCATCGAAAAGTACGGTGCGGCCGCCGATTCGTTCCGGCGGATTCCGACCGCGACGCGCTTCTCCTCCGCGGATTACGATCGCCTTGCGCGCGCGGCGAACGAATCGGCATTCGAGGCCGAAATCGTGACTCCCCGCGGGGCGATCCGGCTGGAGCTCTTCGCCGAGGACGCTCCGATGACGGTCGAGAATTTCCGCGCTCTCGCCGCCAGGCGCTTCTTCGACGGACTCCTGATCCATCGAGTCGTGCCCGACTTCGTCGATCAGACGGGCGACCCGCGCGGTGACGGGAGCGGAGGCCCGGGCTACGCGATCCGCGACGAATTCAACGCCGTGCGCTATGCCCGGGGAAGCGTCGGGATGGCTTTGTCGGGGCCCGACACGGGCGGTTCGCAGTGGTTCGTCGCACTCTCGCCCCAGCTGCACCTCGACGGCGGCTACACGGTTTTCGGCCGGGTTCTCGAAGGGATGGAGATCCTCGACCGCGTCGAGCAGGACGATCGGCTGGTCACCGTGCGCGTGAGCGAGCGCGCGCGCGCCGTGCGGCCGCCGGGAGCGCTTGAGTGAGGTTCGCGATAGGCCGATCCCTGCAGCTCGTCGGAATCGTCGTCGTCGGCGTCGGCCTCGCGATCGGGCTCCTGCGGGACGACCTGCGGTACGAGGAGCGCATGTTCTTCGCGGGAAGCGGCGTCTTCTTCGCGGGGTGGCTTCTCGTGAAGTCGTTCAAGGCACCGTGAGAGTTTTCGTCGGGCAGCCCCTCGTCGAACCCTCCACCACAGACATCCTCGCGGAATACGAGGTCTTGACGGGCGCGGGCGGGCTTCCGCGTTCCGAGTGGCCGCTCCTCGCGGAGGCCGAGGCGCTCCTTCCGACGCCGCGCGAGCGGATCACGGCCGAAGTCGTCGCTGCGGCGCCGCGACTCCGGCTGGTGGCGAGCCACTCCGTGGGAGTCGATCACGTCGACCTGGCGGCCTGTCGCGCCCGCGGGATCCTCGTGACGAACACACCGGACGTTCTCACGGACGCGACGGCGGATCTCGCGTGGGCCCTGATTCTCGCGGTGGCGCGGCGGCTGCACGAGGGCGAGGCGCTCGCGCGCTCCGGCGCATGGGACGGGTGGAAGCCGCAGGAGCTCCTCGGCGTTTCTCTCTCGGGCAAGACGCTCGGAATCTACGGCTTCGGACGCATCGGGCGGGCGGTGGCGAAACGCGGAGAAGCGTTCGGCATGAACGTCCTCTCCTTCGAGAAGGAAGGAACCGAGGAGGAACTCGGAAGATTTCTTTCGAAAGTGGATGTGCTGTCGATCCATGCGCCCCTCACGGAATCGACACGCGGGAGATTCGGAGAAGGGGAATTTCTTGGAATGAAAGAGGGAGCGATCCTCGTGAACACCGCGCGCGGCCCGATCGTGAACGAGGAAGAGCTCCTCGGGGCCCTGCTGTCGAAGCATCTTATGGGCGCCGGACTCGACGTCTACGAACGGGAACCGGTCGTGGACGAAGGCCTTCGTTCCCTTCCCAACGTCGTCCTTCTCCCGCACCTCGGTTCCGCGACGACCGAGACGCGGCTCGCGATGGCGCGCCTCGCGTGCGAGGAGATCGCGCGGTTCGCGCGGGGCGAGCCGCCGCTGCACCCCGTGCTCTGAAGCTTAGAAGGTCATCCCACGGAGATATCGCGTCTCGCGAGGGACCTTGCCGCCAGCGCCATCGGCCCAAGCGCTGCTGCGGCCGCCGCCGCACAGAACACCAGCAGGAGGGGAGCGAGCGACACCGGCAGCTTCACGAGTGATCCGAGCAGCAGACGAAGCTCCCCCGAGACAACGAGTGTCGAGAGCAGCGAGAGCCCGGTGGAGAAGACCAGCGCGAAAACTCCGCCCGTCGACAGCGCGACCGCTACCGCGTTCGGCGCGTCGTATCGCGGATGGAGCGCCCCGAGCCCCACGTGGAGCGCCGGGATCGCGAGGCCCCCCGCGCAGGCGACGAGGAGCGCGGCGGCGGACGTCGCGCCCGCGGGCCGGAGGACGAGGAGGCTCGCTCCCGTCAGGGCCAGGGCGATCCCGGTGGCGGGAAGGGCGCGGATGGCCCAGCGTGCGACGAGCTGGCGCCGCGGATCCAGGGGCAGACTCCGAAGAATGAGCGCGGCGCGGCCGTCCGACGAGACCGACGGGTAGGCGAAGCGCAGCGAGAGGGCCGAAACGAGAAACAATGAGAGCCCCGTTTGAAGCCCGGCCACGAGGTCGCGCGCGGAGGCGTCCGTGCTCGGCAGGAGTCGCACGTTCATGAGGTCGAGAAGGAACACGGCCGCGAGGGATCCGAGCTGCGCGGGCGTGGAGGCATCGCGGAGGAGGCTCGCCGCCTCGGCGCGGAGGAGCACGGCGGCGAGCGAGCGGGCCTCGGGGCCCCGGCGCTCATCTTCGGCCGATCGCGGAGCTCCGGGCCGCGCGCCCGTCCATACGTGGAGGTGCAGGCGCCAGAGCGCCGCCGGTACGAGGAGGAACGCGCCGAGGCCGGAGAGGAAGAGCGTGGCGCCGGGCAGGAGCCCCCCGGCCTGCCCGAAGAGGCCGGGCGTCGCGGCGCGAGCCGCCCACGCCCCTACATCGAGGCCGGGCGCGTGGAGAGGAGCGGACCCCAGGCGCGTCACGACGAAAAGCGCTTCGACGGGATCGAGGAGACGTTCCGGGCGGGCGGCGCGAAACCCGAGGAGCGCGACCGCGAGGCCCGTAGCGGAGAGAAAGGCCGCCAGCAGGCGCGCGCGCCTCGGGGGAACGGCACGCACGACGAGGAGGGCTGCGGCGATTCCCGCTGCGCCCGCGAGGAGGATCACGCCCGCGAGGGGAAGCGCGCCGGAAAGGAAAGCGAGTAGC
>JBDTML010000335.1:0-9472 GCA_039934255.1 Acidobacteriota bacterium | reverse complement strand
CGAACGGCTATCACGAGGGGATCGCGCTCGACCACAACGGGCGCATCTCCGAGGGCTCCGGCGAGAACCTTTTCCTCGTGTGGAAGGGCCGGCTCTACACGCCACCGCTTTCGGCTTCGACGCTGCCCGGCATCACGCGCCTCTCCGTGATTCAGCTCGCCCGCGAGCTCGATTTCCAGATGGAAGAAAAGACCATACCGCGGGAGATGATCTACGCGGCCGACGAGATGTTCTTCACGGGTACGGCCGCCGAGATCACGCCGATTCGCTCCGTGGACCGGATTCCCGTGGGAAACGGCAAGCGCGGCCCGATGACGGAGGCTCTGCAGAAAGCCTTCTTCGACATCGTCGAAGGCAAGGTCGATGACCGCTACGGCTGGCTGACGCCGGTCAACGCGGCCGTGCCGGCGGTCGTGCGATAGGAGCTCTCCGAACCTGCCAGGGGGTCAGCCGCATTCGCTTCAGGAGCGGCAGGAAACGGGGATCCTTCCTCAGTGCATGGCAGATGACACGCCTCTCGGCCGTGAAACCTGGTGCCCGGCTCCCCGTATGAACCGGAGATGGCGCGGAGCAGGATGACGCGCTATCGATGCCTCGCGAGGGGTGCCTTCGCGCCCCACGTTCTTCGTGCGTTGCCCCGTGGGGGCTTTGGAGGGTCATCCCATGCGAATCGCGGCCTCGTTTTGCGTCGTTGTCGCTGTCTTCCTCTCGAACGCCCCGGCCTTCGCCCAGACGCCGGCCGTCATCGCGGGTCCCGCTTCGTGCGCGGCCCCGGAATACCGGCAGTTCGACTTCTGGCTGGGCGACTGGAACGTGAAGGACGCCTCGGGGAGCGAGGCCGGGACGAACCGGATCACGTCGATCCAAGGCGGCTGCGTGCTCCTCGAGAACTGGACGGGTGCGAAGGGCAGCAACGGCACGAGCTTCAACATGTACTTCTCCGGCGACCGGAAGTGGCACCAGACATGGGTGGACAACCAGGGCGGGCGCCTCGATCTTGCGGGTGGGGTCGTCGACGGAAAGATGGTGCTCGAGGGCGAGAGCCCTTCGCAGAGGGAACCCGGCACGCTCGTGAGGCAGCGGATCAGCTGGGAGAAGAAAGGCGCGGACGTGCGGCAGCTCTGGGAAGCCTCCCGCGACGGCGGAAAGACGTGGAAGGTGCTGTTCGACGGCCTTTACGTGCGCGCGAAGGCGAAGTGACGGAGGCTAACTAGGCCCGCCGCCTGCTCTGAATCAGTTCGGCCACGATCGCGATCGCGATCTCCTCGGGAGACTCGGCCCCGATGTCGAGGCCGATCGGGTTCTTCGCGCGGCGCATCTCCTCTTCGGTGAAGCCCTCCGCGCGGAGCTCGTCGAAGAGGGCCTTGCGCTTCGCCTTGCTGCCGATCATGCCCAGGTAGGCGACGGGGGCGTTGCGGAGGCGGCGAAAAGCGAGGCCGTCCGTCACGTGGCCCCGCGACACGATCGCCACGAAGTCCGCCGGGTCCGGCAGCGGTAGATCCGCGTAGTCGTCGTTCACGTGGACGAGGCGGGTACCGGGCGGAAAGGCTGCGGAGTCGAGCTGTTCCTCGCGCTCGTCGGCGACGGTGACCTCGTATCCGCTGAAAGCGGCGGCGCGGGCGAGCGCGCGGCCGCAGTGGCCCGCGCCCACCACGAGGAGGTGAGGCGCGCGCTCGACGATCTCGAGAAGAACGGTCGCCGTCCCGCCGCAAACGGCGCCGAATGCGTTCTCACCCGCCGGGACGAAAGCGTAGTCGCGCGTGAACGGGAGGCCCCGCGCCTCGAGCAGCTTCTTCGCGTCCGCGACGACGAGAGACTCGAATTTCCCGCCTCCGATCGTTCCCGCCGTGGTCCCGTCGGGCAGGATCAGCATCCGCGCCGTCGTTTCCCGGGGCGTGGAGCCCACGGCGGATACGACGGTCGCCATCGCAAGGCGGCCGTGCCGTTCGAGGAAGCGGGGGAGATCGGTGAAGAATTGGTGGTTCATATGAGACGAATCAAGAGAAGAATCATTTGCTTAGAAAAGGAAAGACGATGAAGAGGACCGGCGTGCCGTAGGTTTCTGCAGATCCTCAGGCCTGTCGACGTCGTGGAGGATGGAATCGTCGAAGCCCTCGAGGCAGTGGACCGTGACGTCTGGCTCCTGGAAGAGCTGGTTCAAACGGGCGGAATCGGGCCACGAGAGAAGCCGCGCGCGCAGCGCGGCGGGGATGAGAAGCGGATGACCGCGGCGGCCGCCGTGCGTCGGAACGGCGAGGCCGAATCCGCCCGCGTCGAGGGACGTTGCTGCGGAGAGGATGGTTCGGAGAGAAGATTTGCTTAGAAAGGGAATATCGGCCGGGGAAATCGCCACGTGCGTCGAGCCGGCGGACGTCGCGCGGAGACCCGCCTTCACCGAAGAAAACATCCCCGCCTGCCACTCCGAGTTCTCCACGAAGCGAACGGAGCCAGCGGCTGCTTCTCCGCTCTTTACACTTCTAAGAAAATCCTCGTTCTCTTCGAAGGTGGCTCGAATGTCTGCAGCGCCGCATCCGAGAACGACGATCACGTCGTCGAACCCGGCGCCGAGCCAGGTTCCAATGACTTTCCGAAGCAAAGGCTCTTTCTCTTCGCCCATGGGCGCAAGCATTTTCGGCGATCCGAAGCGCGTGGACGCGCCGGCCGCGAGGAGCACTCCGGAGACGCGCACCGGGGGTCCGCTCAGTCTTCGCCCTCGAAACATCCCCGTCCGGCGCGGCAGTCGTCGAGGCAGGCGGGCTGGCCGTCCGCACCGACCGGCCCCATGACCTGCAGGCACCAGTAGGCGGCGGAGGTCGAGGGATGCTCGCGCGCGTGGTCGTCCCAGTCGCCCGTGGCGACGAACATCGTCTTCGTGCGGAGGTGGCGACAGCGCAGCGCGGGGTCGAGGGAGACGGCGTCGGAACCGCCGAGGCCGTGCGGCACGCTCATGCGGATTCCTCCGTTCCGTCGGGGAGTCCGGCCGCCGCGAGAAGCGTCCGGCGGACGACTGCCGCGACCATCGGCAGCTTGTAAGCGTTCTTGCCGAGCGGCGTCGCGCCCTCGAGCGCAGCTTGGCCGGCCCGAGCCGCGAGCGCCGCGTCGATTCGCTTGCCCTCGACGAGCTCCTCGGCGGCCTTCGCGCGGAACGGGACGGGCGCGGACGATCCGATCACGATCCGAACGTCTCTAGCGGCCCCGCCTTCCGCGCGCCAGCTCACGGCTGCATCGGCGAGCGGCCAGTCGAAGGACTGCTTCTGCTTGATCTTTCGGTAGGCCGAGCGCAGGCCCTCGGGCTTCTCGAGGTGGATCTCGACGACGAGCTCGCCGGGCCGGAGCGCGTTCTCGGCGAAGATGTCGACCTCGGGGCGGACGAAGAAATCCGCCGCGGCGAGAGTTCGGCCGCCGCCGGGCGCCAGGGTCTCGATCCGCGCGTTCAGGGCGACGAGCGCAACGCCGGCCGCCGACGGGTGGACGATCGCGCAGGTGTTGTTGCCGAAGACCGCGTGAAATTCGTTTTCACCCGACTTCGCGAGGCACTCGACGCCGCCCTTCTTGAGGCACTGGAACTCGGACGAGCGGAAGTACCAGCACCGCGGGCGCTGACAGAGATTGCCCGCGAGAGTCGCCGCGTTTCGGATCTGTGGCGTCGCGGCTCCGAGGCACGCGTCGGCGAGGGCGGGGAATTCGGACTTCAGGCCCTCCGAAATCGCACTCAATGTGACCAACGCCCCAATGGAGACGGCTCCGGAAGATTTTCTTTGAATGGAGGAATGGGTGGTCAGCCGCCTAAGGTCCACGACCTGGTCCGGGGCCAGGTTGTACTCCTTCAAGCGGTCGAGGAGCTCCGTTCCTGCTCCCTTAGCCTCAGAAGAAATCTTCTTCTCTTTCGCCGTTGTCAGCATATTCGCCGCGTCCTCCCAGGACGTCGGCTGCAATCTCTCGAAGGATTTCACGCCCTCACCTCCCGCTTCGGCCGCTTCCCGAGAGCATCGAGGATTCTCGCCGGCGTGATCGGAAGCGCCGTCGGACGGATGCCGGTTGCGTGCGCGATCGAGTTCGCGACGGCAGCCGCCGTCGGCACGGTGGCGGGCTCGCCGATGCCGCGCGCGTGCGCGTTGTTCTTGCCGGGGTAAAAGTCCACGAGGAGCGGGACGATCTCGGGCGTGTCCTTGCTCCCCAGGATTTTGTAGAACTCGACGTTCGGGTTCAGGACCCGGCCGGAGCGTTCGTCCACGATCCGCTCCTCGAAGAGCGCGTAGCTGATGCCCTGCAGGATGCCCCCGCGGATCTGGCTCTCGACACCCGTCTTCCAGACGGGCTGCCCGCAGTCGTGGACCGCGACGACTTTTTTGACGGCGACGACGCCTGTCTCGACGTCCACGACCACTTCGGCGAACTGCGCGCCGAAGATCCGCGTGTCGGCGCCGTCGTAGTCCTTCGCGCGGTCGCCCGTCGCGACGAGCGTCTCCCCGGAGAGGCGCGAGCAGACCTTGCGGAATTCCACGGTCTTGCCCTTCGCCGAGAAGACTCCTTCCGCGAGCGCGATCTCCGAGGCCGGAACCCCGAGGAGCTTCGAGGCGACGTCCAGGAGCTTGTCTCTCGCGTGGACGGCGGCGGCACGAACCGCGGGAATCAGCGAGCCCGTCGTGACGGAGCCGCCCGAGGCGGGGCCGAACGGGTAGCGCGAGTCGCCGATCTTCACGTTGATTTTCTCGACCGGAAGGCCGAGCTCTTCGGCCACGACCATCGCGATGGGCGTTCGAGGGCCACCGCCGATGTCCTGAACGCCGTTCTCGACCTCGACGCTGCCGTCGCGGTGAATCCGAACGAAGACCTGCGAGCCGGGCGCGACGAACGTGTACCAGATCGAGGCCGCGCAGCCCAGTCCGCGCCGGAGCGGGCTGCCGGCCGCCGCTGCGGCGGCGTTCGCCTTCGAGATCTCCGCGCGCCTGGACCAGCCGATCTCCTTCGCGCCGAGCTCCCACTCCGCGCGCCGAACTTCGGATGGGTCGTTCTTGAGGCGGAGCGCGAGCGGGTCCATGCCGAGGCGCGAGGCGAGCTCCTCGAGCGCCGTCTCGACCGCGAAGCAGCCCTGCGGGTGCCCGGGCGCGCGCATCGCGCAGCCGGGGCCGAGGTGCGTGAAGACGTCGGACTCGGCGACCTTCACGGCAGGGAAGCCGTACGCGGCCTTCACGAACCCGCCCGTGCCCGTTCCCGTCGCGACGCCCGCGGTGCCGAAGGACTCGTAGTCCGCTGCCGTGACCGTTCCGTCTTTCTTATAGCCGAGCTTCACGCGGTTCCACGAATCCGGCCGGTTGCCGGCCGAGAGGTGCTCCTCCTTGCGATCGAGCGCCATGAGGACGGGCTTGCCGGCCTTCTTCGCGAGCTTCGCGGCAAAAACGCCGTAGTCTCCGGCGCCGAACTTCGCGCCGAACCCGCCTCCGGTGAACTCGGCCCTCACGATGACCTTGTCCTTCGAGAGCTTGAAGACTTCCGCGAGTTCGTCGCGCACGCTGAACGTGCCCTGCGTCGAGGCCTGAACCTCGAGCGTGTCGCCGACCCATTCGGCGAAGAGCGCGTGAGTCTCCAGCGGCACGTGCGTCTGGACGGACGTGGTCGTGATCAACTCGAGCGTCCCTTCGGCTTCGGCGAAGCCCTTGTCGACGTCGCCCTTGCCGGAGTTCTTCGGGCCCCTGACGTTTCCCGTCTGGGGCAGCTTGGAGGCCTCACCGGGCTCGTCGCCCGCGCTGCGCTTCTCCTCGACGGCCTTCTGGAAGACGAGCGGGGCGCCCTCTTTCCGCGCGGCGGCGAGGCTGACGGTGTGGGGGAGGACGTCGTAGGCGACCTTGACGGCGCGAAGGGCGTCTTCCGCGGCCGCGGGCGTCGGCGCGGCGAGCGCGACGACGGCTTCTCCGTGATACCGGACGACGGTCTTCCCGGGGTTCTCGATGACGACTCCGGCGATCTTTTCCGCGGCGGAGGTGTCGATCGAGAGGATCTTCGCGTGCGCGTGGGGCGAGCGGACGATCCGGGCGTGGAGCATTCCCGGCTTCCGCACGTCGTGCGTGTAGACGGCTCGGCCCATGACCTTGATCGGGCCGTCGAGGCGGGGGCGGCGACCGCCCGTCACGGGCCGAGGCCCCATCGGATACGGAGCCGGGTCGCCGGGAGAAAGAGATACAGAGATCTTCTTAGAAGGGTGGGGAGGGGCCAGCCCGATCTCGATCGTCACTGCGGCTCCCGTCGCCTCTGGCACTTTCAAAGAAGTCTTCTCCTGGCTCTTCTTCTCATTCTCTTTCTTCTCTTCAGCCATGTTTCACCCCCGCCTTCGCGGCGGCGTCGCACGCGGCGAAGACTCCCGTGTAGGTCCCGCACCGGCAGAGGTTTCCGCTCACAGCCTCCCTGACGTCGTGCGCGCTCGGCCTGGAGTTTTTCGCGAGGAGGGCGGAGCAGGAGACGACCATCCCCGGCGTGCAGAAGCCGCACTGGAGGGCGTCGGCGTCGACGAAGGCTTTCTGGACAGGCGACATGGCTTCGGGGGAGCCGAGGCCCTCGATCGTCGTGACCTTCCGCCCGTCCGCGTCGTGGACGAGCGTGAGGCACGAGTTCACCGGAGTTCCGTCCAGGAGCACGGTGCATGCCCCGCACGCTCCGCGATCGCAGCCGACTTTCGTTCCCGTCAGGCCCCACGCGTCCCGCAGCGCCTCGGCGAGAGTCGTGCGAGCGTCGAAGGAGCCTTGGCGCGCGACGCCGTTGATCGTGAGGCTCACGGGGATGGCCCCGTTGCCGTTCGCCGCTTGCAGCTCGTGGCGAGCCTCGACGAGCAGCGTCGTGGCGCCGGCGGAGGCGACCCCGACGACGCTGGCGATTCCCTTGATCAGACCGCGGCGCGTGACGCCTTTCGGCTCGTCCCTGGTCTCTTCCGGCGGCTGCGGAGATTTCGCCATCGTCGTCCTCCCTGAAGGCGCGGGAAATATACAGCGAGAAGGGTCCTCGATGTCATCCCATGCGTTGACCCAACTGCCTGAAATGCCTATCCTTGCTGAAATCCACAGGGGGCTCGGAGGGCGCTCATGCACATCAACGATCTGCTCAAGATCTCGGTCGAGCGGAAGGCGTCCGACCTCCACCTCAAAGTGGGCGCGCACCCGATCATACGGGTGGATGGCGAGCTGGTTCCTCTCGTGGACCTCAAGCGCCTCATGCAGGAAGACACGATCGCGATGGCGTTCTCGATCATGTCGTCCCGTCAGAAGGAAAAGTTCAAGAACAACTTCGAGATCGACATCGCGTACTCGGTGCCGGGCCTTGGGCGGTTCCGCTGCAACATCTTCCAGCAGCGCGGGACGGTCGGGATGGTCTGCCGCGTCATTCCCGCCCGCATCCTGACGATCCGCGACCTCCTCCTGCCGCCGATCCTGGAGAAGATCTGCGAGGAGACGCGCGGCCTCATCCTCGTCACGGGGACGACGGGTTCGGGGAAGTCGACGTCGCTCGCGGCGATGATCGACCAGATCAACTCGTCGCGCGCCGAGCACATCATGACGATCGAGGACCCCGTCGAGTTCCTCCACCGGGACAAGAAATCGATCATCAACCAGCGCGAGCTCGAGGTCGACACGCGCTCGTTCGCGTCGGCGATCCGGGCGGCGCTCCGGCAGGATCCCGACGTCATCCTCGTGGGCGAGATGCGCGACTTCGAGACCGTGGAGACCGCGCTCGTGGCGGCCGAGACGGGCCACCTCGTCATGTCGACGCTCCACACGATGGACGCGACGGAGACGGTCAACCGCATCATCTCGGTTTTCCCGCCGCACCAGCAGAAGCAGATTCGCCTGCAGCTCGCGGCCGTCATCAAGGCCGTTTGCTCGATGCGGCTTCTCCCGCGCGCCGACGGCCTCGGCCGCGTGCCGGCCGTCGAGGTGCTCGTCGCGACGAACTACATCAAGGACTGCATCGAGAACAAGGAAAAGACGAAGTACATCCACGACGCCATCAAGGCCGGCACCTCGCAGTACGGGATGCAGACATTCGACCAGTCGCTCTTCCAGCTTTACAAGACGGGCCTCATCACGCTGGAAGAGGCGATCCGTCGCTCGAGCAATCCGAACGAGTTCAAGCTCAAGATCCAGGGCATTCAGTCGACGTCGGACATCTCGAACGAGCTGATGGAAGGAGCTCTCGAGGCGCCGGACGCCATGAATCCGCAGGACTCGGCCTCGCCGTTCGACTTCTCGAACCAGCCCGGATAGCGGGGTCCCGGGGGACGGCTGGGCCGGTCCCCCCGGCCTATGATCCCTGCCTTGGACGCCCGTCATGCCTCTGTCTCCCTGCTGTCACGACGGGCGCATTCGCGCCACGAGCTGAAGCAAAAGCTCCTTCGAAAGGGGTTTTCGGCGTCGGTCGTCGAGTCGTGTCTCGACGCGCTCGCGGAGGACGGCCTCCTCGACGACGTGAAAACGGCCTCGGCGCTCGCGGCGTGGCGCTCGCGGACGGGCCGGGGCCGCGGGCGCATCGCGTCCGAGCTCGCGGGAAAGGGCGTCGCGAGGGTGGACGTGGCCGCGGCGCTCGCGTCTCTCGACCCTGGGGACGAAGCGAAGGCCCTGCGGGCGGCCCTCGAAAGGCGCGAACGCGCGCTGCCGGCCGGATTGACGGGGCAGGCGCGGTCGAAGAAACTGTTCGACCACCTCGCGAGGCGCGGGTTCGCCCCCGCCGCCATCCTCGAGGCGCTGCACAGGAAAGGCGATTCCACCGATGACGAACCCTGACGGCTGGACCTCCCGCAAGGTCCGCGAGACGTTTCTCTCTTTTTTCGAGGAGAAGGCCCACACGCGCGTGGCGTCCTCCTCGCTCGTCCCCGCCGAGGACCCGACGCTCCTCTTCACGAACGCGGGAATGAACCAGTTCAAGGACTGCTTCCTCGGGCGCGAGAAGCGGGCCTACACGCGGGCCACGACCTCGCAGAAGTGCGTCCGCGCGGGCGGGAAGCACAACGACCTCGACAACGTGGGCTACACGGCGCGCCACCACACGTTCTTCGAGATGCTCGGAAACTTCTCCTTCGGCGATTATTTCAAGAAGGAAGCGATCGACTTCGCGTGGGAGCTCGTCACGTCGGAAAAGTACTACGGCCTCGACGCAAAGAGGCTCTGGGCGACGGTTTACACGGACGACGACGAGGCCGCCGCTCTGTGGGGGAAGTATCTGCCGAAGGAGCGGGTCGCGCGCTTCGGCGAGAAGGACAACTTCTGGTCAATGGGCGACACGGGCCCGTGCGGGCCCTGCAGCGAGCTGCACTACGACCAGGGGGACGGCGTTCCCGGCGACGCCACGCCGAATGGCAGCGGCGACCGCGTGATGGAAATCTGGAACCTCGTCTTCATGCAGTTCGACCGCGACGCTGCGGGCAGGACGACGCCGCTCCCGAAGCCGAGCGTCGACACGGGCGCGGGCCTCGAGCGCATCACGGCGA
>JBDTML010000334.1:0-7775 GCA_039934255.1 Acidobacteriota bacterium | reverse complement strand
AGGGCGACGTGGTCCTGACCCTCCCGTCGAAGGCGGGTTTCGAGCTCCGGTCGGACGCCGGCCGCCGGGGCCGCTTCGTTTCGGACTTCGAGGGAACGGGCTCCGCGCGCGTGTCCCGGCGCTCCAGCCTCCGTTCGTCGGCGACCGTGAACGGCGGCGGCCCGAAGGTGACCCTGTCGACCGACAAGGGAAGCCTCGCGATCCGCAGCCGCTGACGGCTGCCGCTTGCCGTAACCTTCCGTCCGTTCGGCCGTCATACTGGGCGTGGGCGCTGCCATCTCAGCCAGGGAGGAGTGCGTGGAAGCACCCGCGATGAACCCTGATCACGAGGCGGATCTCGAGTCGATGGAGCAGGTTCGACGCGGAGAAGCCGCCGGAGCCACCCGGCTCTTCGAGCGTTATTCGGGACCCCTCCTGAGGTTCACGGGCCGCCTTCTCGGGAACGTCGCCGAGGCGGAGGAAGTCACCCAGGACGTCTTCCTGAAGCTCATGTCCCGGGCCGGCCAGTACGACGGTCGCGCGCCCGTGGGTTCATGGCTGTTTGCGATCGCCACGAATGCGTGCCGCGACCGCCAGCGCCGATCGATGCGCCGCCCGAGCTTCGCGCTCGACGCGGTCGCCGAGGTGGCCGAACCCGGCGTTCCCGTGGACGAGGAGCTCGTGGATAGGCAGCGCCGCGATGCCGTACGCCGCGCCCTCGCGCACCTGTCCGAGGAGCAGCGCGAGGCCCTCATCCTCGCCCGCTACCACGGGATGCCTTACGCAGACATCGCCCGGACCCTGAACATCAGCGAGGGCGCCGTCAAGACACGAATTTTCCGGGCCATGGAAACGCTCAAGGCCCATTTCTCCGGAGGGGATTCGCCATGGATTGCCGCCACGCACTGAAGGTCCGTGAACTCGCGCTCGACCGCCTCGCCGGATCGCCGGCGATCGGGACGGACGAGCCGTTTCTCGTTTCCCACCTCGCGTCGTGCGCCCCCTGCCGCGCCGAGGTCGAGGGGATGTCGGCCGCGTGGACGCGCCTTGGGGAAGACGACGGGGCGGATCTCTCCCCGTCGCCGGCATTCGTGGCGCGCACGACGGCCGCCATCGCCGCCAACGCCGCGATCGCCGCCGGAACGCAGCGCGCGTCTAACGTCCGTCCGTTCCGGCTGCGCGGCACCGAGTCTCCGCTCCTCAAGGTCGCGGCCGTTCTCATGGCCGGTGTCGCCGGGTTCTTCGTCGCCCGCGCGACCGGCGGAGGCGCGCTCCGGGGCTCGATCGCTTTCCAGCCCACGCCGGTCCCGTTCCACGGCGGCGAGAACGTGGCACTCGTGTCGAACAGGACGGTGGACGCGTCCCGCGCGGCGCTGGACCTCTCCGGCAAGCCGCGCCTCGCGAACGTCGCCTACGCGCCCGCGGACGCCGCAGGCCGCGTCGCCGTCTCATTCGACGTCACGACGCGCTACACGGTCGTCGGCAAGCCGGAGGACCAGGCCGTCGCGAACCTCCTCGTGTCTCTCGTGTCCGGGGGTGCGGGCTCCGAGGGCGCCAAGGGCAAGGCCCTCGACCTCATGTCTGAAGGGACGCGGGGGGGCGCGACCGTCTCGCCCGAGATCGTCATGCTCCTGCGCCGGACGCTCGAGACCGACAAGAACCCGGGCGTCCGCAAGAAGGCCGCCGAGGCGCTCGCGCAGATGCCGCCGACGCCCGAGACGCGCGACGCGCTCGCCGCCGCGCTCAGGAACGACGTGAATCCCGCCGTCCGCATCCTCGCCGTCGAGGGGCTCGCGAGGGCCGCCGCCGTCCTCAAAGACGCATCGTCCATCGAGACCCTGAGGCAGAGGGCCGCGGACGATCGCGAGAACGGCTACGTCCGGAGCCAGGCCGCGCTCGCCCTTTCGAAGATCGAGATCTAAGACACCTTTTAACCCGTGGAGCGTCTTTCTGACATGAGCACGAACGCCGCACCCGCACACGAAAATCCCCGCCGCGAAGGCCGCGCCTTCGTCTGGGCGCTCGCAATCGCGGCGCTCCTTCTGCTCTCCCTCGCGGCCGGCCTGAGGGCCGAAGCGAAGGAATGGAACTTCAAAGCGAGCCGTACCGAGACGTTCAACGCGTCCGGCGATCTCAAGTCCCTCGCCATCGAGACGGTGAACGGCCGTGTCGAGATCGTGGCCGGGACGGCGTTCCGGGCCGACGTCGACGTCACCGCCTGGGGCGCCGCGGACGCCGACGCGAAGAAGAACCTCGCCGAGGTCAAGATCCGCTTCGAGAACGAGAACGGGAACCTCTCGCTCTACACGGAGGAGCCGGGCGTCACGGTTCGGCGCTCGGGCCGCGGATGGAACGTGCGGAGTCGCGGCGACGACCAGTGGAAGAGCGAGACGAAGTACCGCCTCACCGTACCGGCCTCGATGTCCGTGCAGGTGTCGGCGGTGAACGGCGCGGTGAACGTCACGGGAGTCGCGGCGCCGGTCGAGCTCACGACCGTGAACGGCAAGATCACGCTCGCGGGCGGCCGTCGCGACGCGAAGCTCAACACGGTGAACGGCGCGATCGACGCGACCTTCGCGGACCTTCCGAAGGGCGCGAACCTCGACGTGCGGACGGTAAACGGGGGAATCGCGCTCACGCTGCCCGCGAAAGCCGGGTTCCGGCTCGAGGGCCACACGATGAGCGGCGAGATCCTCTCCAGCTTCGGCTTTCCGGCGGGGGCGACGCCCGAGGCGGTTCGCGAGCGCAGCGAAGCCAGCGCCGCCCGCGAGAAGATCCGGACCGAGCAGCGCAAGCTTCGCGACGAGATCCGCCGCAAGGAGAAGGCAAAGGACAAGGCCGGCAAGGACGCCGGCGACGAGGACGTCGTGATCGACCTGTCGGAGCTGAACGAGGCGATGGCCGAACTGAACCGCGAGATGGCCGACCTCGGACGCGAGATCTCGCGGAGCATCACGGTGAACCTCAATAGGGCCTATGAGGGAACCGTCGGCGACGGCGGGGCGACGGTCAAGGTCTCGAATCTGAACGGCCGGATCGTGATTCTCGCGGAGGGGACCACGGCCGCCGAGGCCAGGCGTCTCACCTCCCCGCGCTCGACGCACATCGTGGCGGTCCCCGCGATTCCGAGCGTCCCGCGGATCGTCGTACGCGAGCATGCGATGCCAGCCCCGCATGCTGTTCCCGCCGTGCCGCCGGTCCCCCCCGCGCCGGGCGTCGCGCCGATGGCACCGGTCGCTCCGATCCCGCCCGATCCGTGGGGCCGCTCGGTCATGGTGGGTGACGTCGTGGGCGACTATGCGCCGGGAATAGCCTCGGGAGACGTCACCGTCGGAAGGGTCTCCGGCCGCGTGACGATCACGAGCCGCTCCGGCCAGATTCGCCTGAAGGAAGCCGGCAAGGGCGCCGAGATCTCGACAGCCGGAGGCGACATCCGGGTCGAGTCCGTGTCGGGAGACCTGAAAGCGACGACTTTCGGAGGGGACATCCGCGCGGGCTCCGTGAGCGGCGACGCCCGCCTCGAGACGAGCGGGGGCGACGTGGTCGTCCGCGCCGCGGGCGGCGCCGTCATCGCGCGGACCGGGGGCGGCGACATCGTCCTGAAGAAGGTGCGCGGGCCCGTCACGGCGCGCACGTCGGGAGGCTCGATCACCTGCGAGGTCACGAGCACGGGTGCCGCCGGAGGAGACGTCTCGACGAGTGGCGGCGACGTGACGCTGACGCTGCCCTCGAACTACAAGGCCGACGTCGAGATCCGCGTGACCGGTGGAGAGGTGGATTCCGACGCGATCGTCACTCAGTTCCCCGAAATCACGGTGTCGCGCCGGTCGGGGTCGTGCTCGGGTGAGGGGAAGTTGAACGGCGGCGGTCCGAAGCTCACGATCCGGTCGAATTCGGGCGTCGTGACGATCCGGAGGGGTCCGGCCGCCTGACGCGTATGCATTACGGCGGGGGGCGAGCGGCTTCGCTACAATAACGAAACATGGGCTCCGCTTCACCGCCTCCGAACCAGAGGCCGCCCGCCGGACGGCCTCCATCGGCAGGCGATCCGCTTGCGCAGACCGCGACCACGTCCCGTTTTCGGTTCGACGAGCGCAAGGTGTCGATGGGTCCCTCGGGAGCCTCGATCCTCTTCGTGATCGCCGCCGTCGGCGTGGGGGCCTGGCTCTACCTGAAGCCCCCCGGAGAGATCAGTCCGCTCTCCCTGCAGAGGTACGCCGGTTTCGAGTCGAATATGGAGGCCGTTGCGCTCCGCAACTGCACGCCGCCGGGATGCGCGGCCGTTTATCTGACGCTCACAGTCGGCAAGTCTTCACAAGAGGCTCTTCCCGGCGCGCTCAAGCTCGCGGGCGAGCTCGAGCAACAGGGAATCGAGTGCTTCATCGTGCTCGGCGATGAGCCCGTGAAAGATGCCGTGAAGCGCGCGCGGGGAATTCGCCGGCCCGTCGTTTTCGACCCGCACGGAGAGTGGGCGAAGGAATCCGGAATCGAGAAGGCGCCCCACTGGATCGTGTGGCGGACGGGCGGAAACATCCGCCTGAGAAGCAACGAGCCCATTTCGGCCGGCGACGTCGCGTCCGCGATTCGCTGAGGAGGACCGATGGCCCGAGGCGCCCCACGACCCGTCGTGCCATCCCGTTACGCGGCCGCCCTCGGCGACGACGATCCCGTCGTTGTGATGGCCGAGACGCCGGACCTCATCCGGAAGCTCCTGCGGGGGCTCTCGGAAAAGCAGCTCCGGGCGAGGCCCGCGCCGGGCAAGTGGTGCATCCAGGAGATCGTCGCGCACCTCGCGGACGCCGAAGTGATTCTCGGGAGCCGCTACCGGTTCATCGCCGCCCATGACCGCCCCGTTCTGATGGGGTACGACCAGGATGCCTTCGTCGAGCGCCTCGGTCCGCTGAACGCGAAGGCCGTCGACCTGCTCGACGACTTCGCGATGGCGCGCGCGGTGAATCTCGGGCTCCTCGACCGGCTGCCGCCGGAGGCGTGGGACCGCGTCGGCCTACATGCCGAACGGGGCGAAGAATCGATCCGTTACACCGTGGCGACGTATGCGGGGCACGATCGCATTCACCTCTCGCAGATCGAGACGATCCGCACGGGGCTCTTCCCGAAGGCCGGGAAGAAACGCCCGGCACGAAAGAGCCCGCGCCGGCGTTAGCGCGTGATCCTCGCGGCCCAGCGCGCGAGGGGGGCCGCCGCCGGGTGGATGAGGTACGAGAGTGCGCCACCCGAGAAGAAGGGCCGGAAGAGGCGCGACGTGAAGAAGCGTCTCCGGGCGATCTCGCGGTGACGCCGCAGATGCTCCTGCCGGAGGCTTTCCGCGCCGAGGGTCCCTGCGAGAAATGCCGCGAGCGGCGCGGCGACGGCGTCGCCGGTGAGGAGCGCGAGGGACATTCCGATGCCGGTGTACGGGTCGATCACGCCCGCGGCGTCGCCTACGCAGAGCACGTCTCCCGCGAGCGCGCCGTGCGGACCCAGGTACATCGGCTCCGAGACGAGCGGCGGCCCGGGCGTCGGCGTCAGCCCGGCAAGATCGGCGGCAAGGGCAGGACTCCCGCCCGCGATCCGGGCGAGGAGCGAATCGAGACCGTGATGAGCGGAATTTGCGACGTGCGCGGTGGCCAGTGCCGCGAGATTGACGAGGCCTCCCTCGACGCGGGACAGGCCGACGTATCCCCCTTCGAAGAAATGCAGGACGGCGCGATTCGCGAGGTGGTCACTCTTCCCGGCGAGGGTCTTCCCGAACCCGAACAGAGAAGATTTTCCTAGAATAAAAGTGCGGCCGAGGCGGCGGTCCAGAGGACTGTAACGCCCCCACGCGCCCACAACCGCGCGGGCGCGCAGCTCCTGTCCGTCGAGTCGAACGAGAAAGCCGTTCGAAAGATTTCCTTCGATGGCGAGGACGAGAACGCCAAAACGCATCCGGGCGCCCGCGCGCTCCGCGGCGGCCGCCGCAAGGGCGTCCAGGCGATACCGGGAGATGGAAAGAACGGGTGCCGGAAGGTCTGCTTCGACTCGATTTCCGCCGCACGCAACCAGCACGAATCGAGTAATGGTCTCGAGATCTTCCTTTCTAAGCTCTTCCTCCAATCCCATCTTGACGAGGACCGGAAGCGCTTCGTGAGACAGGAAGCACCCGCAGACCTTGTCCCGCGGGAAGCGCGCCTTTTCGAGGACGACGACGCGCGCTCCGGCCCGCGCGAGCGCCGCCGCGGCGGCGGCGCCGGCGAGGCTGCCCCCGATCACGGCAACGTCGCAGGAATCGGCGCTGCTCACCTTCGCTTCCACACGAGCTCCCAAACGAAGCGCGAGATCCTCGTGAGGCGGGCGCCCGGAAGAGCCGTCCCACAAATCCCCTCGATCTCGCCGGGCGTGTAAGCCTGCCGGACGGAGGTCATTCCGTCGAGGGTGGAGAGCCGGCTCCGAAAGGCCAGGGGGCCGATGACCGCGATCGCGGCCAGGGCGAGCCTGTGACGCGAGAGGTCGAGGGCGACCACCGCCGCCGCGGCGACGCGGCGCGACTCGGCGAGAAGCGCGGCCAGCTCGGCGGGGGAGAAGTGATGCAGGAAGAGAGTCGACAGGACGACGTCCACGCTCCGGTCCGGGAAGGGAAGGCGGAGCGCATCCGCAGCCACGGCGGTTCCGCGCGGGGCGAGCCGAGCGTGCGACGTCTTGCGGTCGAGTCCGAGGACACGAAGGCGGAGGCCCGCGTCCGCGGCGGCCGCGAGGAGGTCGCGGCCGACGTGGCCGGAGCCGCATCCGAGATCGAGAACCGAGAGAGCGCCCTGCCGCGCCGGCAGGGCCGCGAGGAGCGGAAGAAGCCGGCGCCGGACGAGCGCGCGCCCGCCGAGTCGCCGGTGCACCCATTCGATGTCGGTGAGGCTCGCCTCCGCCTCGGAAGGTGACACGCCCGCGCCGTCGAGGAGCTCCGCGTCGGGACGCCTCTCTGGAATCCAGAAGCTCATCGCCGCGGCCGGGGTTTCAGAGGGCCCGGCCGTTCTTGAGGACGAGCGCGGAGTTCTTGGACCCGAAGGCGATCCCGTTGCACAGCGCGAACTCGATCTCGGCCGCGCGCGCCTCGTTCGGGACGTAGTCGAGATCGCACGCGGGATCGGGCGCCTCGAGGTTGATCGTCGGCGGAACGAAACCGCCCAGCATCCCGAGAATCGTCGCGGCCATTCCGGCCGCTCCCGAGGCGCCCTGGGGGTGCCCGATCTGGCTCTTCACGCTGCTGCCGGGAATTCCACCGGCCCGATCGCCGAGCGCCCGCTTCGTCGCGCGCGTCTCGATGCGGTCGTTCAGGAGCGTCGACGTCCCGTGAAACTGCACGTAGTCGATGTCGGAAGCGCCGATGGCGGCGTCGGCGATCGCTTCCTGCATCGCGCGCGCGGGCTCTTCGCCGGATTCGTCGAGACGCACGCGGTGGTAGGCGTCGCACGTCGTGCCGTAGCCGCAGACCTCGGCGAGCACGCGGGCGCCGCGCGCCTTCGCCCGCTCCAGAGGCTCGAGCACGAACATCCACGCGCCCTCTCCCAGAACGAACCCGTCGCGTCCGGCGTCGAAGGGCCGGCTCGCGGTGGTCGGAGCGTCCTGACGGGACGTCGAGAGTATTTGCATGAGCGAGAAGCCCGTCATGATGCCGGGGGTGATCACGGCGTCGCCGCCGCCCGTGAGGACGAGGTCCTCGTCCCCCCAGGCCACGAGGCGCGCCGCATAGCCCATGGCGTCCGCCGACGACGTGCAGCCCGTCGTGATCACGTGCGAGCGGCCCTTGAGGCCGTAGCGCATCG
>JBDTML010000333.1:0-2010 GCA_039934255.1 Acidobacteriota bacterium | reverse complement strand
GCCTCGACCTCTCGCATTCCCAGCAGGTGGCGATCGAGAAGCTCGCGAAGGACGAAAACGTCATTCACCCGCCCATCTGGATGGCGCGCGACGCGGTGATCCGCAACGACGTCGTGGAGCGCGAGCACGCCCTCCTCTCGCCGGACGACTTCTGGGCCGAGAAGGCTGCGGGGATCGAGTGGATGGAGCCCTGGAAGGAAGTCTGCCGCTTCCAGCCGCCGAATCATCAGTGGTTCCTCGGCGGCAAGCTCAACGCCACCGTCTCGTGCATCGACCGCCACGTCTACGGCGACAAGCGCAACAAGGCGGCGCTCCTGTGGGTCGGCGAGGATGGCGAGGAGCACGCGTACACGTACAGCCGGCTGTACCGCGAGGTGAACCGGTTCGCGAACGCCCTGAAGCGCCTCGGCGTGAAGAAGGGCGACCGCGTCATCATCTACATGCCGCTCACGCCCGAGGGCATCGTCACGATGCTCGCCTGCGCGCGCATCGGCGCCGTCCACTCCGTCGTCTTCGCCGGCATGGGCACCCAGGCCCTCAAGTCGCGCATCGAGGACTGCGGCGCGAAGGTCGTCGTCTGCACGGACTTCACCTTCCGCCGCGGCAAGAAGATCTCGCTCAAGCCCACGATCGACGAGGCCGTCCGCGACCTCACGTTCGTCGAGCACGTCGTCGTCCACCGCCGCGGCTCGCGCCCCGGCGACGCGCCCTTCACGTTCGAGAGCGAGCGCGAGCACGACTTCTACGACATCCAGAACGCGCGCGACATCCACTGCACGCCCGAGCCCATGGACGCCGAGGACCCGCTCTTCATCCTCTACACGTCCGGCACGACGGGGACGCCCAAGGGCGTCGTCCACACCGTCGGCGGCTACATGGTGGGCGTGACGTACCTGGCGCGCGCCTTTTACCAGATCGGCGACCGGGACATCTACTGGTCGACGTCCGACATCGGCTGGATCGTCGGCCACTCGTTCATCGTCTACGGGCCGCTTTCGGTCGGCGCGACGGTCTTCACGCGCGAGGGCGTTCCGGATTACCCGTCGGCCGACGTCACGTGGGAGCTCTGTGAGCGCGTGGGCGTGAACATCCTCTTCACGGCGCCCACGGCGATGCGCATGTTCATGAGCCACGGGGCCGAGGCGCCCGCGCGATACGACCTCTCGCGCCTGCGCCTCATCGCGTGCGCGGGCGAGCCTCTCAATCCCGAGGCTCACCTCTGGGCGCAGAAGCACCTCGTCGGGCAGTCGGGCGGCATGGTCGTCGACAACTTCTGGCAGACGGAGATCGCGGCGCCCGTCCTCGGCACACTCCCGACGTTCGAGGCGCGGCCCGGCAAGGTCGGCAAGCCCTTGCCCGGCGTCGCGGCGGACATAGTCGACAAGGACGGAAAGTCCCTGCCCGACGGCCACGGAGGCCTCCTCGTCCTCAGACGTCCCGTGCCGTACATGCTCCGGACCGTGTGGGGAGACCCGGCGCGCTACGAGAAATACTGGGAGCAGATCCCCGGCTGCTACACGTGCGGCGACATCGCGGTTCGCGACGCCGACGGCTACTTCGCGGTCCTCGGCCGTTCGGACGACGTCATGAACGTCGCGGGCCACCGCATCGGCACGGCCGACGTCGAGGGCTCGCTCCTCCGCCACCCGGCCGTCGCCGAGAGCGCCGTCGTCGGGCTTCCGGACGCGCTCAAGGGGGAGAGGATCAAGGCGTTCGTCGTCCTCAAGGCGAGCGCCCAGGCGGGCGCGGGCCTGATCGGCAGCCTCAAGGACCACGTGCGCCAGGACCTCGGACCCATCGCGGTGCCTCAGGACATCGAACTCGTCCCGTCCCTCCCGAAGACGCGCTCCGGGAAGATCGTGCGGCGCTATCTGAAGGCCAAGGAGATGGGCGAGGACCCGGGCGACCTCTCGACTCTGGCGGACTGAACGAAAGCGCCCCCGGCGGCTCGTGCCGCCGGGGGCGTTCGTCTTCCTCGGTCAGTGGTGGCGGAAGCGTGTGGGGGTCGAA
>JBDTML010000332.1:0-1698 GCA_039934255.1 Acidobacteriota bacterium | reverse complement strand
GGCTCCTCGGCCGGCTCTTCCAGGAGTTCGCCGTCACGATCAGCGCCGCGATCCTGGTGTCGGGGTTCGTGTCCCTGACGCTCACCCCGATGCTCTGTAGCCGGCTCCTGAATAACGAAGAGCCGGGGGCCGGCGCGCACGGGCGGATCGCGTCGGCGCTCGAGAGATTCTTCAATCGCATCCTCCACGCCTACGAGCGCACGCTCCACGTGGTCCTGCGGCATCGGAGGCTCACGCTCGCGACGCTCGTCCTCATGGCCGTCCTCGCCGCCTTCCTCTTCTGGGTCGCGCCGAAGGGGTTCATCCCGAGCGAGGACATCGGGATGCTTCGGGCGAGCGTCGAGGGTCTGCAAGGGACCTCCTATCAGGACATGCGTGACCGCCAGAAGGCGGCCGCCGAAATCGTGCGGGCCGATCCGGGCGTCCTGTCCGTGCAGTCGTCCGTGGGCGCGGGAGGGCCGAACGCGACGACGAACTCGGGGTCGATGTTCATCACGCTGAAGCCCCGCGGTCAGAGGCCCTCCTCGGACGAGATCATCGACAGGCTGCGCCCGAAGCTCGCGAAGTTACCCGGCCTGCGCTTCTATCTCCAGACGCCGCCGGCGATCAGTGTCGGGGGGCAGAACACGCGTAGCCAGTACCAGCTCACCCTCCAGAGCACGGATATCGGCGCGCTGTACGCGAACGCGGGACTCCTCGAGCGGAAGATGAGGGGGATCCCGATCATCCGCGACGTCACGAGCGACCTCCAGATCAAGAACCCGCAGCTCGACGTCACGATCGACCGGAAGAAGGCCTCGGCGCTCGGCGTGACGGCGGGGCAGATCCAGCGCGCGCTCGCGCTCGCCTACGGGACGAGCCAGATCTCGACGATCTATACCGCGACGAACGAATACAAGGTCATCCTCGAGGTCAAGCCGGAGGACCAGCGCGGACCGGCGGACCTCGCGTCCCTTTACGTGCGGTCCGGCAACGGGACGCTCGTCCCGCTGAACGCGGTCGCGACGTCGGCCACGAGCGTCGGCCCGCTTCTCGTGAATCACCTCGGCCAGCTCCCGTCCGCGACGATCTCCTTCAACCTCGCCAAGAACGTCGCGCTCAGCCAGGCGACTGCCGCCGTCGAAAAGCTGGCGAGAGAGACCCTGCCGGGCACGATCACGACGAGTTTCCAGGGCACGGCGCAGGTCTTCCAGTCGTCCCTGAAGGGCATGGCGGTTCTCCTCGTCGTCGCCGTCCTCGTGATCTACCTCGTCCTCGGCGTCCTGTACGAGAGCTTCGTCCACCCGCTCACGATCCTCTCCGGATTACCGTCGGCCGCCGTCGGGGCGGTCCTGACTCTCATCCTCTTTGGCAAGGAGCTGAACGTCTACGCGTTCTTCGGCCTCGTCATGCTGATCGGAATCGTGAAGAAGAACGCGATCATGATGATCGACTTCGCGCTCGAGGCGCAGCGCGGCCAGGGGATGGACCCCGAGAAGGCGATCTTCACGGCCTCGATGACGCGCTTCCGGCCGATCCTCATGACGACGATGGCGGCGCTCGCGGGCACGCTCCCGATCGCACTCGGCCTCGGCCGCGGCGGCGAGGCGCGACAGCCGCTCGGCCTCGCCGTCATCGGCGGGCTCGTCGTCTCGCAGGTCCTCACGCTCTACATCACGCCCGTCGTCTACCTCGCGTTCGAATCGCTCGGCGCGCGCT
>JBDTML010000331.1:0-10629 GCA_039934255.1 Acidobacteriota bacterium | reverse complement strand
GACGGTCTGATACGCCCCTTCTTCGTCGTGGCTTCGCTCTTCCTGGGACGACTCGCCCTCCGCAAGGCCTGGCTCGCCGCCGCCGTGCCGTGGCTCGTCCTCTTCGTCGCCTTCGCCGGCCGCGAGAATCCCCTCTTCGAGGTGCCTGGGGGCGCCGTCTGCGCGACGGTCCTCGTCGTTCTCCTCTTCCGCACCGGCCTTCTCGGACTCGCCGTGGCGATGGGCGTCTCCCAGCTCCTCCCGAGCGCGCCGATCACGCCCGACCTGACCCGCTGGTTCGCCGGCTACGGTCTTTTCTGCCTCGCGGTCGTCCTCGCGATCGCCGTCTACGGCTTCTGGGCGGCTCGCGGAGGGGCCGTCTTCTCGGGCGCCGCGGCCGACGACTGAACGGGGGGCGGGTCAGCTCGGCTTCGACTCAGCGCGCGGCAGCCCGCGGGGCTCGCCCCGCGGGCCCTCGACGGATCGCGTCTACTTCTTCACCTCGAAGTCCTTGGTCGCTACCGACGCGCCGTCGGCCGAGACCTCGAGCTTGTATTTTCCAACGGGCCAACCCGAGGGTTTCGCGATGTGGAACTCCGTGACGGCCGGACCCATCGGGGCGATGTCCCGGGTCTCCTCGTTCACGACCTGGTTCTTCGCGCCGAACGTCCAGCGGGCCTTCAGAGTCGCCTTTGCGGCGGCACCCTCCGACGAGACCGCCGCATAGATCGTGTCTTTTGGCGCGAACGCGGCCGCGGCGTCCTTGATCTTCTTGTCGTCGCCGATGGACTTGCCCAGGTCGACGTCCTTGACCTTGAACGGCACGGGCGTGGGCACGGCGGTGGGCGCCGGGATCGGCGTCGGCGGCGGCGGAGGCGGCTCCTTCTTCGCGCAGGCGCCGAGGGCGACCGCGGCGACGAGGGCGAGCATGGCAGCGGGACGGAACGTTTTCATCTTCGTTTCTCCTTTTCTCTCAGGCGCCCGGAATCTTCAGGACCTGGCCGGGGTGAATCAAGTCGGGGTTCTTGATCGTGTCTTTGTTCGCGTCGAAGATCTCCCTCCAGCGGCCGGCGTCGCCGTAGATCTTCTTCGCGATCTTCGAGAGGCTGTCGCCGCCCACGACCGTGTACGTGCGCGTGACCGCCTCGCCCTTCGGCGCCTCGGCTGAGCTGGAGCTGCCGCTCTTCACATCCGAGAAATCAGGCTCTTCTTCGTCGGGAAATGCCATCGGGGCCCCCTTTCGTGGCGGGTGAGCATATCGGAAGGAGCCGTTCAAGGGCCAGATGTCGGGCAGCGATCTTGCTCAGTTCCCGGCGGAGGATTCCAACGGTGAAAATTTCGCGAAAGCTCCAGCTTGGCTCCGTCATTTCCCTATTCCTCATCGCCGCACCCCCCGCACACGCGCAGTTCTCCCTTGGAGGGCACGCCTCGTATACGAAGGCGACCGGCGCGGACGGGACCTGGGGAGGGGGCGCTCAGCTTCGGCTGCGCTTCCCGGGCCCCCTCGGCGTTGAAGGACTGATCGACTACAAGAGGACGACGTACGGCACCGCGGGTACCGACACCCTGCGCGTCGAGCAGTACCCCGTTCAAGCGTCCCTGATGGTCTTCATTCTGCCCGGTCCGGTTCAGCCGTACCTCCTCGGCGGCGGAGGCTGGTACTTCACGAGGTCGACGTACCTCGGGCCCCTCGCGGCTCTCGGAGCTGACACCCAGCACACCTTTGGGGGGCACGCGGGCGGCGGCGTCGAGTTCGGCGCCCACAGCAAGGTGTCCTTCCACGTGGACGTACGCTACGTATTTCTGGGCGTCGACTCCGTCGACGCGATTCGAGACCGCTACAACGACAACCCGAAGGCCGATTTCTGGCATGGGACGGCCGGGATCAATTTCAAGTTCTAGCAGGATCCTTCTTCCTCACCCAGAGCGTCTCGGTCACGCGCGCGACGAGCGAACCGTCGTCGTCGACGATCTCGACGACGAGCATGGGCTCCACCTTCTCACCGCGGTCGGCCGCCGCTCGGATCTCCGCGATCTTTTCCGGTGGGACGTGGAACGTCGCCGTCACGCGCCCGCGGCCCGGCCGCAGGAACTCGATCGCGGCCGACTTGTTCCACACGACGTAGCCGGCGCCGAGGTTCCTGAGAAGGATGAAGACGAAGTGCGGGTCGCACATCGAGTAGAGCGACCCGCCGAACTGCGTCCCGAAGAGATTCCTGTTCCACCAGTGGAGGCCCATCCGCACGACGATCCGGTACGCGTCGTCCTTCGGATGCGTCACGCGCACGCCCGCCCCGAGATACGGCGGGTAGAGGCTCACGAGCCTCATGAGGAACCGATGCCGGACAGAGGCCACGGTCAGCGCGTCGCGCCGGCGGGCGCGGGCCGCTTGAAAGACCCGAAGGGCACGTCGAGCACGGCGTACTCGCGCCAGTCCTTCCAGTCGAAATGCCACCACTCCCACGGGTAGGGGAAAAATCCCTCTTTCCCCATTTCGTCGCGCAGGAGTTCGCGACGCGCGAGCGCCTCCTTCGGACCGTCCTCGTACGTCACGTACGAGCGCCTCGACATCTCGTCATAGGCGCCGCCCATGTCGACTTCCTTCCCCGTCGCAAGCTCGACGAGCGTGAGGTCGATCGCGCCGCCCCGGTTGTGGCGTGAACCGTTCTTCGGGTTCGCCACGAAAATCTTCTTGTCGGCCGGCGTCAGGTCCCAGAACTGCTTCGTCACGGCCCACGGCCGGTAACCGTCGAAAACGAGAAGGCCATACCCCTTCGCTTTGAGCGCGCGCTGCACACGCGCCAGCGCCTCTGCGGCGGGTCGCTGGAGAAAAGCGCGGGCCTCGGCATAGAAGGGCCGGCCGAACTCGTTGTTCTTCCCTGCATAACGCACGTCGAGGCGGATCGTGGGGTCGAGAGTCACGAGCTCCACGAGATCCGTCTCGCGGAACGCGCGATCTTCCTTCGGAGGGCCGTCCTGGGCGGCGAGTGGCCAGGTCGAAAGGGGAACGACAAGAAAGAACGCAGAAATCCCGAATCGGATCTTCATGGCGAACGGATCGTAACGCCTCGTACGGGCTGCCCTGCTACGCTCTCCGGAGCCGTGAAACTCGTCATCCAGATTCCCGCCTGGGACGAGGCGGAACAGATCGGGCCCGCGCTCGCGGAATTGCCCCGCCGCGTGCCGGGCTTCGATTCCGTCGAGACGCTCGTCGTGGACGATGGCTCGACCGACGGCACCGCCGACGCCGCGCGGCGCGCGGGCGCGGACCACGTCGTCCGGCTTCCGATTCACCGCGGGCTCGCCTTCGCCTGGCGAGCAGGGCTCGACGCGGCGCTGCGCCTCGGGGCGGACGTCATCGTGTCGACGGATGCCGACCGCCAGTACGCGGCAGCCGACATCGACTCCCTGGTCGCCCCCCTCCTCGGGGGCGTGGCGGAGATCGTCGTCGGAGACCGGGGAGTCGCCACGAAGTCCGACTTCTCGCCCGGCAAGCGCCTCACGCAGCGCTTCGGCTCCTGGGTCGTGCGCCGCGCCTCCGGCACCGACGTGCCCGACGCGACATCCGGCTTTCGCGCTCTCACCCGCGAAGCGGCCCTCCGGCTCAACGTTTTTTCGAAGATGACGTATACGCTCGAGACGCTCATTCAGGCCGGCAACAAGGAAATGGCCGTCACCTCGGTCCCGGTGCGCACGAATCCGGCCGTGCGGCCGTCGCGCCTCATCCGGCGCACGTCGAACTACGTCCTCGTGCAGGGCGCGAACATCCTGCGGATCACGGCGCTCTACAAGCCGCTGCCCGTCTTCTTCGGCTGCGCGGCGCTCCTGGCGCTGCTCGGGCTCGGGCTCGTCGGGCGCTACGTCTTCTTCGTGGTCACCGATCACAACCCGGCCGGCCACCTCCAGTCGCTGCTTCTCGCGGCCGTGCTGTTCGTCGCGGCCGTCGTCAGCGCTCTTTCCGGACTTCTCGCGGACCTCATCTCCATCAACCGCACCCTCCTCGAGGAACTCGTCGTCGAGCAGCGGCGAAAGGGGTCCAAAGAGAAGAAAGAGTCTCGTTAGGCGGATGCCTGCCCCTCTTACCCTTTCTAAGAGAATCTTCGGGCTTGCCTTCGCACTCGCGCTTCTCGCGCTGCTCGTCGCCGCTTTCCGAACCTCTTCAGCAGAAATTTTCTCCCGCCTCGCCTCCGCGAACCTCTGGCTCGTCGCGCTCGGGTTCCTGCTGAACGTCCTCGCCTTTGGGGTGCGAGCCTTCCGGCTCAACCTGCTCCTGCCGCCCGCCGACCGGATCTCCGTCGCGACCGCGTGGTCGCTGTCGGGCGCGACGACGTTTCTCCTGCAGGTCATGCCGTTCCGAAGCGGAGAGATCGGATCCTGGGCGTCCATCAAGGCCGCGCTCGGAGCGAGCTGGGCGCGCTCGGGAGCGGTCTTCGCGCTCGTGAAGCTTCTCGACACGGCGACGCTGCTTCTTGCGGGGCTCGCGGGAACGGCCTGGCTGCTTTTCACGCGCGGAACGCAGGTGCTGGGGACCGGCGTGGCGGCCCTCGTTCTTTTCGGAGCTGCATTTCTCCTCGCCCTGCCCCTCGCGGGCGGACGGCTGCTCGTCTTTCTCGTGCCGCGCCTTCCCGAGAGCAGCCGCCGTCACGCGTTCGCGCGCGAGGTCGCCGAGGGGCTCTCCGTAGCGCGGCGGGCGCCGGGCTCGTACGCGATGGCCACGGCCGCAGCGGCGGCATTTCTCGCCCTCCATGTCCCGGCGCTTTGGCTCACCGCGCGAGGGCTGGGGTTCTCGATTGATCCGGCAACGCTTCTCGTCGCGCTCTTCACGTCCATCGCGACGGCTGCGTTCCTGCCCTCTCCCGCGGGCACGTTCGGCCCCTACGAATCAGGCTTCGCCGCGGCCGCCGCTCTCGGCGGGCTATCGCTTGCGACAGGCGCCGTCCTCGGCGGCCTCCTGCACGTCCTCACGACTCTCGCGGCGGGGGCCGTCGGCCTTCCGTTCCTTATCGGACGGCTGAGGGAGAATCCCCGTTCCGAGTCGCGAAAAAGCAGGACAGGAGGTTCTGGAAATTGCTTAGAAAGGTAATCATCCAGGCCCGCACGGGCGCGCCGGGCGCGGTGATCCTGCTGGCTGCCGCCGTGACCTTTCCCGCGCATTCTCAGAAATCTTCTTCCCCTCCCTCTTCTCCGAAGCAAAAGACTTCGGTCCTTTCTTCGCTCGAGGCGGACTACCTCCGGACCTTCCTCGAGCGTTTTCCCGTCGTCGCCACCTATCTCGGCGCCGCGGGGCTCGACCCCGTGTACGCGGCCCTCGACGGGAAGCTCCGCGACTACTCTCCCGAGGCGTTGCACTCCGAGCGCGAGGAGTGGACAGGATTTCAGGCGCGCCTCGCGAAAATCGACACGCGGAAGCTGCCCGAAACCGAGCGTATCGACGCCGCGGTCCTGAAGGCCCAGCTCGCGTTCCTCGTCCGCAACCTCGACCGGCGCGTGCACGAGAAGGCCCTCGACGCCTTCCTCGAGGAGCCGCTCAGGGGCATCGAGTTCACTCTCCAAGGGATGACGGAGGGCACCGGCGGTGCCCGCGGGACCTCCGCGGAGTGGCGCGGTGTCGCGCTGCGCACCGCTGCCGTTCCCGCTTACCTGAAGACGGCTCTCGCGAACGTGAGGCGTGGCGCATCGGGCAACGCGATTCCGGACCGGCGCCTCATCGTCGCCGCGGTCGACGCGGCCGAATCGACGGCCCTCTACTTCGAGAAGAGTCTGCCCGAGAAAGCCTCGGAGTCGGGCGCGAGCGCCAACACCCGTTCGGCCCTCACGGTCGGCTGTCCTGCGGCGGCCGCCGCGTTCCGGGAATTTCGGAAGGGCCTCGTCGAGCTTTTCTTCGAGGCCGGCGAAAAGACACTGAAGGTAGCCTTCGACAAGGACCGGTTCGCCGCCGGCGAGGCGGAATACTCGTGGGCGCTGAAGAACAACCTCGCCGTCACGCGCAGTCCGCGCGACCTTCACGCCGACGGGAAGGCGGCGGTGGCCGCGACTCTCGCGGAGATGACGGCGTTCGCGCGGCGCATCGCCGCGGATCGGAAGCTTCCGGATCCCTCTCTCGCCGCCGTGCTGACGGCGCTCGGAGACGACATCCCGAAGACGGACGAGGAGATGCTGGCGTGGTACCGGGAGTCCTGCCGGCGGCTCGTGGACTACGGCCGGCGGACCGGCATGTTCGACCTCCCTCTCGACTACAGGCTGGACGTCGTTTACACGCCGCCACCGCTGCGCGACACCACCAGCGCGGCTTACTACCCCGCTCCCTCGTTCAAGAAGGGCGGCGTCGGGCAGTTCTACGTGACCCCTACGGGCAACGACCCCGCCGCGCTCCGCGAGCACGCGCGGGCGGCCATCGCGAGCCTCGCGGCGCACGAGGGCTTCCCCGGTCACGACTGGTACTACCAGTTCTCCCGCGCGCACGCGGCGGCGATTCCGAAGATTCGCTGGCTGACGCCCGGCGGCGTCGAGGATTCGGCCTCCATGTGGGGCGACGCGATGTCGTCCGAGGGCTGGGCGCTTTACGGCGAGCGCCTCGTGGGCGAGCCGCGCCCCGATCTTCCAGGTGGGTTCTACACGCCCGAGGAGCGCCTCTTCCAGCTTCAGAATCAGCTCCTGCGCGACGCCCGCATCGTCGTCGACACCGGCCTTCACTGCGGGTTCATGTCCTACGACGACGCCGTGAACTACTTTGCCCGCAACGTGGCCTTCGTGAAGGGCCCCGTCTCGATCGACCCCGCGTCGAATCCGAACGCCGCCGAGCGCGCCGCCGTGTCGTCGGCGCGCCGGGAGATCTTCCGCTACTCGAAGTGGCCGACGCAGGCCATCACGTACTTCCTCGGAAAGGCCGAGATTCTGGCGCTCCGCGAGGAGTGCCGGAAGATCGAAGGGCCGTCCTTCTCGGAAAAGCGGTTCCACGAGGACTTCCTCCTCGAGGGTCAGATCCCGCCGGGGCTCTTTCGGGCGCGCCTCCTCGCGAAGGCACGGGCCCGCACCAGCGACACGGGAGCTCCCGACGCGACCGCTCCCGGAATCTCCAAATAGTCTTGACACGAAAAACATAGGATCGCGCCATGGAATTGCCCGAGCCAACCGCCCGCGCCCTCGACGAGTTTCTCGCCGTCGCCCGCACGAGCCTCGGAGGCGACCTGTCCTCGGCCGTCCTCTTCGGCAGCGCGGCGGAAGGAGCTCTCCGCCCCGAATCGGACGTCAACCTTGTCCTCGTCCTGAAGGCGCTTCCGGAGAAAGGGTTCGAGGACATGCGCGGCGCCCTGCGCCTCGCCCGGGCGGCGGCACGGCTCGAGGTGATGTTCCTCCTCGAAGGCGAGATCGCCGCGGCCACCGAGGCCTTCGCCGTCAAGTTCGCGGACATCTCTCGCCGGCGCCGCGTCCTCTTCGGCAGCGACCCCTTCGCGGAATTGAAGGTGCCGGAGGACGCTCTGCGCCGGCGCCTGTCGCAGACGCTCCTGAACCTCGTCCTCCGCCTGCGCGAGGCCTGGGCGCTCCACGGCGGAAACGACGACGAGGCCGCGCGCTCGGTGTCGAACTTCGCGGGACCTCTGCGCGCCGCCGCGGCGTCGCTCCTCTCGCTGGAGGGCCGGGGCGTTCCCTCGCCAAAGGAGGCTCTCCGGCAGGCAGCGGCGGACCTGCCGGGCGACGGCTGGCCCGCGCTCGTCGAGAGCCTCTCGGCGGTGCGCGAACAGCGGCCGCTTTCTCACGGCGAGGCCGCGCGCATCCTCGGACGCCTGCCCGCCCTCGCCGCGCTCCTCCGCGAGCGCGCCCGCCGCGTGCCATGAATCCCTTCGCGCTCGCCGGCCCGCAGTTCCTCCTTTTCTACCTGATCCTCATGGCCGTGACGGTCGCGCTCGTCGCGCACGCGCGCCGGTCGGCCGAGAGCGGCGATCCCGTCCGCGTCTCCCTCACGGATCCCTACGCGATCGCCTACCTGCGCGGCGGACCTCACGAGGCGCTCCGCGTCGCCAGTGTCGCGCTCGCGGACCGCGGACTTCTCGTGCCCTCCGGGACGACGCTCCAGACGAAGAAGAACGCGCACGCGTCGCAGCCCCTCGAGGCGGCCCTCCTCGAGAAGTTCCGCGAGTTTGGGGCCGCCACGGCGATTTTTACGGACAAGACGCTCCTCGCCGCCGCGGACCCCAACCGCGTCTCCCTGACGTCTCTCGGCCTCCTCCCCGGATCCGCCGCGAACCGTACCCGCATTCGGATCTTCTTCGCGGGCCTCGTTGTCCTCTGGGGAGTCGCGGGAGCGCGTTTCCTCCAGGCGGTCTCGCGGGGACAGCGGAACGTCGGATTCCTGATCTTCCTCGCGATCGTGGCCGCGATCGCGGCCGCCGTCGCCGCCTTCCCCAAGCGGACCGCGAAGGGCGATCGGTTGCTCGCCGACATCCGGACCCTGTTCTCCGGCCTCAAGGCACGGGCGCCCTCACTGCGCGCGCACAGCGCGACGTCGGACGTCGCGCTCCTCGCGGCCGTGTTCGGAATCGGCCTCCTTCCGGCGGTAGGTTTCGACTGGGCGAAGAAGCTCTTCCCGAAAGCCTCGTCCTCCGACGGCGGCGTTTCAATGTCGTCCTGCGGCTCCTCGTGCGGCTCGTCCTGCGGCGGCGGGTGCGGTGGAGGCGGGGGCTGCGGCGGGTGTGGGGGCTGACGTGACGGACCTCTTCGGGCTCGGCTGGCGACCCGCTATCGCGGACCGCATCTTCGCGGGGGCGGATCAACTCGACGTCGTCGAGGTGATCGCCGAGGACTGGATGGCGCGCCCGGCACGCGAGGTCCGCGCCCTCCGAACGCTCGCCGCGCACGTGCCGGTCGTCCTCCACGGTGTGTCACTCGGCCTCGCGTCGTCCGCTCCCGTCGACCCGAAGCGCCTCGAAGCCTTCGCGCGCGTCGCCGCGCTCGCTCAGCCCCTGTTCTGGTCCGAGCACCTCGCGTTCGTGCGTGGCGGCGGTGTCGAAATCGGCCACCTCGCGGCGCCGCCGCGCTGCGCGGCCACGATCGAGGGCACCGCGCGCAACGTCGCGCGGGCGCGCGCGGTCATCGGCAGTGCGCCGCTTCTCGAGAACGTCGCGACGCTCATCGATCCCCCGGGCAGCGACCGCGGCGAGGCTCAGTTCGTCGCGGAGGTGCTCGAGGCGGCGGACTGCGACCTCCTGCTCGATCTCCACAACCTCCACACAAATGCAGTCAATTTTTGCTTCGGAGAAGAAGAGAAGAAAGAAAGAGAAGAAGAAGATTTTCTTAGAGGGATCCCGAGCGACCGGGTCCGCGCCGTGCATCTGGCGGGAGGACGACGCGTCGGGGTGCCGGGTCGGGCGGGCGTGACGCGCCTCCTCGACGATCACCTCCACCCGGTTCCCGACGCGGTTTTCTCGCTCCTCGAAAGGGTCGGAGCGCTGGTGCCGCACCCACTCACGGTGATCCTCGAGCGCGACGGCCTCTATCCCCCTTTCGAAGAACTCCTCTCCGAGCTCTCCCGTGCCCGGGCCTCGCTCGCCGCGGGCCGCGCGCGCCGGCAAGCGGCCGCATGAGCCCCGCCTTTGAGGCGTACCTCGCGCGGATCTACACGGACGAGGCCGAGCGCACGCTCTTTCTCGCGGCTCCGCGCGCCCGCGCGGAGGCGGCGGGGCTCGCTCCGGCCGAGGCCGAAGCGCTCGAGGCGATCGACCGCGACGGTCTCGCTCTCGCCACGGAGAGCTTCGAAAGGAAGAGGGCTTCGTCGAAACAACGGGTGCCCCGTCGATGAAGTCGGAGCCCCCTCTCGTCAGACTCGCTGGAGGTGCGGGTGACTTCGCCGTCGCCCGCGACCTCTTCGTCGAGTACCAGAAGTCGCTCGGGATCTCCCTGTGCTTCCAGAATTTCGACGAGGAGCTGGCGAGTCTGCCCGGCGCGTACGCGCCGCCCGACGGCCGTCTCCTCCTCGCGTTCTCGGGCGGCGAGCCCGCGGGTTGCGTCGCACTTCGGAAGATCGGAGGAGACTTCTGCGAAATGAAGAGGCTCTGGGTTCGGCCCGCCTTTCGCGGGTCCGGCCTCGGCCGGCGGCTGGCCGAGGCCCTGCTCTTGGAGGCCCGCGCGATCGGCTATCGGGCGATCCGCCTCGACACGCTCCCTTCGATGAAAGCTGCCCAGGTTCTTTACCTTTCTTTGGGATTCCTTGACATACCTCCCTACAACGACCACCCCATCGAAGGCACGCGGTTCATGGAGGCGATCCTCCCGCCTTAGACTCCGTCCCAAACGGAGGTCGCCGATGCATCGTGTCCTTTCAGCCGCGGGCGCTCTCGTGCTCGCCTTTTCTCTCTCCGCCTCCGCCGCCGGCGTCCCGTCGCCCTCCGAGTTCCTTGGGATGACGGTGGGCGCGGATCGGACGCTGGCCGACTATCGCCAGATCGTCTCGTACCTGAAGGCCGTCGAGGCCGCCTCGCCACGGGTGAAGCTCGAGGTCCTGGGCAAGACGACCCTGGGCGAGGACTTCGTGATGGCGATCGTCTCCTCCGAGGCGAACATGAGGAACCTCGCGCAGATCCGGGAGATCGCCCGCAAGGTCGCCGATCCGCGGGGCCTCTCCGACGCGCAGGTCGCCGCCCTCGCCCGGGAAGG
>JBDTML010000330.1:0-17927 GCA_039934255.1 Acidobacteriota bacterium | reverse complement strand
TTCTCCCGGTCCCCATCTCAGGACGGGTTGGATCCCTTCGGACCCCAGCCATGCGGCGAACGCCACGACGTCGTCCGCGCCCCACTCCTTGTTCACCTTCGAAGAAAAAGGCTGGAGCACCGCGAATTTCCGGTCGCCGATCTGCTCCAGCCACGCGTCGACCACGGGACCTTTTCTTTCGACGAGGTGTTTCACGTCCGGCACCCGGTCGAAGCCGGTCTTTCCCGTGACGTGCTCGGCGAGCGCGAGCATCTGGTCGAGGACGTGGGGCCGGGCGTCGCGGTCGACGTCGACGCGCTCGTCCGTGAAGAGGCAATTGATCCGCTCGCCGGCGGTACGCCAGCCGAAGCCCACCTTGCGCGCCGCGGGAACGAGAGCCGTGATGACCGCCGACTTGAACAGCCCTTGTGCGTCCACGACGAGATCGAACCGTCCCCCGCCCGTACCGGCTTCGCCGGCTCCTCTTCCCTTCCTAAGAAAATCCGAAATCTCCTCCCTGGTTCTTCTTCCGAGCAAATCTCGTCTCCACCCGCGCGTGTTCGCGACGAGGATCTCGTCGACGTAGGGGGCGCCCTCGAGAAGCGGAGCGAGAGGCCCCTCGACCGCCCAGACGAGTTGCGCCGCGGGCAGCGCGGTCTTCAGCGCCTTCGCCGCGGGCAGGGCGAAGACGACGTCGCCGAAGGACGAGAGGCGGACGAAGAGGACACGCATCCCTGAGGCGCAACGTTAGCAGCCGTTGGGCTATGCTTGGACATGCTCGACTCGTCGGTGCTCGTCCTGAACCGCGGCTTCGCGGCCCTGACGCTGACGGACGTCAAGCGGTGCTTCACCCTCTTCTACAAGGGCCACGTCCGCGCGGTCCTGCCCGACTACACGACCTACGCCTGGGACGAATGGCGGGACATTCCGGTACAGCCCGACGACGACGTCGTGACGACGCCCAACCTCGTTTTGAAGGTGCCCCGCGTCATCCAGCTCCTGTCCTGCGAACGGTCACCCCGCAACGAGGTCAAGTTCTCGCGCCACAACATCTACATGCGGGACGGAAACCGCTGCCAGTATTGCGGCAAGCGATTCTCGACGTCGGACCTGTCGCTCGATCACGTGACGCCCCTCTCCCGCGGAGGACCGTCGAGCTGGGAGAACATCGTCTGCGCCTGCCTGCCTTGCAACGTCAGGAAGGGGAACCGTCTACCGGACGAAGCCGGAATGAAGCTGCGCCGCGTCCCCGCGAAGCCGAGAGGGACTCCGCTGGGCCTGATGTCGGCCCACCGGATCCACCCCATGTGGAAGAACTTCCTCGACATGGCGTACTGGAACGTCGAGCTGAAGTAGGTCGAGAGGAACTTCGGGAAGAGAATTTTCTTGGAAAGGGAAGAGGGGAAGGCGCCGCGCCTTGACGGTTCCCGTCTCTTCGATGCACGGAAAGGTGCACCTGCTCCTTCGTGGCGCGCCGATCTCTCGTGCCCCTTCGCCCCCTAAATCATTCTAAGAAATACTATTTATCGCCTTGCGGCGACATGTGTCGTGCGTATGGCAGGAGGGTTGCGCTACGTGGTTCGTCGGTAAACCCCGAGCCGGCCACAGAAACAGGGGACTGGAGAACAAAATGAAGAAGACTCTTTCCGCTCTCGTCGCTGTCGCCGTTCTCTCGCTCGGGGTTGCTTTCGCCGACGAGGCGAAGACCACGACGAAGACCGAGGCGAAGACCACGACCAACCCGATCACGGGCAACACGACCGAGAAGGCCTCGACCACGACCGAGACCAAGGCTCCTTCCGGCAAGAAGACCACCAAGAAGAAGTCCACCAAGAAGGTCACGAAGAAGAGCGGCGCGGTGAAGAGCGACACGACGAAGACCGAGGCCACGACGGCTGCTCCCGCCCCCGCTCCCGCTGCCACGGCCGTCCCCGCGAAGTAAGCTCTCAAAAAACAAACTTCGAGCTTCAAAGCCCGGGCCTCGTGCCCGGGCTTTTTTTTTCCTCATCCAGAGCGTTTCCACCGCTCCTGCTTCTAGAAGCGGGCTCGAGTTCGACCCTCGTTCCTTCGGTAGGCGAGCGGGAGCTCCGCGATCAGGCTCACCGCGGAACCGTTCAGAAAGACATAAGCGCTCGGAACCCCGCCGACGGCCCTATCCAGAAAGAGGTGCTCCGCGGCATTGGGCCACGACGTCCGCACGAGCTGGAGAGCGGCCTCGCCTTGCACGTCGCCGCTGCCGCTCACCGCGACGAGGCAGACGGCGGGCTTGCGCGAGAGTTGCTCGAGGACACGACGGAGCCGACCGGACTCCCCATCCAGGGCTCGATAGCGCATCGTGCCCGTCACGTCTGCGGCCTCCAGGGCGAGGTGGACGTCGTTTATGGCCACGAGGCCGCGGCGTGTGGGCGTCACGAAGACGAGATCCGCCGGAGGCTCGACCCGCGCATTCGCCTGCGCCACCGCTACGGCGAAGCTGAGCGGTGCCTTCGGCGAGTAGCGATGACACCCCTCGAGAGACCAGTAGAGGCTCCACCCGATGGAAAGCGGCAGGACCGAGACGGCGAGCATGACCACGCAGCGGTTGGGTTCGCTGCCGAGGAGCGATGCGGTCATCCGTCCCAGAGTGACGAGCCCAACCGCGCCGAGAAAGGCGTAGAACGGCAAACTGGCGAACGTCCAGGTCAGGTAGGGATACGGGTAGGGCTGGAGGAGAGCGATCGCCGCGGCCCACGACGCCGCCACGATGAGGAGAGCGAGAGCCGTATCGGGGCGATGGCGTCTCACGGCGCCGATCAGAGCTGCCACCCCGAGCGTCAGGCAGATGGCGAGCAGAGGGTCGGCGTGCGGTCCGGACGCGACGTGGCTGCGGTACTGGCTGTAGAAGGCCTGCGTCGAGCCGTGGAAGAGGCGGACGAGCGGCAGTCGCAGGGGCCCGTCGGTCGACTGCAGCTCCGACGAATAGAAGGAGAGCTTGTCCACCTGACGAGCCCAGTGCGCCGGCGACAGAAGCATCGGCGCGGCGGTGATGAGTCCTGCAGCGAACACCAGTCCCCAGGCCTCCCGGGCGCGGGCGGAGGAAGGAGGGAGGTGAAACGCGAGCCAGACCGCGAGAGTCGGACCGACGAGAAGGGCGAGGCCGAACGTGAACGCGCCGAACCCTGCCGCGATCCCGGCGAAGGCATAGGGAAGCCAGCTCCTCGACGCCTCGGCCCATGCGAGACAGGCGAGCGCCAGAGCGAGGACCAGGAAGACCTGGGGGTTGTTGTACCCCAGCTTGGAGAAGACCTGCACGCTCGACGAGCTCGCGAAGAACACCGCGGCAGCGGTGGCACCGGCCGGTCCCATCCAGGAACGCACGAACGCATAGAACAGCGGAACGCTGAGAGAGACGTAGAAGGGATTGCTGGCGCGCCACGCCCAACCGGGTGGGGCCAAAGGGTCCATGAGCCACGCCTGCGCCATCGAGCTGAGAACCCCAAAACGATCGAAGACTCCGTGCACCGAGAGCGCCGCAGGAGACACCCGGCTCCGGTGGATCTGCTGAGCAATCTCGAAAAACGTGTAGGCGTCGGAATGCCCGGTCCATTTCCACGAAGCGAGCTCTGCGACCAGGATCCCGAAACCCCCGAGTGTGAGGAGAGCGACACCCAGACGTTCCCAGGCCTGGCGCCGGGTCAGGCCGGTCCGTCTGGCGAGGAGGCTGAAGAGTCCTCCCGCAGCAAGGCAGGCGAGGAAGGGAAGCGGCAATCCCCCTCTCCCATGCCCGGCCGCGGCCGCCGCGGTCACGAGGAGACAAACGAGGGTGACACCGAAAAGGAGCTCGCGGAGAGGGACGAGAAGCGCCCTCGGGTTGTCCCTCAGGTCCGCCGCCGCGGCCACCGCCAGGAGGCCGAGGATGCCGGTCGCCCAAACCGCGGAGGGTGGCGCCTGCCCGCCTACCGTCGCGGGCACGACGAAGAGCTGGCAGCCCGCGGCGAGGAGGATGAGTGCGAAGGAACCCCAGGCGTCTTGTCGTGAGATCAGAGGATGCGCCGGAGCTCTCAGAGTCGAGACGCGCAAGAAGGACAGAGTCTGCCGTTGCTCCCGAGACGAGAGCAGGACTACGAAGAGAGCAAGCGCCAGACCGATCCCTGACAGCCCAACGACGGCCCATGCGCTCTCGAGGGCCAGCCGCTCGGCGACGGCCCGCAGGAGTCTCCAGCCCGGTCGCCCCGAGAGGGCGATCCAGGAGCTCGGCGCGTCCCGGACCGAGACGCGGTGCAGGATCAAAACGCTTGACGCAAGCAGGGCGAGCGCGGCGCCGAAGAGGAGAGCTCGTGCCCGTCGATGCATCTCGGACCCCAGGTTAGTACTGCGCGATTGTGGAACCAGCCCCTTAGTCGACTCTCCACCGGTTGTGAAGCCACAGCCATTGCTCGGGGTGGCGGCGAACCATCGATTCCAGGATTCCGTTGAGACGGGCCGTGAGGCTCTCGACGCCACGCTCCTCCAGGGAAAGCGTGCGGACGTCCAGCGCCGGTTCGTAGGTCAGGCGCCAGCGCGCGGGCGCGACGCGGATGGCATAGGTGGGCACGACGAGCGCCTCGGTGCGGTCCGCGAGCCTCGCGAGGGCCGACGACGTCGCGGCCGGACGCCCGAAGAACGGCGCCGTGACGGCGTCCGGCGGGTGGGCGTGCTGATCGTTCAGGATCCCGATCGCGCCGCCGCTCCGGAGGGCGCGCAACATGGCCCTGGTTGCGTCGCGCTTCTGGATCACCGTGTTTCCCATGGACGAACGCAGGCGCGTCAGGGTCGTGTCGAGCAGAGGATTGTCGAGCGGGCGCGCGACGACGCCAACCGAGATCCCGAGGGCGCCGGTGCCGAGCGCGGCCCACTCCCAATTTCCGAGATGGGCGGTCAGGAAGAAGACGCCGCGGCCGGTCGCGAAGGCCTCCTTCGCGACCGCGGCACCCACGGTCTCGATGCGTTCGAGCGCGTCCGCGGGGTCGTGGGAGAGGGCGCGGAACAACTCGGCGGCGACGCCGCCGAAGTGCTCGAAGACGCGAACCGAGAGCGCGTCCACTTCCTCCGGGGGCATTTCGGGGAAGGCGCGTGCGAGGTTCGCTCGCGCGAGGTTCCGACGGCGGGCGTCGAGGCGGCGGTAGAGGCGACCGAGAGAGCGGCCCGTCGCTTCGGCAGCTGCTGGCGTCTTCCGCGCGAGAGCGGCGCCGAGGGCGCGGGCGGCGAAGTCCTCGAGACGGTTGCGGAGCGCGGTGCGATGTTTCGGCACGAGACCTCAGGACGGCGGGCGCGCGAGGCGCCGGAGCGCGTCTTCCACGAAACCATTTTCCGTCACCGCCATCTCCACGGCGACCCGGAAGAGGGGGAGGCGGAGTCGTCCCTCCAGCTTGACGGCGTCCTTCTCGGTCGTGACGACGGCAGTCGCTCCCGACTCTTCGGCGGCGCGCTCGATCCGTCCCATCGCGAACGGACCATATGGGTGGTGGTCGCGAAACGTGACCGCACGGGCCGGCACGATCCCGAGACCCTCGAGCGTCGCGAAGAAGGCCTCGGGGCGGGCCAGTGCCGCCACCGCGACGAGCGTTGCCCCCGGCAGGTTCTCGGCCCGGACTTCCGCCCCCGAATCGTCTCGAATGCCGAGTATCCGCGTGTGGGCATGGTAAACGGGCACGCCGGGGGCCCAGCGGTTCGCGAGGGCGCGCGCGGCGGCGGGGTCGGCCTGTTCGCACTTCGTCACCACGACGAGGTCGGCACGCGCGAGCGAGGAGAGTGGCTCGCGCAGGCGTCCCTCGGGCAGCAGCGCGCCGCCCGCGTCGGGCGCCGTCGCGTCGAGAAGCACGATGTCCAGGTCGCGGGCAAGGGCGACGTGCGAGAAGCCGTCGTCGAGGAGGTGAACGCGCACGTCGGGGACGAGCTCCTCGACGCGGCGCGCGGCGGCCAGGCGGTCGGTATCGGCCACGATCGGGACGCGCGGAAGCGCGCGAGCGAGCTCCGCGGCTTCGTCGCCGGAAGCGCGTACGGAGGCCACGGCGCCGGCCCCGTCCGAGACGACCACGGGCCCGCGAGTCTCGCGGCCGTAGCCGCGGGTCAGGATGGAGGGACGTGTTCCGCGCTCGAAGAGCTCGCGTGCGAGCCAGCGCACGAAAGGAGTCTTGCCCGTTCCGCCGGCGGCGAGATTCCCGACGGAGAGAACCGGCCGTCCGGCCCGGTGAACCTTCAGGAAGCCTCGCCGGTACGCGGCGAGCCGGGCCGAAACGGCGCTTCCGTAAGCTTGCGCGAGCGGCGCGAGGAACCTCACGCGCGAGCCGCTCCGGCAGGGGCAAGCGCGAGGATGGCGTCCGCGGCCAGGCGCGTGGCGCCTGTATGCCCTCCGAAGAGATCGAGGGCCGTCGCGGCAGCGCGAGCTCGGGCGTCTGGATCCGTCAGGAGAGGCCGCAGCGCGTCCGCGGCGGCGCGCGCATCGGCCGCCGCGAAGACGGCACCCGTGGAGGCCGCGAGCGCCGAGCGGATGTTGAAGGTGGACGGCCCGTGGACGACCGGCACGCCCGCCCGCAACGGCTCGAGGACGTTGTGCCCCCCCTTCGGCGCGAACGTTCCGCCGAGGAGGGCGGCGCCGCCGAGCGCATACGTTCCCGCGAGCTCCCCGACCGAGTCGAGGAGCAGAACGTCGACGCGCGCCGGAGCCGGGCTATCCCTCTCGAGCCGCGAGCGGCGAAGGACGACGAGGCCGTCGGCCTCCGCGGCGCGGGCCGCCGCCTCGAACGATTCGGGTTGCCGCGGCGCGAGGACGAGGAAGACGCCGGGTGCGGCCGCCGCCAGGCGGCGCCGGACGTCCAGAACGAGAGGAATTTCGGTCGCGGCGATCGAACCGGCCACGAGGACGGGCCGCCCGTTCGCGAGACGCCGCAAGGCCTCCCCGAAGGGCGGCTTCGAGGCGGGAGCGCGGTCGAACTTGAGATCGCCGCCGACCGCGATCCGAGTGGGCGGGACGCCGATCTCCGCGAACCGGGCGGCGTCCTCGGGCGTGCGCGCCAGCACGCGCGTGAGCGCGTCCCACGATCCCGCGAGGAGGCGCACCGCTCGGCGATAGCGCCGGGCCGATTCCGGCGAGAGGCGCGCGTTCACTATGAGCACGGGAACGGCGCGCCGGTGCGCTGCGCGAAGAACGGAAGGCCAGAGTTCGGTTTCGACGAGGACGAGGAGGCGCGGAGCGGTCGCGTCGAAGAAGCGCCGGACCGAGAAGGGGAGGTCGAGAGGAAACGTCCGCCAGGCGCCCGGACGCCTGCGCGAGAGGAGTCCCACGCCGGCGGGCGTCGTCGAGGTGAGGAGGAGGGGAAGGTCCGGGCGCCGGGCGGCAAGCTCATCGGCGAGCGTGAGGGCGACCTCGACCTCGCCGAGCGAGACGCCCTGTATCCAGACGCCGTTCCGGGCGCTGGGTCCCTCGGCAGGCGGGAACAGTCTCGAAACGACCAGGGGAAGGAGGGGCGCCTCGAAGGGCAGAGACGCATTCAAATCGAGTCCTGACAAGAATTTATCGCCCCATCCCACTCGCACCGGAGATTATACTTCGGCGGATGCAGGGAGGGCGCTTCCTGGTAGACGAAGACGACTCCGGAAACGTAAAAGATGCCGAAGCGATGCATCTCGTCTCGTCTGCCGCCCGTTCCGAGCCCCAGGAGCCGTTGGCGTCCGCGGACGCCCCGGCGGTGGAACGTGCCCTCGCGCGGCGCGCTGCGGGCGGCGACAGCGACGCATTCGCCGAGTTGGTCGCGCGCCGGACGCCGGGCGTCCTCGCCTTCCTGAGACGCCTTCTCGGCGACGCGGAAGATGCGCGCGACGTCGCCCAGCTCACGTTCGTGAGGGTCTGGGAAAACCTCGACAAGTACGATCCCGCCTGGGCGTTCTCCACGTGGCTCTTCCGCATCGCGGGCAACCTCGGGATCGACGCCCTGCGCGCCCGCGGCACGAGGCAGCGCACCGAGGCCGAGAGCTTCCGCCTCGTCAAGGGGGGCCGGACGAGCGCGGATCAAGACGGTCCCGCGCTTCTCGCCGAGGGCGAGGTGCGGCGCGTCTTCGAGAGCTGCGCGGGCGTGCTCTCGGAAAAACAGAGGCTCGTCTTCGTTCTCCGGGAGTTCGAGGACAAGGAAAGCCGCGAGATCGCGCAGATACTCGGCTGCCGGGAATCCACGGTGCGCAACCATCTCTTTCAGGCGCGACGCCTGCTGCGCGACGAGATCCGGAAGCGGTTTCCCGAGTTCGTGGCGGGCCGATGACTTTGGTTTTTCAGATGAGGTTTTTCGGATGACGACTGCAATCTGTCCGGAGGTCGAGAGCACCCGCGAAGCGGTGCGGCAGCGCCTTTCGGAAGAAATCTCTTCCTCTTCCGAAAGGGCGCTCAAGTCCCACCTCGCCTCCTGCGGAAGCTGCGCCTCCCTCGCGCGCTCTCTCGACCCGACGCTTCTCTTCGTGCCGCTCGGGTCTCTCGGGACTCTCGCCACATCCGCCGCGGCCGGGGTGTCGGCGGAGGACGTGCGCCGGGTCACGGACGACGTCCTCGCCGAGGTGCGGCGGCGGACCCGCGTGTCGGCTCCCGTCGCGGCCCGCCCCGTCTTCTCGCGCCGCTTCCTGCAGGCAGCCGCGCTCGTGGCTCTGGCCGCGGGACTCTTCGGCGTCCAGGAGATCCGCCGCGCGAAGGATCGGGCGCCTTCGACGGAGCTTGCGGCGGGAATGAACCAGGCTGCCGCGCCGGAGGCCGAAATCCCGATCGCGCGCCCCTCGGTCCGCCCCTTGATTCAGGATTTGAAGAATCCTGCCGCGCGGGTCTACGAGTTCGCTGCAGTTTCCGCGAATGAGCCGAGCGTCGTTTTCATCGCGGACCCGCGCGCGGATCTCTAGAGGACCTCGAGAGTCATGACTCCACGCTCCATCCGGCCCTGGACCGCCTTGCGGGCTTCCGCTCTCGCGCTCGCTCTGGGCGTGGCCGCCGTCGCCGGCCCCGCGCTCCCGGCTGCGGGTCCGCCCCCGCAGGCGGTCGTCAAGGTGTTTACGCTGAAATATCGCAAGGTGGAGGACGCGCTGGCGCTCCTGAGGCCCCTCCTCTCGGACTCGGGTGCCGTCTCCGCGGTGCTCGAGACGAACGGCAACTCCCTCACGGTTCGCGCCCCCTCCGCGCGCGTCGAGCAGATCGCCCGGGAGCTCGCCACCTTCGACGTGCCGCTGCGCGCGATCGACATCGTCGTGACCCTCCTGAAATCCTCCGCAGAGAAACCGCACGGCGCCGACAAGGCCGACGTCTCGGAAGAAATCCGCGGGATCGGAGAGAGGCTCAAGAAGCTCTTCAACGTCACCGCCTTCACCCGTCTCGACTCGGTGGTTTTCCAGGGGATCGAAGGCGAGCGGGTCGCGAACGTCATGGGGGGCGGCTATCGGCTCGAGTTCGTCGTGGATCCGGCGCGTGAGGGCACACAGGTGCAGCTCCGCGACCTCTCCCTCCAGCGCGTGCGCCAGGAGGCGGGCAAGGAAGTCCGCGGCCAGATCGTGCGGACGTCGATCAACGTGAACCTCGGCCAGCCCTACATCCTCGGGGTCGGCCGCGACGAGTCCGCCGGCGACAAGCTCTTCGTCGTCTTCTTCGCGAACTGGCGCCGGCCCGGGCCGGGAATCTTCTGAACCTGATGCCGACATACGTCTGCAAGCTGGGCCTCGCCGACGGCGCCGTGGCGACGCGCGCGATCGAGGCGGCCGACGAGGGCGCCCTGAAGGACGAGATCTCGCGTCTCGGGGCCCGGCTTTTTTCGGTGAGGCTCGAGTCCGGTCCGGCGGCGGACTCCGGCGCGCGGCCGACTTTTTCCCTTGGCCAGTCTCTCGCCGCGTTTCTTCCCCGTAGCCGCCACCCCGTCAAGATGGGCGAGTTCCTCGTGTTCAACCAGGAGCTCGTTGCGCTCCTGAAGGCCGGCCTTCCCATCGTGAACGGCCTCGACATCCTCCTCGAGCGCCAGGAGAACGCGCGCTTCAAGGCGATCCTCAAGGACGTCCGCGACCAGCTCGTCTCGGGCGTCGCGCTCTCGGACGCGTTTCTCGCCCACGGAGAGGCCTTCCCCCGGCTCTACTCGACGTCCCTGAAGGCGGGCGAGCGCTCGGGCGAGGTCGAGAAGGTCCTGCGCCGGTACCTCGCCTACCAGAAGGTCCTCGGCGCGATTCGCCGCAAGGTGACGGGCGCTCTCGTGTATCCGGCGGTTCTCATCGGCCTCTCGATCGGGCTCGTCGCCATCCTCATGACGTACGTCATCCCGAAATTCCGGGAGTTCTTCGCGGGCTTCGAGGCGGGCGAGCTCCCGTTCATCACGCGGATGGTCATCGGGACGGCCGATTTCCTGCGCGCGCACATCCTCGTCGTGCTCGCCGCGATCGTCCTTTGCGGCGTCTTGTTCTCTCGCTGGAAGGCGAGCGCCGCCGGGAGGATCTCGTTCGACGGCCTCCTGCTCCGCATTCCGCTCATCGGGCCGATCCTCCGGCAGTTCGCGCTTTCGCAGTTCTCCCGCTCCCTCGCGACGCTCGTCGGGGCCGGCACGCCGCTCGTGCCTGCGCTCGACATCGCCGCGAACGCGGTCGCGAACCAGAGGGTCTCCGGCGCCGTCGCCGCCGTCGTGCCGCGGGTTCGCGAGGGCGCCGAGCTGTGGCGCAGCCTGGAGGCCACCGGGGTGTTCACCTCCCTCGCGGTCGAGATGATCAAGGTCGGGGAGGCGACGGGAGCCCTCGAGGAAATGCTCACGAACACGTCCGATTTCTACGACGAGGCGATCGAAGCCCAGCTCCAGCGCATCGTGACCCTCGTCGAGCCGATCATCCTGGTCGTCATGGGAGCCGTCATCGCGACGCTTCTCCTGTCGATCTACCTGCCCATGTTCACGATCCTGTCCAACATCAAGGCCTGACGGGCCGTAAAAGCGAAAGAGACAGAGATGAGCACGGTGGTCCCCCGGTTCCTCGACGCCGCATCCGAGGAGACGCGCGCCCGGCAGCTCGCCGAGCGCCTCGGGCTGCCGTACGTGGACCTCTGGACGTTCCGGATCGACGCCGAGGTCTTCCGCTCGATCCCTCTCGAATGGATGCTCCGGTTCGAGTTCGTGCCCGAAAAGGCCGAGAACGGCACTCTCGCCGTGATCATGGCCGACCCGGCCGACGTCGTGAAGCGCGACGAGCTCGAAGGCCTCCTCAAGAAACGCCTCCTCGTCCGGGTCGGTTCGCGCGCCGCGATGCAGGACATCCTCCAGAAATCCGACTCCACGCAGCGTGTCCTCGAGGAGGCGACCGAGGAGTTCCGGATGCAGGTCGTCCGCGAGGACGAGGAGGGCCAGGAGGTCCTCTCGATCGACCGGATCACGGCCGACGCGAGCCCGATCATCAAGCTCGTCGACTCGGTCCTCTTCAACGCGATCCAGCGCCGCGCCTCGGACATCCACATCGAGACGCAGGAGCACGTCGTCGTCATCAAGTACCGCATCGACGGCGTTCTCTACCCGGCGATGGAGCCGATCGACAAGAAGCACCACCAGACGATCATCAGCCGCATCAAGGTCATGTCGGAGCTCGACATCGCCGAGAAGCGCATCCCGCAGGACGGCCGCTTCAAGGTGCGCGTCAAGGGCCGGACGATCGACTTCCGCGTCTCGATCATGCCGACGGTGCACGGCGAGGACGCCGTCATCCGCATCCTCGACAAGGAGTCCGCGAACGCCGAGTTCAAGAACCTGCGCCTCGACGTCCTCGGCATGGACGCCGAGACGATGCGGCGGCTTCGAAAGTTCATTCGCGAGCCCTACGGCATGGTCCTCGTCACCGGGCCCACCGGGTCGGGCAAGACCACGACCCTCTATGCGTGCCTCTCGGAAATCCAGTCGGTCGAGGACAAGATCATCACGATCGAGGACCCGGTCGAATACCAGCTCCGCGGGATCACGCAAATTCCCGTCAACGAGAAAAAAGGCCTGACGTTCGCGCGCGGCCTGCGCTCGATCCTGCGCCACGACCCCGACAAGGTCATGGTCGGCGAGATACGCGACGAGGAGACGGCGCAGATCGCGGTCCAGGCCGCACTCACGGGACACCTCGTTTTCACGACGGTGCACGCGAACAACGTCGTGGACGTCCTCGGCCGGTTCCTCAACATGAAGGTCGAGCTGTACAACTTCGTCTCGGCGCTCAACTGCATCCTCGCGCAGCGCCTCGTGCGCAAAATCTGCCCGCACTGCAAAATTCCTTTCGTGCCGACGCCGCAGATTCTCGAGGAGTCCGCGCTGACCGCCGAGCAGATGAAGGGCGCGACGTTCTGGGAAGGGCGGGGCTGCATCGAGTGCAACGGAACGGGCTTCTACGGCCGCATGGCGATCACCGAGCTCCTCGACCTCTCGGACCGCATCCGCGGCCTCATCCTCGACAAGCGGCCCGCCGCCGAGATCAAGAAGGCCGCGCAGGCCGAGGGTATGAGCTTCCTCCGCGAGTCGGCCATCAAGAAAGTGTTCGCCGGCGAGACGACGCTTCGCGAGATCAACAAGGTGACGTTTGTCGACTAGCGGCGCCTCGAACCCGTTCTCGGCCGCGTTCTGGCGCTCCCCGCGTCCTCCCCACGCGTTCGTTCTGACGCACGACAGGCTCGTGTACGTCGGTCCCGCCGACCCCTCCCGCCGCGTCGCGCTTGCGGCGGCGCCTGCGTTTCGGGTTCTGACCCGCTCGCTTCCCGCGGAAACCTTCACGCCGGGGCCGGACGGGTCGCCGCACGCGGGCCCGGCGCTCGCGGGCGCTCTCCAGCGGCTGCTCGTCGAGGCGGGCACGAAGATCCCCGCCGCGTCGCTCGTCGTGCCCGACGCATGGATCAAGCTTCTCGTCATCGACGCCGACGAGCCGGAGCGCCATGCGCGCGAGGTCGAAGAAGTGCTGCGCTGGAAATTCGGCCGCGCGTTCGGTGAGCCCGTTCCGGCGCTGCGGCTGTCCTGGCAGCCCGCGGGGCCGGGCGCCGAAGGAACGCGGGTCGTCGCTCTGGCGGCCGCGGAGGACGCCGTGTCTTCATGGGAAACCCCGTTCGAGAGAGCGGGGATTCGGGTCGGATCGCTCGAGACGGCCGCCTTCTCGGTCTCGGTTCTGGGCGCGCGTGGGGCGGGGGAGGGTTTTCTCGTCTGGGCCGACGAAACGGCGGTCACGACGCTCGTCTACGCGGGCGGACAGCTCCGGTTCGCGCGCACGCGGAGCTTCACGGACCCGCTCGAGGCCGTGCAGGACATCCGGCTCGCGGTGACATTCGGTCTTCCCGCGCGACCTCTCGACGCGCCTCCCGCGGACGTCACGGCGGCCTGCGCGGCCGGGCCGGAGGGGTCCAGTGTCGTGGAAGCCCTGCGCGCGTTTCGCTCCGGGGCCGGGGCGCCCGAGCCCGACATCCTGTCGCAGGGGCGGCTCGTGCCGGGCGCGACGCTGACGCCGGCCGCGGCGGCCGGGGAGCCCTCCGTTCTCGTCGCACTCGGCACGCTCGCGGGGGGCGATTGATGCCGGGCCGCTTCAACCTCGCGCGCCGGCCTTTCGTCGACACGCGTCCGGCGAACCTCACGGCGACTTTTCTCGCGGTGCTCGTCCTCGCGCTTTCGTTCGTGGCGGGCCGGACGGTGATCCGGTATTTCGCCGACTCGAGCCGGACGCGCGCGTCGATCGCCAGCCTCCGGGCCGAAATCTCGGGCCTCGAGGACGCGCGGCGCCGGGCCGACGCGTCTCTCGCGCGGATCGACGTCGGCGCGCTGGCCGGGGACGTCGAGGACGCGAACGAGATCGCGCTCCGGCGCGCCTTTTCGTGGACCCGTTTTCTTTCCCGTCTCGAGAAGACCCTGCCCCCCGACATTCGCGTCGCGTCGATCGGCCTCCAGAAGGTGACCGCGCCCTCGGGCGCACCCGCCATCGCGCGTCGCGGCACGGGCGAGACGGTCCTCGTGAGCCTGATCCTCGTTTCGCGCGACCCGAACGGCCTGCCGAAGACCATTCGCGCTTTCGACGCCTCGCCCTGGTTCGACGGGCCCACGCCGGTGAGCGAGGACCGCGGGGAAAAAGGCTTGCCCGAGGGGCGCCGGCTCGCTCTCTCGGTCGCGTATCACGACGTCGAACGCGCGACGGAGGGGCGCCCGTGAGCGCGCTTTCGCCCGGGGCCGCCCGGAGTGCCGGCGATCGCATCAAGGCGTTGCTCCCTCTCGTGCGCCGCGGAGGCGTTCGCCCGTCGCCCTGGCGGGCGCGGCTGCCCCTTTTCGCGTTTCTCTCCGTTCTGCTGATTCTTGCGACGGCCGTGCTGATCGGTTACCACGCCTTCTACGACGAGAGGTTCAAGGCTCTGGAGAAGACCCGGGCCGAGCTCGAGGCCGAGCGCGACGAAGCGGCGGAGGCGGCGCGCCGGGTCGTGAAGACCGAAGAGCGCCTCCGCACCCTCGAACGGGAGCTCGAAGCGTTCAACCGTGACGTGCTCGGCAGCCGCAAGGAGCGCCTCGCGGCCCTGATCGAGGACGTCTATCAGCTCACGTTCAAGGCCGGCCTGGTGCCGAGTCAGATCGGCTACGGGTTCACGGACGCCGGAAGCGCCACGCGCCTCGGCCTCGTGTTCGCCGTTCAGGGGCGTTACGCCGACGTCAAGAAGCTCCTGTATTCGTTCGAGACCAATCCGCGCTTCCTCCTGCCCGAGAACGTGGCGCTCGCGACGGACGAGACGCAGCCGGACGCGCTCCGCCTGAGCCTCGTCGTGGCGCACTATTTCCGCCCCGACGGCGCGCCGGCGCCGCGCCGGGCCGCGCGAGCGACGGTGCGGACCCCCGCGGCGAAGGCGACGCCGGCCTCCGGAGGGCTTCCGGAATGAGCGCGTCGCGCGGAACACCGAGATCGAGCCTCAAGCCGCTCCTGTTCGTTCTCCTCGCCGCCGCGGGTCTCGCGGGCCTTTCTTACTTCCCGCGAGGCGGCGGCGCTGTCGAAGCCCCCGCGGGGGCGCCCGTCTCCGGCCTTCCCCGGGCCGCGCGGGGCGGCGCCGATCCCGAGTCCGTGCCCGACCTCACCCGCCTGGCCGCGCGCGGCCGCGCGGAGGAACGCGTGGGACGCAACATCTTCCGCTTCTACGATGCACCGACGCCGACGCCTCGCCCGACGCCGGTCCCGACGCCCACGCCGGTCCTCCCCGGAAGCGCTCTGTACGTCGGGCCGATGCCGATCCCGCCGACGCCAACGCCGACGCCCATCGTTCCCCCGGCGATTCCGTACAAGGTCCTCGGCGTCTTCGGATCGCGCGACGACCTCATCGTTTCCCTCGAAGAGGGCGGCCGGATCATCAACGCCCGGGAAAAGGACGTCGTCGACGGCCGCTTCAGGGTCCACAAGATCAACCGCGAGTCGGTCGATTTCAGCTTCCCGGGTCTGCCACCCGAGATCACAAGGCGCATCCCCATCCCGCTCCCGTGACGCGGGAGATTGAAGGACCTCGCATGACGAAGACACGAAACAGCCGAGCCCCACGATTCCCGCGCCTCCCCGGCTTGGCGGCCGCGCTCGTTCTCGCGCTCCTGGCGGCCAGCTGCGCGACGTCGCGAGCGTTCCGGGACGGTGAACGCGAGGAGGCGCGCCGACACTGGGATCTGGCCGTCGTCGCCTACGAGAGGGCTCTCGCGCTCGATCCGAAGGACTCCGCCGCGCGCATCTCCCTGCAGCGGGCGCGCTTTCAGGCCGCCCAGTCCCACTACGAGCGCGGACGGCTTCACCGGTCCGCAGGACAGCTGGATCTCGCCGCCGCCGAGCTCGAAGTGTCCATCGCTCTCGATTCCACGAACGACTCGGCGCTCCAGGAGCTGAGGAGGGCAAAGACCGACATCGAGACGCGCAACCGCGAGAACGCCGGCGGAACCCCGGTCGAGAAAGCGAAGGCGCGCACCAAGGGCATGCGCGGCGCTCCGCCCATGCTGAACCCGTCGTCGACGAAACCGATCGACGTCGCGTTCGCTCCCGACACGAACATCAAGAAGATCTACGCGGCGCTCGGCGCGGCGGCCGGGATCAACATCATCTACGACGCGCAGATCAAGGACGACCGGTTCACGCTCGACCTCCGCGGCATGACGTTTCAGAAAGCCCTCGAGACCGCGATGCGGCAGGCGGGCCACTTCTACAAGGTCATCGACGAGAAGACGATCCTGATCGCGCAGGACACCCAGCAGAACCGCAAGGAATACGAGGACCTCGTCATCCGCACGTTCTTCCTCTCGAACGGCGACGTGAAGGACGTCTCGGCCATGGTGCGGTCGATCCTGGATCTCAGGCGGCTCGGCACGATCCCGGCTCTGAACGCGATCATCATTCGCGACACGGCCGACAAGGTGGCCGTGGCCGAGAGGCTCATCGAGGTGAACGACAAGGCGAAATCCGAGGTCGTCGTGGACGTCGAGCTGCTTCAGGTGAACACGGAGAAGCTCCTGAACCTGGGCACGTCCTTCAGCGACAAGATCTCCGCGAGCGTCGTGCAGGGCGCCGGGGGCGGCGCGACGACCGTCGCCACGTCGCTCCCCTGGAACGCGATCAAGGGCCTCGGAATCAACGACTTCATGTTCACGATCCCGACGATCACGTTCAACTTCCTCAAGCAGAACACCGACGCCGAGCTCCTCGCGAAACCGCAGCTCAGGATCGCCGAGGGCGAAAAGGCGCAGCTCGTCATCGGCGACCGCGTGCCGATTCCCGTCACGACGATCAGCACGCAGCCGGCCATCGGTCAGCCGGGCGTCATTCCGATCACGTCCTACCAATACCAGGACGTCGGCATCAAGATCGACATGGAGCCGCGCGTCCACCACAACAAAGAGGTCTCGCTCAAGCTCACGATCGAGGTGTCCCAGCTCGGGGCGTTCAACAAAGACGGACAGCCGACGATCGGCACGCGCACGATCACGTCGTCGATCCGCCTCAAGGACGGCGAGACGAATTTCCTCGCGGGGCTCATTCGCAAGGACACGACCAAGACGAAGAACACGATTCCGTTCCTCGGCGACCTTCCGCTCATCGGCACGCTTTTCACGAACAACAACACGTCGGACAGGCGGACGGACCTCTACCTCACGCTCACGCCCCACATCATCCGGTCCCCCCAGATCACGGAGGAAGACCTGACGCCCATCTGGGTCGGAACGGAAAACAACGTCTCGTTCTCGGGCCTCAACACGCGCCTCGAGTCGCCGAACGCGATGGGCTCGCCCTTCGACGCGCCGCCCGCCGCGGCCCCCCGCCCGGCCGTCCGCGCGGTCCCGCCCGCCACCCCGTCGAATCCCAACCCGACCTTGATTCAGGGCTCGGGGCCGAACGATCCCTTCAAGCGCCCGGTGGCTCCGGCTCCGCAGCCCGCGATTCCGACGTCGCCGCACGCGACGACGACGCTCGAAACGCAGGCCCTTCTGCAAAGCGCCGCCGCGGCCGGTCCCATGCTCCGGCTCGAGGCGACACCCCTGGAGGTCGGACCTGGCGACCTTTCCGTCGTGAATCTGATGGGCGATTCGGGTCTCGACACGGTCGCCGCGCTCGAGCTCACGATCGAGTGGGATCCCTTCGTGGCCGAGGTCACGGGCATCGCGCCCGGACCGTGGCGGAGCGCCTTCGGCGGGGACATGGTGCTCTTCGACGCGGATCGCGTTGCGGGTCGCGCCCACCTCCGCTTCAAGCGCACCGGCGGTGCCGGTATGCCCGACGGGGTGCTCGCGACACTGGTCGTGAGAGGTGTCACCTCGGGGACGACGCTCGTCCGCGTGACGGCGGGGGCGGCGTCGACGACCGTCGGAGCCACGCCCGCCCCGCGCGTCGAGGCGGCGTCTCTCACGGTCAAGAAGGTGCCGTGACCTCGCTTTCCAGGACCCGCATCCGCACGCGCGGCTTCTCGCTCGTCGAGCTCGTCATCGTCT
>JBDTML010000329.1:0-16813 GCA_039934255.1 Acidobacteriota bacterium | reverse complement strand
TGCCGATGACCTTGTTCGTCTCGAAGCGGACGCCCATGTCCTCGAGCTGCTTCACTTCGCGGTCGATGATGTTGCGCGGCAGCCGGAAGGACGGGATCCCGTACCGGAGGACGCCTCCGATGATGTGAAGAGCCTCGAAGATGGTGACGTCCGCACCGTCGCGCGCGAGGTCGCCCGCGCAGGCGAGGCCGGCGGGGCCCGAGCCCACGATCGCGACCTTTCCGATCGGGGCGCTCGCGGGGCGCGGCGGGGGCGCCGTCACGGGGGCGTGGTCGCCCACGAAGCGCTCGAGCCGGCCGATCGCGACCGAGTCCATCTTCTTCGTCTTCGTGAGGATGCACAGCGCCTCGCACTGGCTTTCCTGGGGGCAGACGCGGCCGCACACCGAGGGAAAGTGGTTGTTCTCGCGGATGACGGCGGCCGCGCCCCCGAGGTCGCGCACGAGGAGGTGCCGGATGAAGCGCGGAATGTCGATCGCCACGGGGCAGCCCTGCACGCAGGAAGGCCGGAGGCACTGGATGCAGCGCTCGGCCTCCGTCAGCGCGTCGGCCATCGTGTAGCCGAGGTTCACCTCGAGGAAGTTGTGCGCGCGCTCGTCCGCGTTCCGCTCGGCCATGTGCACCGCGTGCGGCTGGACGTCCTTCAGCTTCTTGTAATTGCGCTTTTCTTCCTCGAAGAGCTGCTTCTCCATGTTGCAGGTGTGCGCGAAGTCTTCGTTCGCGCGCGTCTCCTGCGACTTGAAGCGCTGCTGCCGCAACATGAGCTCGGCGAAGTCGATCTTGTGCGCGTCGAAGTCGGGGCCCTCGACACAGGCGAACTTGATTTCGCCGTCGACGCTGACGCGGCAGGAGCCGCACATGCCCGTGCCGTCGACCATGATCGCGTTGAGGCTCACGGCCGTCGGCACGCCGCGCGGGCGCGTGACCTCGGTGCAGGCCTTCATCATCGGGAGCGGACCGATCGCCACGACCTCGTCGACCTTCTCCTTCGAGAGGACGTCCTCGAGCGCGGCCGTCACGAAGCCCGGCCGGCCGTACGTGCCGTCGTCGGTGCAGACGATCAGGTCGTCGCAGTACTTCGCGAACCGGTCTTCCCAGAAAACGAGCTCCTTCGTGCGGAAGCCGATGATTCCCGTGACGCGGTTTCCGGCCTCCTTGAAGGCCCGAAGCTGCGGAAACACAGGAGCAACGCCCAGGCCGCCGCCCACGAGGACGACGTGGCCGACGTTCTTCACGTGGCTCGGCATGCCGAGCGGCCCCACGAAGTCGAGAAACGTGTCGCCTTCCTGGTAGGCGGCCATCATTTCCCGCGTCGTCTTGCCGATCGCCTGGATGACGATCGTCACGGTGCCCCAGTCTCGGTCGTAGTCCGCAACGGTGAGGGGAATCCGCTCGCCCCCTTCGCGGAGCCGCAGCATGACGAAGTGCCCCGGCTGGGCGGCACGGGCCACGTCGGGCGCGTAGACGTCCCACAGGAAGGTCGAATCCGAGAACTGGTGGCGGCGGACGATCTGATACATGGAGACGGATTCTCCGGGCCCGGTCCCGCCGCGCCTATGGTGCTCCTGCTTCAGGAAGGGGGGTTACTTGGACTTCGGGTCGCCGGGGTTCGTGCCGGCCTTGATCTCGTCGATGTTCTTCACGCCGTCGCCGTCGCTGTCGAGGCCCTCGACCTTCTCGAACGCATACGTCTTCTTTTCGGCCTTCGGGTCCACGACGGCCTTCGCCAGGACGTCCTTCCCGTAGGCGTTGTTCAGGTGGTCTTCCTTCTTCGGGAGCGACTTGACGTGGCACGTCGAGCACTTGCCCAGCGAGGCCTTGGCGTCGGGATACTTCGCCACGAACGCCTTCTGGTTGTCGAGCGTGGCCAGCAGGGTCGTTGCGGCGCAGACCGCAACGAGAACGGAGACCGCCGTGGTCGTCTTCTTCATTTCTTTCCTCCAGGAGCTTCAAGCCGAGCTTGGAGCCCGGTGAAAGGATATCCCTAAAATGAATCAACCCGCCGGCAACCCGCCGACCGCGAAGTAGCCGGATTTCCGCTGGCACCAGACTTGCGCTCCCAATTCGTGTGGCAGCCTCATGACCCCATGAACCTTTGGACCACCGGGCTTCCTGGAGGCTCCCCCCCGCTGGAACCGCCCGCCTTCGCCACCGACGGCAGAGACCGGATCGTCTACGTCAATCCGGGCGCGGAGCGCCTCCTGTGCGCTCGCGAGCGCGACCTGATTGGGCGCGAACTGACGGGGCTCTTCTCCCCCGCCCTGACGGGCCTGATCTCCCTGGCCGGCGTCCTGAGAATTCCCGGTGCCGGTCCGAGCGCCGCGAGAACGATTTACCTCCTGCGCTGCAATTTCGCGCCCTCGACCTCCTCCCCACTTTCGAAGCGCGAGAACGAGATCGTCGTGCTCCTGGCCGACGGCTACGCGGCACTCAACATCGCGGCCCGCCTGAACCTGTCCCACGCAACCGTCCGCAATCACATCCAGAACGCGCTTCGGAGACTCGAGATTCACAGCCAGGTCGAGCTCGTCGCGCTCGCTCTGCGCCGCGGATGGGCCGATCGGCAGGAGCCGCGCCGGTCCGTTGCCCCCGTCCCTCGGTTAGCGCGCCCTGGACCGGCCGGCAGCACTCCGAAACTCGTCGAGCAACGCACCTAACCGGCCCTCCTCTCCCGCCGCGCTCGCGAGGCCCCCGAAGGACTCGCGGAGGTAGGCGCTCACGATCGCTTCGGCGGGCCGCGCCGCGGCAGGACCGAGAGCGGCGGCCGCCGCGAGGGTCTCGGCAGGAACGGAGGCAGGCGTGAGCGGCGCTCCGAGCCGATGGAGTGCCTTCTGGAGGCGGCGGTAGGTTGCCGACGCGGGTGCGAGGCCGCGCGTCTTCCACGAGAAGCCGAGGCCCCGGCGCCCGAGAACCCCCAGGAAGAGCAGAAGGAGCACGGCCGCGACGAAAGCCGCCGCGGGCAGGCGACGCAAGAGAGGACTCACGCCCGCCCCGGCGCGACGCAGGGCGGAAAGGGCCCCGCCCCCCGCCTCCCGGAGCTTCCGGAGAAGCTCAGCCTGGTCGGCCTGCCCGAAGGACAGGACGAAGCGGTCGTAGAAGAACTCCAGCCCGTCGGTCACCTGGCGAAAACGTTGCGCGAGCGGGACGGTCTCGAGCCCCGGCTGTCCGATCGAGGGCGTCGGGTCGAACGTGACCCAGCCCCGGGCCGGACCGCACCACACCTCGACCCACGCGTGGACGTTCTGGCCGCGGACGAGAACGTATTTCCCGAATGCACCGAGCTCGCCGCCCAGAAAACCGGTCACGAACCGCGTGGGAACGCCCACCTCCCGGAGGAGCAGCGCCATCGCCGTGGCGAACGTCTGGCAGTGGCCCTTTCGGCGGTTCAGCACGAAGTCCTCGACGGCGTTCGGCCCGCGCGGCTGGAGGTCCAGATCGTATGTCCAGGTCCGGAGCTCCGTCTCGAGGGCGCGTGCGGCGGACTCGGGATTCGCCGCGGGATCGATCCCGTCGAGTCGCGAGAGAGCGAAGGCACGCAGCGCCGACGACCCGGTGGGCGTCCGCGCTCCGGCCACGTCGCCGGGCTCGAGGTCCGCGATCGGGCGTGTCCCGTAGGTCACGGCGTACTGGATGGTGCGGTCCGGCTCGAAGGACAGGCGCAGATTGCGGGAGGCATCGCGCTCGACCCAGGCGTGCCCAGGGTTGCGAAACGAGGCCTCGGAGAGACGCAGCGCGTTTCCGAGGAGCGGATAGGGCAGGTAGCGCGTCTGGATCGGCGTGAGGTCGATCGTCATCGTGGTGCCGCCTCCGGCGCCGCGAGGCGCGAGAGGGACGAGCGCCCCGAAGCCGGAACGGGCGCCGGCCGCTGAACGGTCCGGCGGCTTCTTCCACACCCCGTTCTCCCACCGGGACAGCGCAAGCGTCCGGAGCCTCAAGACCGCAGCTGCGCCCCCACCGAGGGCCTCCTCGCTCGTGATCCGGAGGAAGACGCGGTCGCTCTGCTTGAGCGCGCCGAACAGGTCCGGGTCCACGCTCTCCGAGAAACCCGTCGTGATCTCGCGCCCCGCCTCGGCGCCCCTCACGTAAGGCGCCTTGAGACGTGGAAGGAACAGGAAGAGCGGGATGGCGAGGAGAACCGTGGACAGCACCGAGGTGACGAGCGGGCCTCTGCCCGGGAGAGAACGCGCCGTGAGGTCGCGGCCCCATTCCTCGGGAGCCCCCGAGAGGTCCCGCCAGAGGGCCCACTTCACGAGCACGCTCCAGCCCGCGAAGGCCATGAGCAGCACGTAAAGAAGGATCGCGTAATGGAACGACGTCGAGACCGACGCGACGAACAGGAGGCCCGACAGGACCAGCGCCAGCGACAGATCGCGCTCCTTGCGGATGGCCGCGAGCTTGAAGAGCGTCGTGAAGAGGAGGAGGTGGAGCATCGTCTTCAGGAGCGTCTGACTCCCGAAACGCACGTCGAGGAAGATGATGGGAACGTAGAGAAGCCCGGCGAGATTCAGGACGCGATTCCCGAGGCGCGGCGCCCTCCCCCGGCGGACGCGCGCGAGGAACACCGCGAGGACGCCGAGGTACGCGAGCAGCACGGCGAGCTCGAGGGCGTTCGCGAAGAAGAGGGGAACCGGCGCGAGAAACGCGAGACTTCCGAGTGCGAGAAGCCGCTCCTTGAGGAATGGGATTTCGGGGGCGGCCGGGGGCCCTGTGCTCATGCGGCGCGCTCCGGCCCGCGGCCCGCCCGGTAAACGGCGACCGCGCCCGGGATGCTCGCGGGCATCCGCCCGGGCTCCTTGGCCGGCTCGACGAGGGCGAGCGCGCGCAGGAGTCCGCGACGATGAGCCGGGCCGGAGCCGGGCGGCACGACGAGGTCTCCGAGCAGCAATCCCACGCGGCTTCCCCGGGCAAGAAGCCGCAAGGCGAGGCCCGCCGCCTCGGAAACCGATCTCTCGAAGACCTCATCCCAGACTGCGCCGGCGCCCTCCGGGCGATACGTGTCGAGCACCACGAGCGCGTCGCGGCCCTCCTCGGAGGCGCGTTCCTTCACGATGAACTTGCCCTGGCGCGCGGTCTGGGGCCAGTGGACGTCGCGCGGGTCGTCGCCGAAGCCCGCCTCGCGCAGGTTGCGGATCTCGGCGCCGCGCCCCCGGCGCCGGTCGCGGGGGTCGCCGCCCTCCGCTTCGCGGGGGTCGGGCGGCACGTAGGGCACGTTCGCCGGAGCCGGGTAGACGAGGCGCTCGTCCGAGAGCGGGTGCACCCGGCCCTTTCGGAAAAGCCCTATCGGATAGCCGCTGTAGAGGAGGAGCGACTCGATGGACCGGCGGCCGCGTCTCGGGAAGACGAGGTCGACGCCCCGTTCGGCCGGCCGTCCCGGATCGAGGCGGCCGAAGAGAATCGGGGCGGCCGCGCTCGAGATCTTCACGAGAAGAGCACGCCGCGGCAGACGGCCCCGGTTCGTCAGACGGAGCGTGAACCGCACCGGCACGCCGGCGAAGATCTCCGCGGGGCCGTCCAGCTCGACCGTGACGTTCTCCACGTTCCGGCGCGAGACGACTCCCGAGACGACGAGCGCGCCGAGGAAGAGCGAGACGAGGACGTAGAGGCCGTTGTTTCCGGTGTTCGTCGCGGCGACGGCGACGACGAGCGTCATCAGGATGAAGCCCAGTCCGACGTTCGTGACCCGAACCAGGATTCCGGGATGGAGAAGCTTCTGGAGGCGCGCGCCGGAAGCCACGAGCCTAGAGGGGGACGGGCGTCTCGTCGAGGATGCGTTGGATGGCGTCGCGCTCGCGCCGGCCGCTTCCTCCGCCGTCCCAGGCGCCCGGATGCGAGGCGAGGACGCGATGGGCGAGCGTCGGTACGGCGACGCGCTTGACGTCGTCGGGAGTCGCGTAGGGCCGGCCCGAGACGAGGGCGCGCGCCTGAACCGCCCGGTAGAACCCCTGCGCACCCCGCGGCGAGACGCCGAGGAGGAGGTCCTTGCCGTTCCGCGTGCGCCCCACGATCGCGAGAATGTAGTCCATGAGCTTGTCGGCCACGGTGACGCGCTCCGTCGCGGCCTGGGCCGCGTCCAGCTCCTCGAGCGAGAGCGCGGGCGCGAGCGTCGCGAGGATGCGGTCCGCGCCGCCCGACACGAGGAGCCGCCTCTCCTCCTCCACCGCGGGATAGCCGAGCGCGATGCGCATGAGGAACCGGTCGAGCTGCGACTCGGGGAGCGGGTACGTGCCGAGGTACTCCACCGGGTTCTGCGTCGCGAGGACGAGGAACGGCTCGGGCAGCGGCCGCGTGACGCCGTCGGAGGAGACGGCGCGCTCGTTCATCGCCTGAAGAAGCGCCGCCTGCGTCTTCGGGGTCGCCCGGTTGATCTCGTCGGCGAGGAGCACGGGCGTGAACACGGGGCCGGGATGAAACTCGAACTCCTGCGTACGCACGTTGAAGACCGTGAGGCCGAGGATGTCCGACGGGAGCGTGTCCGGCGTGAACTGGATGCGGTGGACGCCGACGCCGAGCGCCTTCCCGAGCGCGGAGGCGAGCGTCGTCTTGCCGACGCCCGGCACGTCCTCGATGAGGAGGTGTCCGCGCGCGAGGAGACACACGACCGCGTCCTCGACGGCGGCCGCCGGCCCGCGGTACGCGGTCCTGACGGTCGCCACGAGCCGCGAGAGGGATGCGAGGACCGGAGCGGTCGCGGTCATCTCTTGAGTCCTTCTTCCACGCTCCGGCGGAGGGCGTCGGACGCGCCCCGGCGCATCACCAGGAGGCCGCCCTCAGATTCCACGACCACGACGTCCGAGAGCCCGACGACGCGGACCGGCCGCGCCTCCGCCAGCACGAGGTTGCCGGAGCCGTCCACCGCTTCGGCCGGGCCTTCGAGGACGTTCCTGGCGGAGGTTCCGCCCCGGAACTCGAAGACGGCCTCCCAGGAGCCAAGGTCGCTCCAGCCACAACGGCACGGGATTGCGAGGACGTATTTCGCTTTCTCCATGACAGCGACGTCGATCGAGATCGAAGAGGAGGCAGAGAAGATTTCTTTGAAGGAAGAAGAATCACCAGCTTTGCGGGCCGCATGCGCGCGGCGTGCGACGTCGAGGATTTCGGGGGCGGTTCGGGAGAGTTCTTCGAACAGGTAAGAAACACGAAAGACGAATATTCCCGCGTTCCAGAAAAAGCGGCCGGGGGCGGCAGAGAGAAACTCCTCCGCGCGCGCGCGCGTCGGCTTTTCCACGAACCGCAAAACCCGCACCGGCGCGAGCTCTCCTCCCCTCTTCCCTTTCAAGGAATTCTTCTCTTCCTCTTCTCTCTTCTCATCAGCAGAAACTTCCTCTTCGATCTCCATGTACCCGAACCCGGTCTCGGGCCGGGTCGGAGGAATCCCGAGGGTGACGAACGCATCGTGCGTCCGCGCCGCCGCGGCTGCGGCGCGGAGCGCCGCGAGAAACGCCGGCTCGTCGCGCACGGCCTGGTCGGACGGCAGCACGGCGAGGACGGCGTCGGGCGAATCTTCCGAGGCGGCCAGCGCCGCAAGGGCGATCGCGGGCGCCGTGTTCCGGCGGACGGGCTCGAGAACGACGCGCGCACGCGGGACCTCCGGAAGCTCGGCGAGGAGGAGGGGCTCGTGCGACGCACGGCCCGACACGAAGACATTCCCGGCCCCGGCGAGGGCGGCGGCGCGCCGGTACGTCTCCCGGAGAAGAGACTCTCCGCCCGCCAGGGCAAGGAATGGCTTCGGCCGTTCGTCCGTCGAGCGCGGCCACAACCGTGTACCGCTGCCGCCGGCGAGAATGAGCGCGCGGAGTCCGGCGGTGCTCGACATCCGGGAGATTGTACGGAGGTCAGGGATCGAACGTGGCCGAAGGTCAGGGATCAACGGTCGTCACGAAGACCGGCTTGCCGTCCTCGATCCGCATCATCACGGCGCTCTTCACCGGGTCGCCCGAACCGTCCCTGAACGTCATCTTCCCGGTGACGCCCTCGAAATCGCGGATCTTCGACAGGGCCTCCCGGACCGGCTCGCGGTCCGGACTCGAAGCGCCCGCGAGGGCTTTCACGAGGAGCTTGAAGGAGTCGTACGTCAGGGCGGCGACGTCGTCGGGCGTCTGGCCGTACTTGTTCTTGTAAGGCGTGACGAATCGCGCGACAGCGTCCACGCGCACTTCCGGCGCGTAGTGGTTGCAGAACGTGGCCCCTTCGACATCCGCCCCCGCCAGCTTGATCAGCTCCGGGCTGCTCCAGTTGTCGCTGCCGAGGAAGGGCACCTTGATTCCGAGCTTGCGCGCCTGTTTGATCTGCAGGGGGACCTCGTTGTAGTAGCTCGGCAGGAAAATGATGTCGGGAGCGGCGGCCGCGATGCGCTTGAACTCGTCGGCGAAATCTTTGTCGCCGCTCTTGTACGTCTCGAACGCGACGACTTTGCCGCCCGCCTCCTCGAAGTCCTTGCGAAAAAGTTCGGCCTGGCTCTTCGGAGCCTGCGAGTCGGGATCGAAGAGAACGGCCGCCTTCGCCGCGTGCAGGTAGCCTGTCGCGAACCGCGCGAGGACGTGACCCTCGAAGGCGTCGGTGAAGCAGGTCCGGAAGACCCACTTCTTCCCCTCCGTCGTGAGCGGGTTCGTCGACCATGGCGTGATCATGGGGACCTTCCCCTCTTCCGCCACCTGCGCGGCCGGAATCGCGCCGAGGCTCGCGTTCGGACCGACGACGGCCAGGACCTTGTCCTCGGAAGCGAGGCGTTTCAGGGCCTCGACCGCCTCCGGTCCGCTCCCCTTGCTGTCTTCGACGACGATCCGGAGCAGGTGAGCCTTCCCCGCGATCTTCACACCCCCGGCTTCGTTGATCTCGGCGACGGCCATCTCCGCAGCGTTCTTGCACGACGTGCCCACGGCCGGGATGTCGCCCGTCAGCTCGGCGATCACTCCGACCGTGAGAACGGGGAGTTCCTTCTTGCCGCAGGCGGCGAGAAGCGCGACACCCGAGAGCAGCAGAGAAAGGAAGGTGAATTGGCGTTTCATCGGTCACTCCTCCAACGGGACCCGATAGGTTATCCGAGAACGCGGATCTCAGGCTCCAAATCGATACTCCATCTCTCTTTCACGGCACTCTTCATCGCTTCCATCAGCGCGGCGACGTCCGCCGCCGTCGCGCCGCCCGCATTGACGATCACGTTCGCGTGAACCGGCGAGATCTCGGCGCCACCGACGCGACGGCCCTTCAGCCCGCAATCCTCCAGCAGCTTCCCCGCGAACAGACCCGGCGGATTCTTGAAGATCGAGCCGGCGTTCGGCTGTTTCGGCAGGGCATTCTTCCTCTTCGCGGCTACAGCCGCCATCCGTGCGGCGATTTCGGACGGCTCTTTCGGCGCAAGGCGAAGGCGTGCCCCGGTCACGATGTCACCGGTGTCGCACAGCGCCGTCCACCGATAGCCATGCGCGATTCCGGGCGCCTCCGCCGTACGCATCTCCCCCGCGCCCGAGACGAGATCGACCGTCACGAGAACGTCGAACAGCTCCGCGCCGTAGGACCCCGCGTTGATCCGCACGGCCCCGCCGAGCGAAGAGGGAATGCCGGACAGGTTCTCGAGGCCGGAGAGGCCCGCCCGCTGCGCTCTGGCGGCGAGCGACATGAGCGAAACGCCGCCGCCCGCGACGACTTCCGGCGGCTCGACCCCCGTCGCAAGGAAGTCGCCCGCGAGCGTGAACACGACGCCGGGGAATCCGGCATCGGGCACGAGGAGATTCGACCCCTTCCCGAGGGCAAGAACAGGCAGCCCGGCGGCGCGACCCGCGCGGAGAAGCGCCGCGAGCGCCTCCGCGTCGTGGACTTCCACGAGATAACGGGCCGGCCCCCCGATCCGGAGAGTCGTCCGGGCGGCAAGCGGGACGTTCTCGCGCACGACCGCCCGCAGGCCGGAGAGGGCTCTCTCGATCATCGCGCCACGAGGAGCGCGGCGCCCGTGAGCGCTCCCGCGACCGCGCCTGCGAGGACGTCGTCCATCATCACGCCCCATCCCCCGGGCAGCCGCTCGAGCGCGCCGATCGGGCCGGGCTTCCAGACGTCGAGGACACGAAAAAGGGCGAAAGCCCCCAGCACGGCGCCGATACGGACGAACGTGGCCTCGGGCGGCAGGAGCGCATAAACCGGCAGGAGCGCGATGGACTGTCCCGCGACCTCGTCCACCACGACTTCCGGTGGATCACCGATGCCGCGGAGGCGTGCCGTCTCGCCCGCCGCGTGCACGCCGATCAGCGTGACCGCGAGCACAAACCCGGCAAGGCCCGAGCCTCCCCAGATCGTCCCGATGAGGTGGGCGAACGGGATCGCGGCGAGGCTTCCCCAGGTGCCCGGAGCCATCGGCAGCAGCCCGGCGCCGAACCACGTCGCGACGAGGGTCGTCACGCGCGAGGCGGCGAAGACCTCGGGCCAGGGCCGAAGAATTCCTTGCGTTTCGGAAATATCGGGCCTACCTTCCCCTCGTTCCTTCCGCACGGCGACGCCATCGTAGGCCGTTTCGCCCCCAGAGAAGATTTTCTTAGAAGGTCCATCGGCGCCGGTGCAGAGTGTGGCGCTTCGACGCGCTTCGACGCCCTTCGAGTGCCTCAGCCTCATTCACCCTTCTAAGAAATCCGAATCCGAAATCCGAATCCTCCTCTTTCTCTTCCTATAATCCGCCTCTCTTCTTGAAGGAGACCCAATGGTCGAAGTGAACAAGGAAAAGCAAAAAGCACTCGAGCAGGCTCTGGCGCAGATCGACCGGCAGTTCGGCAAGGGCGCCCTCGTCCGCCTCGGCGACAAGCCGCACGTCGTCATCCAGTCGATCTCGACGGGTTCCATCGGCGTGGACGCCGCTTTGGGAATCGGCGGGATCCCGCGAGGCCGCGTCATCGAGGTCTTCGGACCGGAGTCCTCGGGCAAGACGACCCTGACTCTTCACGTCATCGCCGAGGCGCAAAAGCGCGGCGGGCTCGCGGCATTCATCGACGCCGAGCACGCCATGGACCCCGACTACGCCCGAAAACTCGGCGTCGACGTGGACAATCTCATGGTCTCCCAGCCCGATTCGGGCGAACAGGCTCTCGAGATCGCCGAGGCGCTCGTCCGATCGGCCGCCATCGACGTCGTCGTCATCGACTCCGTCGCGGCGCTCGTTCCGAAGGCCGAGCTCGAGGGCGAGATGGGCGACTCGTCGATGGGCCTGCAGGCCCGCCTCATGTCGCAGGCGATGCGCAAGCTCACGGCCGTCGTCTCCAAGTCCAACACGACGCTCATCTTCATCAACCAGATCCGCGAAAAGATCGGCGTCATGTTCGGGAACCCCGAGACGACGACCGGCGGGCGCGCCCTGAAGTTCTATTCGTCGGTCCGCATCGACATCCGGCGCATCAACGCGATCAAGGACGGCGAGGTCGTCGTCGGAAGCCGCACGAAGGTCAAGATCGTCAAGAACAAGGTCGCGCCCCCCTTCCGGACCGCCGAGTTCGACATCGCCTACGGAGAGGGCATCTCGAAGACCGGCGAGCTCATCGACATCGGCATCGAGATGAAGATCGTCGAGAAGTCCGGCGCGTGGTTCAGCTACGGCGACATCCGCCTCGGGCAGGGCCGCGAGAATTCCAAGCAGTTCTTCCGCGACAACCCCGACATCGCCGCCGAAATCGAAAGGAAGATCCGCGCAAACCTCGGCCTTCCGACCGGAGACGTGCTCGGAGCCCCCATCGTCTCTTCGGCCGGAACCGAGCCGGCCGAACCCAAGGCGGAACCAAAACCCGCGAAGAGCGCCGCTTCGGACAGAAAAAAGTGATTCCCCGGATCCTCCCGGCCCTCCTCGCGCTTTCACTCTCGCCGGTGGCGGGCGGAGCGGCTCCTCGCCCCTACGTGGCGCCCTGGCTCGCGGTCTCGTCGAGCGACCCGCGGATCGCCCGCATCGCGGCCCGGCCCATCGCCGAGCATTCGCCGAACGCGCCGGGGCTGCTCCTGCGGATCGACGCGGCCGCGTTGCCCGGCAGCGGCGCCGGGGCGATCGCGGCAGCGCGCGAACTCGCCGAGCACGCGCACGGGGCGGGCTGGAAGTGGGGGCTGAGCCTGAGCCTGCCCGACGCTGCCGTGCCCGCAGACGTTCGCGCGGCGGAGGCCGCGACGGTGGAGGATCTCTGGCCGGGTCTCGGAGAAATCCTTCGAGTAGGAGCGAGCTCGGATCTCGTCACGATCGCCTTCGCGGCGCCGGCGGGCGGAGATCTGAAGGCGAGGGCGTATTTGCTCAGAAAGGTGGCTGCGGGGGTCCGCGCGGCCGCATCCCTCGCGCGCATCGTTTTCACGGCCGCACGGAACGCTCCTGCTGAACTGGTCGCGCCCGCTGATCTCTCTCTCCTCTCATCAGAAGAGAATTCCGCCTATCTCGACTTCGTGGGCGTCACCCCTTCCGGTTCGTCGAACCCCGGAGCGATTCGAGCCGCGATCGACTCTTTCGCGTTCGGCAAACCCGGCCTCGTGGACCTCGGATCTTCCGCCGTTCCGAGCCCCGGAGCGCTCCTCGCCGTCGCGGCGCGCTTCGCGCCGGAGAACATCCCCTACGTCGTCGTGTCGCCCGCCTGGCCGGCCGCCGAGGACGCGACGCTCGAGCGCTTCGCCCGTGTCGTCTCCGGAGACTTCGGACCGGACACACGCGCGGCGTCGGCCGCCTCCCCGGACGGGACGCAGCGCGACGCGTATCGCGTCGTGTCGGGCCTCGATCTCGGAGGCGTGGTCCTCCTGCCGGGCACGCGGGACGGCGCGCTCGCGCCCCCTGGCTCGGTCGTGCTCACGCTCGACGCGACGCCCTACGCCGCGGCCGAAATTCTCGAGCTTGGGACGGGGGCCTCGAAAAGGCTCGAGATACCCGCCGGCTCCGTCCCTGCGCAGCTCACGCTTTCGCTCGCGAAAGGCCCGCTCGCCGTACGCCTGACCGCGCGAGAGAAGGCGCCCGCGGAGGCTCCAAAAGCCGCCGTGGGTGTCGCGGCCGCGCGGGGGATCACCGCCGACGAGATCCTCGCGAGGCACCAGGCATGGCGTGCGGCCCGCGACGCGCGCTGGAAGACGCTTTCGGCCACGAACACGCTCTCGATGCGCTTCCGCTTCGCGAACCTCGGCAACACGCTCGACCTCACGCTCGCGGGGCCGTTCTTCTACGAGAAGGGCGGGGGGTTCGACTGGGCGTGGCACGACGCGTACTTCAACGGAGTGCGCTGGACGTCCCGCAAGCTGCCCGAACTCCCGCTCCTGCAGCCCGAGAAAGTCGCCGACATGCCGCTCGCCCTCACGCTCGACGACACGTACCGCTACACGCTCGTCGGCGAAGACGCCGTGCGAGGGATCTCGTGCTGGGCGCTCGACTTCGAGCCGCGTGTCGCGGCGACGGACAAGCCCGCGTATGCGGGCCGCGCGTGGATCGCGCGCGACGGGTTCGCGGCCGTCCGCGTGCGGACGCGTCAATTGAACCTCACGGCCGAGCTCCAGGCCGTGGACGAGACGGCCGACTTCACCGACGTGCCCGCGCACGACGGCGGGCCGCCCCTGCGCCTGCCGACCCGCACGACCGGCCAGTGGATCCTGAAAACCTTTTCGCGCACGACCGTCATCGAGCGCGAAAGCGTGCTCACGGACATCCGGCTCGACGACCCCTCGTTCCGCACGGCACGCGACGAGACCTTTGCGTCGAAAGACACGATGGTGCGCGACACCGAAAAAGGCGTCCGCTACCTCGAGAAGGCGAAGGACGGCACGCGCGTCGTCACGGACGACAGCAAACACGGCAAGCTCTTCGGTCTCGGCGGCCTCTTTTACGACGGGTCGTACGACTACCCGCTCCCGCTCCTCGGCGTTTTCTGGATCGACCTCGACGCGAGCAAGCGGCACGACCAGTTCCAGGTCCTCTTCGGCGGCGTCCTTCTCGCGGCGTCCTGGAGCCAGCCGCGGCTCCTGGGGTCGCCGGTCGACGTCGGCGTGGACGTCTTCGGCATCGCGATCCGGGGCACGGACGCGCTCTATGCCTCCGGCGAAGAGGACAAGACGCAGCGCGTGAAGGGCCGGTCCTTCGCGGCCGCATTCAAGGCCGGCATCCCCCTCGCGCGCCATCTGAAATTCACGGCGACGGTCACCGAAGCGCACAGGGATTACGGGGCCGACGACGTCGAAACGTCTCCGGAGTTCGTGATTCCGTCGAACACCTGGATCACGCGCCTCGAGGGCCAGCTCGCCTGGGACTGGCGCGGGTGGGCGCTCACGGGCCGCTTCGCGTGGAACAAGCGGTCGCGTTGGGACCCCTGGGGCTTTCCGGGCAACCCCGACTACGACCCGGGCAAAGACGCCTTCACGACATGGAGCGGGGAGCTGCAGAAAGACTTCCACCTTCCGCGCTTCCAGCGCGTGCGCGCGTCGGTCGGCTATCTCGGCTCGGACAACACGGACCGCTTCTCGAACTACACGTTCGGGTTCTTCGGCGGCACGTCGCTCCGCGGCTTCCGTTCGGGCGCCCTCCGCGCCGAGGAAGCCGTCACGTCCAAGGTCGCATACGGTTACGTCATCGGGAGCGCCTTCCGCCTCGAGGCAATCTACGAGGACGCGCGCGTCAAGAACGCGGCCGCCGGGCTCGACTGGGCCTACTTCAGCGGCGCGGGCGTCTCGGGCGAGTTCGTGGGGCCGTGGGCGACGCTGGTCAAGATCGATGCCGGGACGCCAGTCGCGGGACGCAACCGCGGGATGACGGGCTTCGTCATGAGCTTGAACATCCTGAAAATCTTCTGAGCCGCCGGCCGCGCCACCGCCCGTACAATCCGTCCGCAATGAGACGTCGCGCCATCGCCGCAGCCTTCGCACTCGTTCTCTTCTCGCCCGCTGCGCGGGCCGCCGGCCCCGCGCGCTGGAGCGTCGCGGACGAGGCTCGAATCGCGGCCGAGGCGGCCTCCTGGGCGCCGCCGGACTTCAAGCGTCAGCTCGCGCGCCACAGCCGCCGGCTCATGCAGGGCGTGAGCGACGCGGCGGCCGCCGACCCCGGTGCGCGGGACGCGGCGGCGCACCGCGCGGCCGCGGCTCGCGGTGCGCACGCGCTCGCCGCCGCCATCCGTCGGCACATGGCCTTCGACGAGGTCGCCTACCAGACGGGCGCAATCGTTCACGAGCTCGCCTTCGCGTTGCCGCCGCCGGAAGGTACGGCCACGGACTTCTCGAAGACCGCCCGCTTCCTCGGCTTTCCCGCGGAACCCTTCGCGGCGCCTCAAACGCTGGCCTCGGCGCCGCTGCCCGCCGCCACGGCGCGCCAGCGCTACGACGCGGCGGTCACGCTCTCGTCACGTCTCCTGGCATGGATCTGGAAGACCGCCGGGGGCGACGTTTCGTTCGTGAAAAAGTACCCCGAATCGACAGGACCCTACCTGCCGTGATCCCCCGCCTCGCGCTCCTTTCCGTCTCCGACCGGACCGGCCTCACTGACTTCGCCCGCGCGCTCGTCGCGCAGGGCTTCGGACTCCTCTCGACCGGCGGCACCGCCGCGCATCTCGCGGCGTCCGGCCTCGCCGTCACCAAGGTCGAGGACCTCACGGGTTTTCCGGAAGTCTTCGGCGGGCGCGTCAAGACGCTCCATCCGAAGCTCTTCGGCGGCATCCTGTTCGATCGCTCCGTGGACCGCGACAGGAGCGAGGCGGACGCGAACGGTGTCGGCCCCATCGATCTCGTCGTCGTTAATCTCTATCCCTTCGAGGACGCCGTGGCCAGGGCGGAGACGACGTTTGACGAGGCCATCGAGAAGATCGACGTGGGCGGGCCTTCCCTGCTGCGCGCGGCGGCGAAAAACCACGCGCACGTCGGCGTCGTCTGCGACCCCGCGGACTATCCCTCCGTGGCGGCCGAATTGAAGGCGAACGCAGGCGTTCTGGGCGCCGAGACGCGGCGGCGCCTCGCCGCGAAGGTCTTTCGGCGCACGGCGGCGTACGACGCCGCCATCGCCCGCTGGTTCTCCGCCGAGACGGGCGAGACGTTCCCCGAGCGGCTGTCGCTTTCCTTCGCGCGCGCGGCTTCGCTCCGTTACGGCGAGAACCCGCACCAAAAGGCGACCCTCTACGTCGATGCCGCCGCCGCGGCGCCCGCCCTCTCGCGCTACGCGTTCGTCCAGGGGAAGGAGCTCTCCTACAACAACTTCCTCGACGCCGACGCGGCTCTCTACACGTCGCGCGTCATCGGGCCGAGCGCGCTCACGATCGTCAAGCACCGCATTCCCGCGGGGGCCGCGACCGCGCCAGCGATGGCGGACGCATTCGAGGCCGCGTGGGCATCCGATCCCATCGCCGGATTCGGCGGGGTCGTCGCCTACACCGGAACGCTCGATGCCGTGGCCGCCGCCGCTCTCACGTCACACTTCCTCGAGGTGGTCGTCGTTCACGACGTCACGGACGACGCGAAGACCGTCCTCGCGAAGAAGCCGAACCTCCGCGTGCTGAGGGTCGGGAAGGAAGCCGGCCCGCGCCCGCGCCTCGAGGCGCGCGGCATCGACGGGGGTCTCCTCGTGCAGGAGGGTGACCTCGCTCCGGACGACGCGTCGGAATGGAAGGTCGTCACGAAGCGCGCGCCGACGGATGCCGAGACGCGCGCGATGCGCTTCGCGAACCTCGTCCTCAGGGGCGTCGTCTCGAACGGAATCGTCGTCGCGGGCGAGTCCGCGACGTACGGCATCGGCGGCGGCCGCACGAGCCGCGTCGACGCGTGCCGCGACGCCGTCGGCAAGGCGGGCGACAGGGCGAAGGGCGCCGTCGCAGCGTCGGACGCGTTCTTCCCGTTCCCCGATGGCCTCGAGGTCC
>JBDTML010000328.1:0-8348 GCA_039934255.1 Acidobacteriota bacterium | reverse complement strand
TCTTCTCGGACGCGGCCTGGGCCTGCGCCGATTCCGGGAACCTCTCGACGATCTCAGCCCACACCTCGCGAGCGAGCCCGCGGACCCCCAGCTCTTCGGCAAGCTCGGCGCGCGAGAGGAGGTTTTCCGGTTCGTCCGGGCGCAGCGCGGAAAGGAACGTCACGGCGCGGAACTGACCCGCCTCGTCCCCGGTGCGCCCGCGGCAACCCGAGAGATTCCGGAGGACGCGCTCGAGGAGCGCCGGAATCTCCATCTGTCTCAGGTACTCCGCGCGCCAGGGGACGCGCCCGCCTGCGAGGGCCTTCACCTTCCGCCGGCAGTCGTCGACCGTGAGCGGTACGCCTCCGGCGAAGGGGTCCGCGAGCGTCCCCGGCGGCGGTCCGACGCGCACGATGAAGTGACCGGGAAGGCCGATGCCTGCGACAGGGATCCCCGCGCGCCGGCCCACTTCCATCCAGACGACCGAGAGGAGAATGGGCATGCCCTTGCGCCTCTCGAGGAGCGGACCCAGGAGGACGTTGCGCGGATCGTAGTAGTCGTCCTCGTCCCCGGCGAAGCCCAGCTCTTCGGCGAGCACGCGCGCGAGAAGCCGCGCCTTCTGGAACGAGGAGCGCGTCCCGGCGGCGCGCTCCCGCACGGCGGCGGCGGCCTCGTCGAGGAGGGCCTCGGCCAGCCGCCGCGCGACCGGAGGGGTTCCTTCGATCGCGAACAACGCGCCGACGAGATCATCCCGGCGCACGGCGTCGAGGAACCCGGTGAGATCCCGTTCGTCTTCGCGTGACCAGAGCTCTCTCATCGTGCCTCTAGAGTCTCATTCTAATGAACGTTCCGGGGGGGTGGATTGGAGCCAAATCGGACGATCGGGACATAATGTCCGCGACCAGGAGGATGAACATGATGCCAAAAGGACTCCGCCGATGTGTGGGTCTCTCGATGCTCGTCGTCGCCGGGCTCTTCTTTGCCGGCTGTTCCAGCATGGGGAAGGCGAGCTCCACGGGCCCGCTCCTGTCCGCGAAGAGACAGAAAGTGCTTCTCGTCGTCCGTCATTCCCTCTTCTCCAAGAAAGCACAGGCATACCCCGAACGCATCGTGATACCCGGCTACGGCGACGGATCGACGGCCCGCGAGATCAAGTGGTCCTACATTCACAAGAGCACGACGATCACGTTCGAGGAGAAGGTCATCGGCGTTGTGGCCTGCAACGACGACGACGGGGAATGCACGTTGAAACTCAAGGGAGATCTGCTGAAGGGCGCCGTGAAGCGCGTCTTCAAATACACGGTGAAGGGCGAGGACGACGACGGAAAGCTCGACGACAACGATCCCGAGGTCGAAATCGACCGCTGAACCTCGGCCTCCGTGGCCCGAGCTCTCTCGCCGAGCCTCTAGAATCTCGTTCTAATGAACGGAGCCAGACCGCGTATCGTTCTCGTGGGCGGAGGGTTCGGAGGACTGTACACCGCCCGCCGCCTCGGGTCCCTGCCCGTCGACGTCACGCTCCTCGACCGCCGCAACTTCCACCTCTTCCAGCCGCTGCTCTACCAGGTCGCGACGGGTGCCCTTTCGCCCGCGAACATCGCGGCACCGCTCCGGGCAATTCTCAAGAGGAGCCGGAATACGCGAGTCCTGCTCGCGGACGTCACGGGATTCGACGTCGAGCGCCGGCGCGTCTTCGCGACGTCGGGTGAATTCCCTTACGACACGCTCGTCGTCGCCGCCGGCGTTCGCCACCAGTACTTCGGCCACGACGACTGGGAATCCGAGGCACCCGGCCTGAAAACGATCGAGGACGCCATGGAGATGCGGCGGCGCATCCTCCTCGCCTTCGAGCGCGCGGAGACCGAGACGGACCCGGCGGAACGCCGCGCGCTCCTCACCTTCGTAATCGTCGGCGCCGGACCAACCGGGGCCGAGCTCGCGGGAGCCCTCGGAGAGATCGCGCGCCACACGCTCAGCCGCGAGTTTCGCGCCATCGATCCCGCCGAAGCCCGAATCCTCCTCGTCGAGGGAGGCGCCCGCGCGCTGGCGGCCTATCCACCGGAACTTTCCGCAAAGGCGGAAAGGTCGCTCGCCGCCATCGGTGTCGAGACCGTCTTGAACGCATCCGTGACGTCGGTACAGGGCGGACGGGTCACGATCTCGCGCGGCGGTGCGCCGGACACGATCGAGGCCCGGACCATCCTCTGGGCGGCCGGGGTCGTCGCGTCGCCCCTCGCGGCGGCGCTCGCGGCCGCGACCGGCGCCCCGACGGATCGCGCCGGTCGGATCGCCGTGCAAGAGAATCTGACCCTTCCAGGGCATCCCGAAATCTTCGTCCTCGGAGACATGGCCGCCTTCTCGGACACGAAGGGACATCCCCTTCCCGGCGTGGCCCCCGTCGCCATGCAGCAGGGCCGGTACGTGGCCCGCGTCATCGCCGGCCGCCTCGCCGGGCGCGTGGTGAAAGAGCCGTTTCGCTACCGGAACCGGGGCAGCATGGCCACGATCGGGCGCGGCCGCGCGATCGCGGACCTCGGCTTCCTTCGCCTCGCGGGATATCCCGCCTGGCTCGCATGGCTTTTCATCCACCTCATGTATCTCGTCCAGTTCGGCAACCGCGTCCTCATCCTCGTGCAATGGGCCTGGAACTACCTGACGTGGAGCCGCTCGGCGCGGCTCATCACCGGGGAGCGGGGGTGATCAGTGCCGCTTCACGATCGAGTCGAGGATCATCAGGAAGGCGTTCTGCTGGTTCGGCTCGGTCTTGTTGATGACCGCGAGGCAGGAACCGTCCGGGAAAAGCTCGTGCAGCTCCTCGGCGGGCCGGCTCGACAGAATGACGATGCGCCGGCTTGCCACGCCCCGCTCTTTCGCGAGTTCGAAGAGCTTTCGGCCGCCGAAGAGCGGCAGCTCGAGGTCCAGAAGGAGCAGGCTCACGTCCGGGCCCAGGGCCTCGAGCGCCTCGAGCGCGTCGCGGTGGAACTCGAAGGAGACGGCCGGCCCGTAGCGGCAAGCGAGGACTGCGCGCCATGACTCCGCATAGAGCGGAGACTGGTCCACGAAGACGACGCGCTTCGGCCGTCCGGCCGCCACGGGCGCCTCGCCCGAGACCGGCCGGAGGTAGCTGCCGCTCAGCGGGCACCGCCGACGGGCGCCGCGCCCCGGGCGAAGACCTCGCGCCCGCCCACGAACGTCCTTTCCACGCGCCCCCGCAGCGTGCGCGCGGTCCAAGGGGAATTCTTCGAGCGGCTCGCGAAACCGTCCGGCGTGACGTGCGTCGACTTCGTCGTCGAGAAGACCACGACGTCGGCGGGCGCGCCTTCGGCCAGCGTGCCGCCCGGGAGAGAGAAGACGCGCGCGGGCGCGGTCGACAGCACCTCGACGAGACGCTGCAGCGTGATGGCGCGCGGGACGAGGAGTGCGTCCACGAGGACCGGCAGGGCCGTTTCGAGCCCGGTCACCCCGAAGGGCGCGTCCTCGAAGGCGAGCGCCTTTTCGTCCTCGTGGTGCGGCGCATGATCGGTCGCGACAGCGTCGATCGTCCCTTCGACCAGCGCGGCCACGAGAGCCGCGCGGTCGGCTTCCGATCGGAGCGGCGGGTTCATCTTGAAGCGCGTGTCGTATGAGGAGCGCGCGACGTCCTCGTCGGTGAGCGTCAGGTGATGCGGCGTCACCTCGCACGTGACCGCGATGCCGGCCCGGCGCGCGACCCGGATCATCTCGAGGCTCTCGCGGGTGGAGACGTGCGCGACGTGGAGACGTGCCTTCGTGAGCGCCGCGAGCTGCACGTCGCGCGCGACCATCGCGGACTCGCCCACGTTCGGCCAGCCGGGCAGGCCGAGGCGCGTGGAGGCCCATCCCTCGTTCATGACGCCGCCGCCCACGAGGGAAGGGTCCTCTTCATGCACGACCACCGGCAGGCCGAACATCGTCGCGTACTCGAGGGCCCGACGCATGAGCATGCCGTTCGCAATCGGCTTCCCGTCGTCGGAGACCGCCACGATGCCTTCGGCCTTCATGAGGCCGATCTCCGCGAGCTCCAGGCCCGCGAGCCCGTGCGACACGGCGCCAATCGCGTAGACGCGCACGACCGCCGTTTCCCGGATGCGGCGCACGAGGAAGGCGACCGCGGGCGCATCGTCGAGGACGGGCATCGTGTTCGCCATGGCGCACACGGAGGTGAAGCCGCCCGCCGCGGCGGCGCGCGTACCGGTCGCGACGGTCTCCTTGTGCTCGAAACCCGGCTCCCGGAGGTGCGTGTGGAGATCCACGAAGCCCGGCGCCACGACGAGTCCCGCGGCGTCCACGACGTCTGCGCCCCTGGCCGCGATCTTCTCGTCCACCTTCGCGATCACGCCGTCCTTCAGGAGGACGTCGAGCGTCTGGTCGAGATTGCGGGACGGGTCCACGACCCGGCCGCCCTTCAGGAGGACCGCGTCACTCATCGCCGCTCGCTCCGATCAGGAGATACAGCACGGCCATACGCACGGCCACGCCGTTCTCCACCTGGTCGAGGATCACCGAGTCCGGCCCGTCCGCCACGGCGGAGTCGATCTCCACGCCGCGGTTCATGGGGCCGGGGTGCATCACGATCGCGTCTTTCTTCGCGAGGCGCCGCCGCGCGGGCGTCAGGCCGAACACCTCGAAGTACTCGCGGTCCGACGGGAATCCGAGCCCGCCGCCGCGCTCTTTCTGGACGCGCAAGATCATGATGACGTCCGCCCCGTCGACGGCCTCTTCGAGGCGCGTCACGATGCGCGCCCCGGTCCGTTCGATCTCGGCGGGAAGGAGCGTCGCCGGCCCCGCGAGCGTGACGCCCGCCCCCATCTTCGTCAGGAGCGAAACGTTCGACCGCGCGACACGGCTGTGAGAGACGTCGCCGCAGATGGCAACACGGAGCCCCGCGAGCGTGCCTTTTGCCCGCCGGATCGTGAAGGCGTCGAGCAGCGCCTGCGTGGGATGCGCGTGCGTACCGTCTCCGGCATTCACGACCGCGCACGGCAAGCTCCGCGCGAGGAGGTGGGACGCGCCCGAGCGCGGGTGGCGGATCACGATCGCGTCCGGCGCCATCGCCATGAGGTTCTTCCCGGTGTCGAGGAGCGTTTCGCCCTTCGCGACCGAGGTGCCCGCCGCGGAGAGAGCGATCGAATCGGCCGAAAGCCTCCGCTCGGCGATCTCGAAAGAAAAGCGCGTACGGGTAGAGTTCTCGAAGAAGAGATTCGCGACGAGCTTCCCGCGAAGTGTCGGGACCTTCTTGATGGACCGCTGGTTGATTTCGCGCATCGACTCGGCCGTGTCGAGGACGAGCCGGATGTCGTCCTCGGTGATCGACTCGATGTCGAGAAGGTCCTTCCGGGAAAACGCCGGGGGGCGCGGGACGGAGGGCTCCGGTGATTCACCTCGTTTCGTGGTCACGCCGCCCGCACCCGCCTATTTCTTCGAGCGCCGCTTCGGACGCCTTGCCGAAGGTGAAGGCCGCGGGGAACCCGGCGATCTTCTGGCTCGGGGCGGGGTCTTCGGTGTGGACTCGCGGTCCAGCAGCCAGACGTCGTCGACGCCGTCGGTCTCGCGAAACGTGACCGAGACGATTTCAGACGTCGACGTGGCGATCCTCTTGCCGACGAACTGCGCTTCGATCGGGAGTTCCCTCCGCCCGCGATCCATGAGGACGGCGAGGAGGATCTTCCGCGGCCGGCCGAAATCGAGGATCGCGTCCATCGCGGCGCGCACCGTCCGCCCCGTGAAGAGCACGTCGTCGCAGAGGATGACCGTGCGGCCCTCCACGGCGAACGGGATCTCCGTCTTCTTGAGGACCGGTGAAGCCGCGACCGTCGAGAGGTCGTCGCGATACAGAGTGATGTCGAGCAGTCCGACCCCGACGCGCACCTTCTCGGTCCGCTCGATCTCGCCCGCGAGGCGGCGCGCGAGAGGCACGCCCCGGGTGCGGATCCCGATCAGGACGAAGCCGTCGGTCCCCCCCTCGGACTCGACGATCTCGTGCGCCATACGGGCGATCGCGCGGCCCAGCCCTGCGGCGTCGAGCAGCCGGAGCTTCCGGTAGGTTCCAGGAGCCTCTCCCATGCGCGCGCGGACACTACACGCGTGGCCGAGGAGGAGTCAATGAGGGCGGCGGCAGCGCGAGCTCGCGCTCCCGGCGGGCGAGAAGGCGCGGCTGCGGCGTTCCCGTCCGGGCGATCTCCTCTTCGAGCGCGCCTCGCTGCTCGAAATAGACGTCGGCGATATAGGCGCGCTGGAGGAGGACAGAGGAAGGAAGAAGAAGATCTTGCTTAGAAAGGAAGAGACCGAGGGCAGCGCACGCGGCCCCGCCGAAACAAAAGGCGACCGCGGTCCGCCGCCCTTCTCCTCTCCCCTCTCTCTCTCCTTCTAAGAAAACATACGACGCGGCACACACGATCACCGGCAGTACGAAGCGCGCGACCCCGGGGGCAACGATCTGAAGCACATTCGGCAACGTGAATCCCTTTTCAAAGAAGAAGCCGGCAAATGTCGCCCACGGAAGTGCGAAGCCCGGTGGGACGAACGGGAACGCGAGCGTCGTCGCGCAGACGGCCAGCGTCGAGGCGCCGATCAGCAGCAACTCGATCTGGCGTTGCCGAGAGCCCGGGACCCGAAACATGAATGGAAACACCAGGAACGGCAGCACGGCGACGAGATAGCGCGGCCCCACCGTGAATCCGCCGTGCCAGTTCGGATAGCCCGCGTACAGGAGGAGCAGCGACAGGGGGGCGAGTACGAGCGCGAGGCGGGCCTGCCCCGGCAACGACCCGCGAGACGCGCGAAAGGCGGCCGGCCAGAGGAGGAGGAACGGCGAGAAGACGAGAAGGCCTTTCGACGGGTCCGCGAGGAGGCGCAGGAACACCTCCAGAGACGGGAGCTCGATGCCGAACACGCCCGCAGACGCGAGTGACCGGAAACCCGCGGCGCTCTCGTGCGCGGAAGACAGCTCGAACGGGCCGCCGAAGCAGATGGAGTCGTAGAGGAAGAGCGCAGCCGCGAAGGGCGCGCCGCCCGCCGCCACGGCCAGCGCGCGCCGCGGCGCGGGAAGCACCGCGCTGAGAACGAGAACGGCCGCGGGGACCGCCGCCGGGTATTCCGAAAAAACCGAGAGGCCGAGAAGCGCGCCGGCAGCAGCGTCTCGCCAAAACGCCCGAGATGGATCCCGCGGGAGAAACAGCGACGCCCACGCCCCGAACAGGCACGCCGCCACGAGCGCGTGGGAAAAAAGGAGCAGGCCGTAGGTGAAGAGGGGCGTGGCGAAGAGCAACGCGAACATCGCGAGCCGCGCGCGCGCCCGCGGCGCGCCGAAGAGCACGCCCGACCGATAAACCAGCAGCGCGAGAAGCGCCGTGGGAAGGGTCGCACCGAAAAGGCGCATCGCCCATAAAGCGGGACGCATCGAGGCGGCGGACGGCGGTCCCGTGAACGTCCGGGCGAGGAGATAGCCGGGCAGGGATACGATCGCCGCGCCGGGCGCTTTGTTCGAATAGACGCGTCCGTCCTTCCCGGAGACGTCCTCGAAGGAGGGTCCGAGGAGCGGCAGAACGCGCGAGATCTCGGGTGTGCCGTCTTCGACGAGCGACGCGACGAACGCCCAGCGCGTGAATTCGTTCGGCGAGAGGAAATGCGGGAAGACCGGCACCGCAAGAAGCGCCAGGAGGACGTACAGCCCCAGGATCGTCCTCTCCCGCGCGTGCATGCACGGGAAGTCTAGCGGAGCCTCTGCGGGCACAATGCAACTAATGGACGTCGGCGACTTCGACTTCGACCTGCCGCCCGACGCGATCGCCCAGCGGCCCGCGCCGCGCGGCACCGCGCGCCTCCTGACGCTCGACCGGGCGACGGGCGCCATCGCGCACCGCACGGTCGCCGACCTGCCGGAACTGCTCCGCGCGGGCGACGTTCTCGTCCTGAACGACACGAAGGTCATTCCGGCCCGGATCTTCGGGATGGACGAGCAGGGAAAACGGACGGAATTTCTGCTCGTTGAGAGAATTCGGCTGGAGGGAGAGAAGAGGGGAGATTCTGCTTTCGGACCCGAACTCTGGCGCTGCCTGGCCAAGCCGGGCAGGCGGGTGAAGGCCGGGAGGACGTTTTTCTTAGAAGGGGGTTGGACGGCCGAGACCATACCCGCCGCCGCGGCACCACTCGCGGCCGAGACTTCGACCCATTCACCTTCTAAGAAAAGCGCCGATACCCGGAGCGCAGATGGTGGCCTCTACGAACTGCGGTTCACGAAGCACGGGAGCAAAGAATTCTCTCTTCTCTCCGATCTCCAGAGCCTCGGATCGGCTCCCCTCCCCCCCTACATCCACCGCCCCGGGGGCGTCGCGGACGAGCAGGATCGTCTC
>JBDTML010000327.1:0-10508 GCA_039934255.1 Acidobacteriota bacterium | reverse complement strand
CCGTTCGCCGCGACGACGAGGGGAGCGTCTCCGACCACCGGCACGCGGAAGAGAAGCGCGGAGATCCCCACGAGAACGAGCGTTCCGCCCGCGAGAGCCCACGCGAGGAACGTCCGCGAGGGACGGGTCACGAAGAGCCTCCCCGAGGCCGCCAGCACGGTGAACGCAAGGCCCCGCGCCACGCGCACGGCGATGAGCACGGCGAAAGCGACGGCGGCGAGGACGGCCGCGGCGGCCGGCACGCCGGCGCTTTCGAGCGCGGGCCGCGCGGCGAGGATGCCCGCGACTCCCGCGAGAACGCCGAAGGCCACGGCGATCTCGGTCGAGCCCTCTTCCGCGTCGCCGCGCACGCGGGCCCGGAGGAGCGCCAGGAGGACGAGCGCGATGACCACGAGGGCCGCGACGGCGGCCGCGCCCGCGAAGAGCCACAGGAAGAGCACGGCCGCGTCACGGAGCGGGAGCGCCGAAGACACGGCGACGAGCACGGTCTGGGCGAAGGCCACCGCCGCAGCGAGGAACGCAGCCCCCGTGGACGCGCCGAGCAGGAACGCGCGCGTGCGGGTCCGCGCCGCCAGCGCACCCTTGAGGACCGCGCCCTCCACGCCCCGTTCGAGATATCCCCGCTCCCGGAGCCGCTCGCGCGCGGCGTCGAGGGAGAGGGGCGGCCGGGCGTCTCGCTCGCTCATCGTCTATTTCTTCCGGTCCCGCAGCATCGCCGCGAACTCGCGGAGCAGATCCGCCTTCTTCCCGAACGGCTTCAGCGCATCGAGTGCGTGATGCGTCAACTCGGCGACGAGCGTGCGGGCGCCCGCCGCGCCCACGTGCCGCACGAACGTTGGAGCGGGCGCTCGGCGGGCGGACTTGCCGGTCTCGCCCGCGTTCCCGCGGGCCTCGAGAAGGTCGTCCACGATCTGGAACGCGAGTCCGACGTTGCGGGCGTAGGAGCGGACGGCGCTGAGCTCGTTCTGGCGCGCGCCACCGAGTACGGCGCCGAACTCGGCCGAAGCCACGAAGAGGGCTCCCGTCTTGCGCGCATGAATCGTCTCGAGGCGGTCGAACGTCGCGCCGGTCTCGTCCGTCGCGAGATCGAGCGCCTGACCCGAAGCAAGCCCGAGGAGCCCCGAGGCGTCCGCGAGGCGCGAGACGAGGTCGAGCGCGATGGAGCCGGGGATGCCGCCGCGGCGCGCATGCAGCCCCGTTTCCGCCAGGAGACCGAAGGCGCGCGCGAGGAGCGTCACCGCGGCGAGGATCGCGTTCCCTTCGCCGTGCGCCACGTGCAGCGCCGGTTTGCCCCGCCTGAGCGTCGCGTCGTCCATCGACGGCAGGTCGTCGAGGACGAGAGAAGCCGCGTGCACCATTTCGATCGCGCACCCGGCGTCGATGAGGCGCGGGCGGGGCCCGTCGAACAGCTCTCCCGCGAGAACGACGAGCGCCGGCCGCACCCGCTTTCCCGGCGACAGCAAGGCTTCCCGCGTGGCGGACGGGAGGGGATCCCGCGGATCGGGAACACTCGCGTCGCTCGCGAGGAGGGCCGGAAGGCGCGCGTCGACCGCGGCACGCACCTCGGCAAGGAGGCGCGACAGGGCGGGAGAGGAAGCGGAAGAAGCAGGGGGCGCGGCCACGTCCTTCACCGGAGGGAAAGACGGATGCCGCGCCCTCTCCCGGACATCAGAAGCTCGCGAGTCCGTCCTTCTCGTTCGTGAACACGTCGAACACCGTGATGAGCTGCGTCACCGTGAGGACGTCGCTGATCTTCGGAGGAAGGCTCACGAGTTTCAACTTCGCGCCCTTGTGCGTGGCGGTCGTGTAGCAACCCACCAGCTCGCCGACACCCGAGGAGTCGATGGTCGTGACGTCCTTCATGTCGACGAGGATCTTCATCGCGCCCCCGTTCACGGCCGCGTGAATGGCTTCCCGCATCTGCAGGTCGCCGGCTCCGATCGTGATCTTGCCGTGGAGCTCGACGATCTTGACGTCGCCGACGTCTCGTGTGGTCACCGTGGTCTTCATCGTGTTTGCACTCCCTTCTTCTGGTCTCCGCCGAGGTGTTTTCTCATCGTGAGGACGGTGCCGCCGCGCGCGCCGCGCGTGAAGGTCACGTCGTCCATGAACGTCTTCATGTAGAAAATGCCGCGGCCCGAGGTTTTCATCTGGTTCTCGGGCGCAAGCGGATCCGCGACCGCGGTCGTCTCGAAACCCTCGCCCTCGTCGCCGACGACGATCTCGAGGTCGTTCGCCGAACCTCCGAGGGAGAGCATGACGCGACGCGACGGATCCTGGCGATTCCCGTGCTTGATCGCGTTCGCGAGGGCCTCGCGGAGCGCGACCCCGATCCAGTGCTCGGCGTCGTTCTCGATGCCCCGCACCCGGCAGACGTACTCGAGCACGGCCTGACCGAGCTCGAGATTCTCGAACCTGCTGGAGAGCCAGAGCACAATCGGTCCCGGCGAAACGGACGCTTCCGTCATTGCAAATGAGCGAGGAGACGCGCTGCTAAGCTCGACCCTCGATGGTTACCTCCACCGTCTTCCCGAATCGCGGGCGCATGATACGCGAGCGCGCCGCGGGCCGTCCATCGGTCCGGCCCGCCGCCCTTGCCCTTCTCGCCGCCCTTCTGGCCGCTGCCGCGCCCGCGGCGGCCGAGCGTCCCCTCGCCGAGCGCCTGCCCCAGGCGGTGGCGGGAGCCCAGAGGCTCGTCGAGAAGGTCCGGGGCGTGCCGTTTCCAGGGACGGTCGCCTCGGCGATCCTGCACGAGAAGGACCTCGCGCGCGTTCTCGCGAAGAAGCTCGTCGAGGACCTTCCCGCGCCGTTCCCGCGCTACGCCGCTTCTCTCGCGGCCGTCGGCTTTTTCGACCCCGAGCCGGACCTCGAACAGAAGCTCACGACGCTCTATGCCAGGCAGGTCGCCGGCTTCTACGATCCTGCCGAGAAGAAATTCTTCATCGTGCCCGAGCGGACGGCCGAGACGGCCGTCGCCGGGGCACCCGCCCTGGGCCTTTCGGCCGAGTCGCTCCTCGAGGACACGCTCCTCGCCCACGAGCTGACGCACGCGCTGCAGGACCGCCGCCTCGACCTCGTGCCCCGGCTCAAGGCGCTGCAGGATTCGTCAGACGCCCTCCTCGCGCTCCAGGCTTTTCTCGAAGGCGAGGCGACCGTCGTGATGATGGACGCGCTCCTGACCCGGCTGCCGGACGAGTCGAAGGAGCTCTTTGGCGAAGACACGCTCGCCACGATGATGTCCGGCCTGGCCCAGGGCGCGAGCGTGGAAGGCTCCGAGGGCGTGCCGCCCTTCTTCGTCAAGGAGATGCTGTTCCCGTACGTTGGGGGCACGGCGTGGATCCAGGCGAGGAAGAAGGTTGGCGGCTGGCCGGCAGTCGACGCGACGTACACCCGGCCGCCACGGACGACGTCCGAGATCCTCCACCCGGAGCGCCCAGGCGCGGCGCGCGTCCTCCTCAACGCGTCCGAGCGCCCGACGTCCGCGAGCATTCCCCCCGGCATGCGCCTTCTCTACGAGGACACGTTCGGGGAGTGGATGCTCGGAACGCTCCTCGAGCGCGCGGGAGCTCAGAACGCCGCGGCGCTCGCGGCCGAATGGCAGGACGATCGTGTCGTCTTCTTCGAGCCGAAGGAGTCGCTGGGAACCGGCGCGCTCCCGGTCGGATTCGTCTGGCGCCTCCGCGCGACGTCGCCGGCGGCGGCGAAACGGATCGCAGCCGCGCTGGAATCACTGTACGCGCGCCCGGACGGCCGGGTCGCCGCCACGGTGACCACCGTGGCCGATCGCGTCGAGGTCGTGCGCGGCCGGACCGCGGCCCGTGCCCCGCAGCCGGAGAAGGCTCTCAGTCCCCCGCGATCAGCTTCAGCGCCGCCGGCAGGAAAATGAAGAGCTGAATGGCGTCGAACGTGCCGTGCGCGACGATCGATGCGACGGCGTTCCCGGTCTTCGAGAAAGCGACCGCCAGAACGGCAGTGATCGCGAGCAGGCCCACGAAGAAAAACGGTTCCCCGTAACCGGCGTGCGCGAGCAGGAAGAAGATCGAAGCGGGGATGGCCCCCAGCCGGCGCTGGAGAAACGACCGGAAGTGGAATTCCTCGAGCGTCATGGCCAGGAGGACGAGAAGTCCCCTCTGCGCGGCCGGGCGGGAGGCGAGCCAGCCGACGAGGGGAGGCACGGTGCGGTGCGGGTCGTAGTCGAAGACGTGAAAGAGCAGCGCCGCCGAGACGCCCACCACGATCGTCAGCGTCCAGCCGACGAGGCCCAGCGCGACACCGGCACCCGCCTCGGCCAGAGGACGCTTCGAGTCGAGCCCGAGAAAAGAGCGCACGGGCGGCCTTCCGCTGAGCAGCCACCAGCCAAGCAGAAAGCCCGCGAGGATCGCCTGCAGGGCGAACACCTGGGAGAAGCGGAGCGAGGAGACGTCCGGAGCGCGACCGCCGCCCGCCGCGGGCAGCAGCGTCGTCGCAATCAGGACGAGCACGAGAAGGAAAAGCGCGGCGCGCTTTTTCCACGGCGAGGCGAATACGTCCCGCCTGAAGGCTCCCCTGCGGTCGGCCACGAAGACGATCGCGAGGAGGAGCGGCAGGCCGGCGCCGAAGAGGAGAGATCGGTCGAGAGCCGTCACGGGTTGAGGACGACCGGACGGGCGGCCGGACGGCCGAAGAGGAAGCCCTGGCCCCAGGGAACGCCCATGCTCCGGAGGGTCTCGCGCTCGCGCGGCGTCTCGATGCCCTCGGCGATCAGATCGGCGTCGATTCGTTTACCCAGGGCCGCGAGGGAGCCCACGATCTCGCGCTTGATCCGGTCCTCGTCGAGCCCGGAGACGAGCGTGTGCGCCACCTTCACGTATTCCGGCCGGAGCTGCACGATCGACTCGAGGCCCGAGTAACCCGAGCCCGCATCGTCGATGGCAAATCCGAAGCCGGCGGCCCGAAGGCGACCGACGACCTCGCGGAAGGCCGGGTAATTGAAGACGACTTCCTTCTCCGACAGCTCGAGGACGACGTCCCCGTGCATGCGGCTCATTTCGGCGAGATTCCGGTCGTCGAGAAACACCGAGTGCGTGAGAAGCCGCGCGGAGGCGTTCACGAACAGGCGCTTGCCGCGCGCGACCCGCGGAAGCGACGAGAACACGGTCTCGACGCAGAGGCTCTCGAGCTCGAGAACGAGGTCTCCCTCGCGCGCCACCGCGAAGAGCTCATCGGGCATCTCGAGCTCGTGGCCGATGGGTCCGCGGATGAGCGCCTCGTATCCCAGGACCTCGCCCGAGGCCACGCCGACGATGGGCTGAAACACCGCGCGGAGCTTTTTCGCGGAGAGAAGGGCTTTGAGACGCTCGACGAAGCCCTTCTTTTCACCGCTCTCGCGCGCGTCCGCGAGGCGCGTCGCCTCGGCCAGCGCCCGCATGACTTGCCGGGATAGGCGGACGCGAGGGTCGTCCGGAATCACGAGGGCGGTCGCGTGAATGTGCATGAGGTCCACCGCGGAGCGTCCGAGCGCCTGCTTGAGGCGGCGGCCGACGCCCTGGCGCAGCCGCGCGGCCTCCGCCTCCAGCGTGACGCTCCGCCGGCCGGGGGCCCGCCGCGCGGCGTCGAAGAGAAGAAAGACGCCGTCGGAGCCGTTGAAGGACATCGCAAGGAGGCCCGGCGCGAGCGGCGAAGACGCGACGTCCTCGCGCAGGCTCGCCGCCGTCACGCGCAGGATCCGGTCGTAAAGCTCCCAGCCGTAGAGGCTCTCGACGCCCGCGAACCGCCCGAGCTGCACGTAGATCACTCCGAGGTTCGCGACCCGCTCCCCCTTGAGGTCGGCAAACGGGTGCAGCGTGAGACCCGTGATGGCGTCCTGAAGCAGAGACTCGAGGCGCAGCCTCTCGATCTCGGGCACCTCCACGGGGGTCCGCTCCGCCACGAGCCTCAGGGAATCCGCCCGTCGCGCTCTCGTCGCCTTCATGGTTCTCCTCGTGCCGGCACGCCCGCCGTCAGCGCGCGCACGCGCGCCCGCAGCTCCTCGGCGTGAAATGGTTTCGTCAGGTGGTCGGTCCCGCCGACCTGCATCGCCGTGATCCGGTCTTTCACCTCGCCGCGCCCCGTGAGGAAGAGAACGGGCAGCTCGCGCGTGAGAGGCTGGCGGCGCAGGATCTCGCAGAACTCCCAGCCGGTGAGGCCCGGCATGTTGACGTCCAGGACGAGGAGCGCCGGAGGATCGCCGAGGACGGCCCGAAGCGCCGCCGTGCTGTCGCTCGCGCCGTCCACCTCGAAACCGTCGAGGGACAGCACCGCGACCACCGCCTCCACCATCGCCGGGTCGTCGTCCACGACGTAGACGCGTCCGCCGCGTCCGCTCACGCGCCTGCCTCGCGCGCGACGGGAAACATGATCGTGACCTCGAGCCCGTGCCCCGGCTCCGAGAGCAGCGAGATCTTTCCGCCGTTCTCCTCGAGCAGGTCCTTCGTGACCCCGAGCCCGATGCCGCGTCCCGGCACGCCGGAGGCCGACGCAGACGGACTCCGCCAGGCGAACGTGAACGCGTGCTTCTGCTCGTCGGGCGTCATCCCCGCTCCCGTGTCGCTGATGACGACGAACGCGTGCTGCGCGATCACGCTCGCCCGTACGCGCACCTGGCCGCCGGCTGGCGTGTACTTGACCGCGTTGTCGAGCACGTTTCGGAACGCGCGCTGGAGAGCGATGGGATCGGCCGCGACCGGAATCTCGGCTCCCTCCGCCACGAATTCGAGACGCACCCGCCCCCCGTGCGCGAGCCTGTACGACTCGACGAGCGTCGCGAGGACGCGCACGAGATCGGAGCGCGGCGCGGGCGGAGCCGCGGGAGGCGCGGCTCCCGACGCGAGCGGCGCGGGAGCCGGCGCTCGCGGCGGCATCCCCGTGAGCGACTCCATGAGCGCCATCTCGCGCGCGAGCCCGGTGAGATGCGCCTCCGAAGGCAGCTCTCCACGGCGCGCGGCCTCGGCCACGAGATCGCTATAGACGCGCAGGACGGTCAGCGGCGACTTCAGGTCATGAAGAACTTCCGCCCGCGGATCGCGCACGGCATCACGGGGCGCGTCCCCGTCCGGCCGCGCGCCCGTCGGCAGGGTTGGCGCGGGGAGGCGCGCGCCCGCCTCGTCCCGGGCGTCCCGAGACGCGAACGTTCGCGTGGGCTCCTTCGCGCGCGCGGCGAGCTCGATGCCGAGCGCCGCCGCCGCCGGCCAGGCGAAACGCAGGGCCATGGAACGTGCCGCCGCCGCCGTGGGAGCCGGGGACATGACGACGAGAAGCGCGAGGCCCGCGTACGTCCCAACGAGGAGGAAGCGGCCGCCCTCGCGCGAGATCACGGTCTCGGCCGCGACGAAGACGACGAGAAGCGGGAAGAGATCGCTCGAAATCCCCCCCGTCCGCGCGAGAGCGACGAGCGTGAGGGCGAGCGGGACGAGGAGGCGCAGGGGCGCGGCAAAGGGCCCGAGAACGCCCGCCGCGAGGGTCGTCGCGAAAAGGCCGCCCGACACGAGCGACGCAGCGGCGAGGCCCGCCAGGGCCGGGACGTCGGCGGGAGCCGCCCCGCCCGACGCGATCAGGACGAGGAGGGACAGAGACAGGAGGGCCGGCCCGAAGAGGCCCGCCCCCGCGGAAGCGCTCAGCGGCGGGCGTCCGTCCAGACCAACCTCGGGGCGCGCGCGCGCCTTTCCGGCTCAGTGCACATAGGCGCACCCCACCCGCATGCGGCCGTCCGCCAGGGGGACCGCGCTCACGCGCCGCATCGCCACGCGATGCGGCTCACCGCTGTGGCGCTGCAGGATTTCGCCCTCGATCCGGTCGGGAGTCTTCTCCCGCGTCGTCACGAAGGAGATCCCGCCGTAGGAGATGTCGTGGACCTCGGAGACCGAGGACTTCCGGGCGGTGCTTCCGACCGCTCCCACCCTCACCGTCAGGCCGGGAACGCTGAAACGCGGGAAGCGCCGCGTCCTCTCGAAAGGTTTGGCGTTCTGGCGCTTCGACGCGTAAAGCCGGATGTCGCTCATCTTGAGGAGAAAGTCGAGCAGGCGCCCGTCCGTCGGGAATGTCGCGACGCCGTAGTTCATCCCCATCTTCAGGCCAACCCGAAGCGGCAGCCGGATGGCAGCGACCTTGTGCCGTATCCGCTCGGCGACGGCGAGAGAATGAACCACGTCGCTGTTCGGGAGCACCGTCACGAATTCGTCGCCGCCGTACCGGCAGCCCGCGTCCACCACGCGGAGCGATTCGCGGATGACCTTCGCCGTGCGCACGAGGATCCCATCGCCCACAGGGTGGCCGAGCCGGTCGTTGATGGACTTGAATCCCGCCAGATCCATCATGAGGACCGACACGACGCCGCCGCTGCGCTCGGCGCGCGAGACCTCGCGGTCGAGGTGGTCGTGGAGGAAGCGGCGGTTGTAGAGGCCCGTGAGCGGGTCGGTGATCGCGTTGACGCGAAGGGCAGAGACCTCGTGGTCCGCGAGGAGGCGCGGCTCCTTCAGCTTGCCGAGCCGGCTGTGAAACTCGTGGAGGAGCGCCGTCTGGAGCGACACGGGCGCGCCAAGCGCCTCGTCCATCTTGTTCCAGGAGCGCTCCACGCGCGCCCAGAGGCGCGAGACCTCGTTCACGGGGACCGTCACGCCGATCCACTCGACGAGAAGGAGCCTCAGCAGCTCGGCGCGCGTCACGCCTTCGCTCGCCGCGGCGAGATCGCGCTCGAACCGCTCCCGCACGAAACCGCGGGCGCGCCCCAGACGAGCCAGCCGGGATACCCGGGCGGAGAGATCTTCTTCGGGTAGCATGTTTTTCAGGCGTGGCGCCGGACGGAGGCGGCCTCGACGAGTCCGCCGTCGCTCTCTTTAGCGAGCGATTCCACGGCTCTGGCGACGTCGGCGACGGCCTCTCCCAGCGGGAACACCAGCATGAGCTGACCGCCCTGGAGAAGGTCCACGAGCTCGCTGTCGCTCGACGCCCAGAGCACCTTCCGGCCCGTGACGAGAAGGCGCGCGCTCGTGACACCCGGCCGGGCCGGGTCGAGCCGGCGGAGCGTCTCCACGACGCGGCGCACTTCGGCGAGGCCGAAGCCCGACGCGCGCAGCCTCCCCGCGAGGCGAAGGCGGACGACGTCGGCGAAGGAATAGCGGCGCCTCGACCCGTAACCCGACGCGCTCGCGAGCGAAGGCGACAGGAAGCCGAGCCTGTCCCAGTGGTCGAGCTGCCGGGCCGACAGTCCCGTCAGTCGCGCGACCTGCGCGGTCGAAAACGAGGCTTGGAGAATCCGGCGATTGAATTTCACGTGTGTATTTTCACGATGGTACGCCGATTCCGGGCCGCGTAAAAGGAGAAAATCGCATCCGGCGGTACACTTGGCGTGAACGATATGAAGGCAGGATCCGCGACGTACAAGGCCGGCGCCACCGTGATTACGGAGGGCGAGTCCGGCCAGGAGATGTTCGTCATCGAATCGGGTTCGGTTGAGGTCTTCCGCGGCAGCGGACCGAAAGAACACAGCCTCTCCCTCCTCGAGGCCGGAGACTTCTTCGGAGAGATGGTTCTTCTCGACGATCAGCCGCGCAGCGCCTCCGCCCGCGCGGCGACGGACTGCCAGCTCCTCGCGATCGACGCGACGACCCTCGACGAGCTCCTCCGGCAACACCCGGAGGTCGCGGTGCGCATGCTTCGCCTTCTGGCCGGACGCCTTCGTGCCGAAGGCGCGCGGGCCGACCTGGCCGAGGCGCAGGCTGCGGCGTCCGCGCCGGCGAAACCAGCGGCCAGAGCCGTGACGAAGACGGCGGTTCCCGCGCCCGCGCCCGCGGCCAAGGCCGCGGCCCGGCCACGCTCGCTGGTGCCCCCAGGCGGCGATTCGATCCCGCTCCCGGACAAGGACGACGTCGGCCTCGGGCGATTCGACTCGGTCAGCGGCCTCGCGCCCGACATCGAGCTCGGCCCACTCGACACGAAGAAGCTCACGAGCCGCCGCCACGCGCGACTCGTCCGCGAGAACGGCGAGACGTTCGTCTTCGAGGAGATCGGGACGGCGAACGGCACGTTCGTGAACGGCACCCGCATCGTGACGGGCGTCAAAACGCGGGTCGTCGACGGCGACACGCTGCGATTCGGCGGCGTCGACCTCGTCTACCACGGAGACTAGGCCGTGCCCCTCGAGATCCGCGAAAGCCGCGAGGCCGAGATTCTGGTGCTCGAGCTCGTCGGCCGGCTCGACACGAAGACGTCCGGAGCCCTCGAAAAGTCCGTGGCCACGCACCTCGGGGCCGGCCAGCGCCGGTTCGTCCTCGACCTCGCGGGCATGGAATACGTCTCGAGCGCGGGCCTCAGGATCTTCCTCATGCTCGCCAAGAAGGTGAGCGGCGGAACGGGCGGCCTTGCCCTGTCCGGCCTCAGCCCACAGGTCAAGGAAGTCTTCGACATCGCGGGCTTCACGCGCCTCTTCACGCTCGCCGCGACGCGAGCGGAGGCGGTCGCCGGCGGCGGCAAGGCGCCCGCGCCCGCCCCGAAAT
>JBDTML010000326.1:0-9196 GCA_039934255.1 Acidobacteriota bacterium | reverse complement strand
AGAAGCGGCGCATCCTTCTCGCCTACAACAAGACCGACCGCCCGCACGCGGGCGCGCTCGACGCCGAAGCCGTCCGGATCTCCGCGGCCACGGGAGAGGGCCTTCCCGAGCTGCGGGAGGCGATCGTCGCGCGGCTGAAGGCTCTCGGCTCGCGGATGCCCTTGTACGGGCCCGGGAATGCCACCGGCTGAGGGGCCGGCGCTCCTCGGCCCGCGCGCCGAGCGGGCGGCCGCGGCGGGTTTTCTTCTTCTCGCCGCGCTTCTCGCCGTGACGGCGCTCCTCGCGGACAGCGCGGCCTTCGACGAGGTCATCCACCTCCCGGCCGGCATCGTCCAGCTGAAGACGGGAGACCTGCGCTTCGCGCCGGACCATCCGCCCCTCGCCCGGCTCTGGGCGGCGCTTCCGTCCGCCTTCGTGGCGGTCGTGCTTCCGGACCCGAAAAGCGAGGCGTTCCGGACAGGCGAGTTCGTCGCGGTGGGCCGGGAGGTCCTCGAGAAGAATTCAGGCGTTCCGCTCCTGACGATGGGGCGCTTCATGATCGTCGTCCTGCTTCTCGTGCTTCTCGTTCTCGTGCGGGCCGCCTCCCGCCGTCTTTTCGGAAGGGATGCGGGGCTTCTCGCGCTCGCGGTCGCGTCGCTGTCGCCGTCGCTTCTCGCCCACGGCCATCTCGTGACCACGGACCTCCCGGCGGCCCTCCTCTTTCTCGCGGTCCTCGTCGCCTTCGCCCGCCTCGTCGAGCGGCTCTCACCGGGCCGCCTCGCGGCCGCGGCGCTGCTCCTCGCCGCGCTCGTCCTCACGAAGTATTCGTGGCCGATCGTCCTCCCGGCGCTTCTTGCCATGGGTGTCGTCGCGGCCGCGACGCGCAGCGCGCGCGTCGTCTCCCTCGCTGGCGTCGCCGTCGTCTGCGGGCTCGTCGCTTGGGGATCTGTCTGGGCGTGCTACGGCTTCCGGTTCTCGCCCTTTCGCGGGCCGGGCGCTGCCGTGGCACGCATGCACGTCCCCCTTCAAGCGGGGAGCTCCACCGTGACGAGCCACAGCGCGGCCTGGGAAGCGGTCCTGAGCGATTCCCGCGGAGTCGCTTACACGGGACCGACGGCGGCCTTCGCGCGGTGGGCGCGGCGAAACCAGATCCTGCCGGAAGCCTGGATTTACGGGGTCATGTTGCTCAAGAAGATGTCGTACCCGCGCACGGCCTATTTCCATGGAGCGATCGGGCCGGGATGGGCGGCGTACTTCCCGGTCGCGTTTCTCGTCAAGTCCCCGCTTCCGGAGCTCCTTCTCGGCGCGCTCGGGCTCCTCGCAATCGCGGCGCGGAGAGCCCGCCCGAAGGACCTTCTCCTCGCGGCCGGACTCGCCGTCTTTGCCGTCTCGTACGGCGTCTTCGCGGTTCTTCAGGCGATGAACATCGGCGAGCGACACATCCTGCCTCTTCACGCGGTTCTCGCCGTCGCCGCCGGGGCCGGGGCGGCGTGGGCCGGACCCCGGTGGGGTTGGGCGCTTCTGGTCGCGCTCGTCCTCTGGATGGGCGCGGAGATCGCGCTCGTCCATCCAAACGAGCTCGGCTACTTCAACGAGACCGTCGGGGGCTCCCGGAACGGCTCCCGCTGGCTCGCCGACAGCAACATCGACTGGGGCCAGGACCTCCTTCGCCTCGCCCGCTGGACGAAGGAGAATGGCGACCCGGAGGTCAAGCTCGCCTACTTCGGAGCGGTGGACCCGCGGGGATGCGTCCCACGCGCGACGAACCTCACGAGCGCGTACCCGTTCGGCGCGCCCGCGCCCCTGACGCCCGGCGTCTACGTCGCGAGCGTGAACCAGCTCATCGGGCTCTTCATTCCGATCGCGCGCGACGAATTCTGGGAGAAGCCCGGGACGAGGGACTGGTATGCGAGCCGATGGGAGATGGCGCGCGCGTCCGGCTTCGCCCGCCCGGCGGGTCTCCTCGGGCGTGACGTGGCGGTGTGGGATGCGTTCGAGGCGGCCGAGAGGGGCCGGCTCCTGCGCGCTCTTCGGCGGCGCGCGCCGGATGCATGGATCGGGACGTCGCTGCGCGTCTACCGTCTCTCGCAGGCCGATCTGGACGCGATCCTGCCGCCCTAGACTTCGTAATACGATCCACAGGGTCTTGGAGGAAACGCCATGAGCGCACCCGTCGATTACCGCCAGCGCGGCCAAGCCGTCTGGCTGGACAGTATTTCCTCGAAGATGATCCATTCGGGGCGGCTGTCGTCCCTGATCGAAGCGGGCTCCATCTACGGTGTGACCTCGAACCCCACGATCTTCGGCCAGGCTATCCAGAAGAACGAAGGCGACTACAACTCCGGCATCGAACGCCTGGCGCGAAGCGGGAAGGACGCCTTCGCGATTTACGACGCGCTCACGCAGAAGGACATCGGCGAAGGCGCGGACGCGTTCCGGGCGCTGAACGACCGGAACCCCGTCGACGGGTGGATCTCGCTCGAGGTCCTGCCCTCCCTCGCGGGCGACACGGAGAAGACCGTGGCCGAAGCGAAGCGGCTCCAAAGCGCGCTCGCCCGCCCGAACGTTTTCATCAAGGTGCCCGCGACCCCCGCCTGCGTCCCCGCGATCCGCCGCCTCATCGGCGAAGGAATCTCGATCAACGTGACACTCATGTTCAACCGCAAGCACTACCGGGACGTCGCGAACGCCTACGTCGAAGGCCTCTCGGACTTCGCGGCGAAGGGAGGCGATCTTTCGAGCGTCCACTCGGTCGCGTCTTTCTTCGTCTCGCGGGTCGACACGCTCGTCGACAAGCGTCTCGACGAGAAGGCGGGGAAGGCCTCAGGCCCGGAGAAGGCCCGCCTCGAGGGCCTGCGCGGCAAAGCGGGCATCGCGAACTCGAAGGTCGTCTACGAGGACTTTCTGGAGGTCTTCGGCGGCGAGCGTTTCCTCGCGCTGCGCGCGCGGGGCGCGCGGGTCCAGCGCCCCCTCTGGGCTTCCACCGGAACGAAGAACCCCGCCTACTCCGACCTTCTTTACGTCGAGAACCTCGTCGGGCCCGATACCGTGAACACGATGCCCGAGAAGACGCTCGAAGCGCTCCTCGATCACGGCCGGACGCCGGACGACACCGTGAAGGAAGGCGTGCCGACCGCGCGCCGCACGCTCGACGACCTCCGCGCCCTCGGCATCGACGTCGAAGCGGTCGGCGAGGAGCTCCAGCGGGACGGCGTCGTCCTGTTCGAGAAGTCCTACGTCGAGCTCCTTCAGGCGATCGAGACGCGCCGCGTCGATGCCTTGAAGATGACGCAGGGGGTGATGGAGTGATCCTCGGAGACTTCGAGGCGGAGGAGCTGACGGAGGGGCAGGTCGCGAGGCTCCTCGCGCTCGGCGTCGCGACGCGCGGCGACATCCTGAAGATGACGACGCTCGCGGCGTCGGGTCATCCGGGGGGCTCGATGTCGTCGATCGACTTCGAACTCGTCCTCTGGGGCTTCGCGAACTGCGATCCGAAGAACCCGTTCGCCGAGGGGCGCGACCGCATCGTCATTAGCCACGGGCACACGTCGCCGGCCGCATACGCGGCGCTGGCGCACCTCGGCTGGTTCGACCCGTCGCTTCCGCTACTCGGGTTCCGGCGCGGCGGTTCGCCGTTCGAGGGGCACGTGGAGAGGGACGTTCCCGGGATCGACTGGGGCACGGGAAACCTCGGACAGGGCCTGTCGGCGGCCGTGGGCTTCGCGCTGGCGGCGCGGATCAAGGGTGACGGCGCGAAGGTCTTTTGCGCGATGGGCGACGGCGAGCAGCAGAAGGGCCAGCTCGCCGAGGCGCGGCGTTACGCGGTGAAGTTCTGCCTCACGAATCTCGTCGCCCTCCTCGACTGGAACCACGTGCAGCTCTCGGGAACGAACGACGAAATCCTCAAGCAGGACATCTTGGCGGACTGGAAAGCGGACGGATGGGCGGTGATCGAGGTCGACGGCCACGATGTCCGCGCCGTGTATCGCGCCGTGCGCGCGGCGCTAGGCGCCACAGTCCCCACGCTCGTGGCCTGCCACACCGTCATGTCGAAGGGCGTCCCCTTCATGGAGAAGGACGGTTACAAGTGGCACGGGGCCGCGCTCTCACCCGAGAAGTGCAAGGAAGCGCTCGCGATCCTCGACGCCCCGGACGACCTCGACCACTGGACTTTCGAGCGGAAGAAGCCCGCGCCCGACTGGCACGCGGCGCTTCCCCGCCGCCCGGTGGAGACCGTCGTCCTGCCCTCGCAGGGCACGCCGCGGACGTACACGACCGAGAAGACGTCGGACAACCGCGGGGCCTTCGGGGCCGCGCTCGAGGATCTCGGGGCCGTTTCGGGCGGCGTCCCGATGGCCGTCCTCGACTGCGACCTCCTGAAATCCACCAAGACCGATCTCTTCGCCGCGAAGTTTCCGAAGAGCTTCTTCCAGGGCGGCATCGCCGAGCACCACACCGCCGTCCTCGCGGGCGCGCTGTCGGTGGCGGGAATCGCGGCCTGGTGGGGCGAGTTCGGGATGTTCGGCGTGGCCGAGGCCTACAACCAGCAGCGCCTCAACGACGTGAACGCCGCGAACGTGAAGCTCGCCGTGACGCACTCGGGCATCGACGTAGGCGAAGACGGAAAGACGCACCACTCGATCGACTACTTCGGCACGTTGAACTCGACGTTCGGCTGGAAGGTCTTCACGCCGGGCGATCCGAACCAGACCGATCGGATCACGCGCTGGATGGCGACGCATCGCGGTAACCACGCGCTCGTCATGGGGCGCTCGAAGTTCCCGGTCGCCCTGAAGGAAGACGGCACGCCGTTCTTTGCGGGCGACTACGCGTTCGACCCCGCGAAGGCCGACCACCTGCGCGACGGGTCGGGCGTGTCGATCGTCTGCGCGGGAAACATGCTTCCATACGCGATGGACGCCTGGAACGCGCTCGCGAAGGAAGGCACGCGCGTGGACCTCGTCTCCGTGGCGGCGTGGAGCGACCTCTCGGACGCGGATCTCGCCCACATCGCGCGGCACGGCCGCGTCGTCACGGTCGAGGACCACAACCCGAAGACCGGCCTCGGCACCTGGATCCAGGCGCGTCTCAACGACCTCGGGCTTCCCGCGCGCGTGAAGAAGCTGGGCGTTACCTTCTATTCGACATCGGGTCCCGCGAAGGAGCTTTACGCGCTGATGGGGCTCGACGGGCCCGCCATCGCGGCGGCCGTGAGACGGGCGCTCTCTTCGAAGAGCGGAACGGAGAGGTCCGCATGAGCAGCGCGATCCCGACCGATCCCGCGACGATCGTCATCTTCGGTGGCTCCGGCGATCTCAGCAAGCGGAAGCTCGTTCCCGCGCTCTTCCAGCTCCACTGCGAGAAGCAGCTTCCGCCGGAGACGGCGATCATCGGGTATGCGCGCACGGGCGAATCGGACGAGACGTACCGCTCCGAGATGAAGGCCGCGGTCGCCGAGTTCGCGCGCAAGAAGCCGGTGGACGACGCGGACTGGAACGCGTTCGAGTCCCGCCTCTATTTCTTTCGCGGCGACCTCACGATCTCGAAGAACTTCGCGGACCTCAAGACCCGGCTCGAGACGGTGGAGAAGGAACGGGGACTCACCGGCAATCGCCTCTTCTATCTCGCGATTCCGCCGTCGGTGATCGCCGCCGTCGTGAACAATCTCGGCCAGGCCGGCTTGGCCTACCGGGTGGACGGCGGTCCCTGGTCGCGGCTCATCGTGGAGAAACCCTTCGGGCGCGATCTCGAGACCGCCCGTGCCCTGAACGAAGAACTGGCGCAGGTCTTCCGCGAAAGGCAGATCTTCCGCATCGACCACTACCTCGGCAAGGAGACGACGCAGAACATCCTCGTGCTGCGCCTCGGAAACGGCATCTTCGAGCCTCTCTGGAACCGGCGCTACGTCGACCACGTCCAAATCACCGTCGCGGAATCGATCGGCATCGAGAACCGCGGGAAGTTTTACGAGGAAGCGGGGGTCCTTCGGGACATCATCCAGAATCACGTCCTGCAGCTTCTCTGCCTCGTCGCGATGGAGCCGCCCGTGGCGTTCGATCCGAACGCCGTTCGCGACGAAAAGGTCAAAGTGCTTCGCTCGATTCAGCCGCAGTCGCCGGAGGAGATCCTGCTCGACAGCGTGCGCGGACAGTACGGGCCGGGCGCGGTGGACGGACAGACCGTCGTCGGGTACCGCCAGGAAAAGGATGTCAATCCGATGTCGCTCCGCGAGACGTACGCGGCGTGGAAGGTGCAGGTCGAGAACTGGCGCTGGGCGGGAGTGCCGTTCTACCTGCGGGCGGGAAAGCGGCTCCAGAAGCGCGTCACCGAGATCGCGATCCAGTTCAAGACGCCGCCCATCGCGCTCTTCCGCAGGGTCGGCGTTCTCCGGCAGGAACCCAACGTGCTGGTCCTCAGGATCCAGCCCGACGAGGGCATCGCGCTGAAGTTCGGCGCGAAGGCGCCCGGACCCGTCACGAAGGTCGACCCCGTGACGATGGACTTTCGCTACAGCGAATTTTTCGGAGCGTCGCAGCCCGAAGCCTACGAGAGGCTTCTCATGGACGCAATTCACGGAGACTCCACGCTCTTCGCCCGGCGCGACGAGGTGGAGGCGGCCTGGGAGCACGTGACGCCGCTTCTCGACGTCTGGCGAGACAACCCGCCCCTGGACCACCCGAACTACGAAGCGGGCACGTGGGGGCCCGACGCGTCCGTCGCGCTTCTCGCGAGGGACGGGAGGCGCTGGCGAAGGCCGTGAGAGAAGTCCTCGCCTTTGCCACCGCCGACGACGTCGCGGACGCCGCGGCCTTTCTCTTCGTGAACCTCGCGGCACAGGCGGTTCGCGAACGCGGGGCGTTCTACGTCGCACTCGCGGGCGGCAGTACGCCTCTCTCGTGCTATCGGCTCATTTCGGCGCCGCTGATTGCCTCGCGGGTCGACTGGGAGAAGACGCAGGTCTTCTTTGGGGACGAAAGGTGCGTGCCGGAGGGGCATCCCGACCGGAACGACGACGCGGCCGCCGCCGCGCTGCTCAACCGCATTTCCATTCCGGGAAAGAACATCCACCGCGTCCCCGCGACCGAACGGGACGGCGCCGAGCGCTACGAGTCCGAGGTGCGGGGCGCGTTTTCGATCTTCTCTCCTTCCTCGGACAAGGGAGTGCCCCGTTTCGATCTCGTGTTTCTCGGCATGGGCGCGGACGGCCACACGGCCTCTCTGTTCCCCGGGCGCCCGTCTCTCGACGAGGCGCAACGGCTCGTTCTCCGGGTCGACGACGCGCCGAAGCCTCCGCCTTCCCGGGTCACCTTCACCCTGCCGCTCGTGAACGCGGCGCGGCACGTGGCGCTTCTCGTCACGGGGAAGGAAAAGGCGGCCGCGCTTGCCCGCGTTCTTCTCGAGGACACCGCCCTGCCCGCGGCGCGCGTGCGCCCCACTTCCGGGACCCTGACGATTCTCGCGGACGCGGCCGCGGTTTCGGTTTCGAAGGCGGCTTCATGAGGTGCGTGATCCATGGCTGAGATCGGGACGCGGCTCCCCCGATTCCTTTTCGAGACCGAGCGAAAGATTCCTCAGGCGACCGGCGAACTGTCGGATCTCCTCTCGCAGCTCGCGTTCGCGGGCAAGCGCATCAGCCGGACCCTCGCCTCGGCGGGCCTCACGGAGGTTCTCGGCGCCTCGGGAGCGATCAACATTCAGGGCGAGCAGCAGCAGAAGCTCGACGCGCTCGCGAACGAGATCTTCCTCGAGGCCTTCGCGTACGGCCAGCTCGTCCCGACGATCGTGACAGAGGAGATGGATCTCCCGGCACACCTCCCCGAGAACGTCGAATTCGGCAAGTACATCGTTTTCCTCGATCCGCTCGACGGCTCGTCGAATCTCGACGTCAACGGCGGCGTCGGCTCGATTTTTTCCGTGAGGCGCCTCTCGGGGCGCGGAGAGGTGAAGTCCGAGGCCGAGCTCATGGCGCGCATCTCGCAGGAGCAGGTCATCGCGGGCTACTTCCTCTATGGCCCGTCCACGACGCTCGTTTACACCGAGGGGCGCACGGTCCACGGCTTCACGCTCGATCCGAGCATCGGCGAGTTCCTTCTCTCGCACCCGGAGATTCGCATTCCCGACCACGGGCCGTATTACGGCGCGAACGAGGGAACGATTCGCGACTGGGAAGAGGGCCCGCGCCGTTTCGTCGAGTGGGTGCGCGAGAAGGACCCCGAGACCGGGCGGCCGTACTCGACGCGCTACTCCGGCGCGCTCGTCTCGGACTTCCACCGGATCATCCTCAAGGGCGGGATCTACCTTTACCCAGCCACCTCAAAGAGCCCGCAGGGCAAGATTCGCCTCATGTACGAGGCGGCCCCACTCGCGCTCGTCGCGGAGGCTGCGGGCGGCTCGGCAACGGACGGCAGGCGGCGCATCCTCGACATCCACCCCACGCGGAACCACGAGCGGACACCGATATACCTGGGCTCGAAGGGCGACGTCGCGCGCGTCGACGCGTACGTCTCTTCGGCGGGGCCACGGTAGACTTTGCTTCGGAGAAGAAGAAGGAGAGAACTTTGATGCGTGTTTCGAGGATTGTTTTGGCGGGTTTCGTGAGTCTGTCGTGCGCGCTTCCCGCCTGCGCCGATGAAAGAACCAAACCGGCCGTGCCCGCCACCACCACCGCAGCCGCAGCAACCTCGGCCAAGAAGGAGTCGAAGATGACGAAGACGCCCTCCGGGCTCGAATACGAAGACACCGTCGTCGGCACCGGCGCCTTACCGAAACCCGCCCAGAAGTGCGTCATGCACTACACGGGCTGGCTCTATGAGAACGGGGCGAAGGGGAAGAAGTTCGACAGCTCGCTCGACCGCGGGCAGCCGTTCGAGTTCCAGATCGGCCTCGGCCAGGTCATCAAGGGCTGGGACGAAGGCGTCGCCACGATGAAGGTCGGCGGCAAACGCACCCTCGTGATCCCGCCTGCCATCGGGTACGGCACCCGAGGCGCCGGCGGCGTCATCCCGCCCAACGCGACCCTGCTCTTTGAAGTGGAGTTGCTCGGAGTTAAATAGAGCACCGGAATCAGGCCAACCGTCCGCGGTTCCCCTAGATTCAGTGTGCGGGGCTCTCCCCGCGGAGGGTTTCATGCACAGCCCCGTGAGACGTGTCGTCATTCTCGGTGCCGCCGGCCGCGATTTCCACGATTTCAACACCGTCTTCCGCGACAAGCCGGACC
>JBDTML010000325.1:0-8225 GCA_039934255.1 Acidobacteriota bacterium | reverse complement strand
AGGCTCCGCGCACGTGGCCGAAGAGCTCGCTCTCGATGAGGTCGTCCGGAATCGCGGCGCAATTGAGGGTGACGAACGGCTTGCCGGCCCGCGGGCCGAACGACGCGATGTACTTCGCGACGACCTCTTTTCCCGTGCCCGTCTCCCCGCGGATCAGGACCGTGGACGAAAGCTCCGCGACCCGCTTCGCCTTTTCGAGCACGCTCTTCCAAACGGCCGAGTTGCCGATCGCGAAGTTCTGAGCCTTTTCGCGTCTCCAGATGCCGGACGCCGTCCGGGGGGCGACGTCGAGCGTGAGGCGCTTGACGACGTCGAGAAGGCTCTGGATCCTGAACGGCTTGACGAGGAAGTCGGTCGCACCGGCCTTCATCGCCTCGATGGCGTCCGAAACGGCGGCCTGGCCCGAGATGATGACGAAGGGAACGTTCGGAGCCTTGCCGCGCACTTCGAAAAGGAGGTCGATGCCGGAAAGGCCCGGGAGCATGAGGTCGCAGAAGATGAGGTCGTAGTCGGTGAAGATGGCCCGGTCGAGGAAGACCTGGGAGCCGGGGTATATATCGACCGTCGCGCCCACGCGGTCGAGGGCCGTCCGCATCAGCTCGCGCACTCCCTCGTCGTCGTCGACGACGGCGATCCGGAGTGTGCGAGGACCGAGGGGCGACACGGCAACTCATTGTAGCCGCTCGGTTCCATGTTTCCGTCGGGAGGGCCCGGCTCTTACGCTATGGGGCCCGAAGCGTCGTCGGGGACGAGGTGCACTCCTCACCATACCCGCACGCGGCCGTTCGGCGGGAGATAGAGCGCCTGCCCCGCCTTGACGGAGAACGCGCGGTACCAGGCATCGTTGTTGCGGACGGTGTCGGCGCGATACTCGGCCGGCGCGTGCCCGTCGGTCACGATGCGCTGGCGAAGAGCGGGCTCACGGAACTTCGTGCGCCAGCTCTGGCCGAAGCTGAGGAAGAACTGCTGGTCGCCCGAGAGGCCCCGGTCGTCCGGCGCTTCCTTGCCGCCGAGAGAGAGGCGGTAGGCGTCGTAGGCCGCGGCGAGCCCCGCGACGTCCGCGATGTTCTCGCTCACCGTGAGCTTGCCGTTCACGGCGAGGTCCGGGAAGGGCCGGTAGGCGTCGAACTGGCGGATGAGCGCCTGCGCCGAGGCCGTGAAGTGCGCGAAATCCTCCTGCGTCCACCAGTTCTTCAGGCGCCCTTCGGCGTCGAAGAGCGCGCCCTGGTCGTCGAAGCTGTGGCTGATCTCGTGCCCGATCACCGAGCCCGACGCGCCGTAATCCATGACGGCGGGGCGCCGCGGGTCGAAGTACGGCGGCTGGAGCATCGCCGCGGGGAAGTTCAGGGCGTTCATCGCGGGCAAGTTCACGGCGTTGACGAGCTGCGGGTTCATGACCCACTCCCCGCGATCGACGGGCCGGCCGAGCTTCGCAAGGTTGCGCCGGTATTCGAACAGCGAGGCGCGCAGGGCGTTGCCGAACGCGTCGCCGCGCACGACTTCGAGGCCCGAGGTGTCGCGCCACTTGTCCGGGTACCCCACCCCGACCTTCAACGCAACCAGCTTCGCCCTGGCCTTCGCCTTCGTCTCGGGCGCCATCCAGTCGAGGTGGTCGATCCGGAGAGCGAACGCGGCGATCTCGTTCTTCACCATCTCCTCGGCGCGCGCCTTCTCGGCAGGGGGGAAGTATTTCGCGACGTAGAGCCGGCCGACCGCCTCGCCGAGGGCGCCATCCGTCACGCTCACGGCGCGCTTCCAGCGATCGCGAAGCTTCGGCGCGCCCGTCAGCGTCGTGCCGTAGAACGAGAACTGCTGATCGACGAAGGCCTTCGGAAGAAGTGTCGCGGCGCGCGAAAGGGTCCGGAACGCCAGATATTCCTTCCACGTTGCGAGCGGCTCGGACTGGACGAGCGCCGCGAGACCCGTGACGGCGGGCGGCTGCCAGACGACGAAGGAGCTCTGGTCGCCGAGGCCCGCGGCGCCGAAATATGCCCCCCAGTCCAGCCCGGCCGCCCGGACCGGGAAGTCAGCGCGTGCCCAGCGGTTGTTGCCCTTGACGACGTCTTCCGAATCCTCGCGGCTCACGTGCTTCGACGCGATCTTCTTCTCGAGATCGAAGATCCGCGCGGCCTTCGCGGCGCTGTCCGCGATTCCGGCGAGCGCCAGCATCTTCTCGATGTGCGCCAGGTACTTCGCCCGGATCTCCGCCATGCGCGGCGACGGGTCGAGGTAGTACTCACGGTCCGGAATTCCGAGGCCGCCCTGCAGGAGGAAGGGGGAGTATTTAGAGGGCTCGTCGAGGTCCTGGGCGACCCAGAGACCGAGGACGTTCGGCGTGTAGAAGTTCGTGTTGTTCAGGACGTCGACGTCGGCCCGCAGCGTGGCCCCGAGCTCCCGCGCGAGGCCCGCGGCGTCCGCGATCGCCGCGATGCGCGCGAACGCCGTGCGCAGCGGCTCGATTCCCTTCGCCTCGATCGTCGCCTCGTCCATGAAGGTCGCGTACGTGTCGCCGATCTTCCGGGTGTCCGAGCCGGCGGGGGCCTCCGCCCTGGCCGCGTCCGCGATGAGGTCGGCCGTGCGCCGGGCGGTCAGCTCATCGAGGACGCCGTGGGCGCCCCAGGAGCTGCGGTCGGCGGGGATCTCGGTGCTCCTCATCCAGGCTCCGTTCGCATACCCGAAGAAGTCGTCTCCCGGCGCGACCGACCGGTCGATCCCGGCGAGGTCGATGCCGGGGGAGGGGGCGATCGTCTGGGAAGCGGCGGTCACCTTGCCGGGGGCGGCGGGGGAGCACGCGAGCGCCGGAGCGAGTGCGAGGACGGCGCAGAGGGTCAGGGCGGAGACACGCGGCAGGCGGCGTATGGGAGTCATGGCCCGCACGATAGGAAGTCCGGGCCGGCGCTGCAAGCGTTTGAATAGTGTCGCTGTGCTATCGGGCTCCCTGCTTGCAAAGGGTCTAGAATTCGCACCATGGGCGAAGCCGCTTCCCCGCGCGTCGTTTCCAGAGCCTGGGCGATACGGTCCCTGCGAGAATTCCTCCTGACGCTGACGGACGAAGACCACTCCATGTGCCGGGTGGCCACCGACCGCGGCATCTTCTGCCAGGGGTTTCGAAAGCTCGACGACAAGGAGCTGAAGGAGCACTTTCCCGGCATCGTGGAGCGCCGCCCCGGAGTGAACCGCTGGCAGCTCGAGGCTCTCGGAAACCAGTGGGAGCTGGCGCGCCAGACCGTGAACAAGCTTCCTCTCGCGTGTGACGTCGAGCAGAGAGAGCACGGGACCTGCGGCGGGTGGGACGATCTCAGCAACGAGGATCTCGCGCGTTACTGCGCCGAGCTTCTCGCGCAGGAAGTCGTCGTGACGGCTCAGGGCGCGCTCACGCCGCCCGCGCCTGCCGGCTGAGACGGGCACAGTTGTCGGGTGTCTGAGCTTCCTCTCCGCGGCCTCGACGCCCTCCGCACGAGCTTCTTCGCGTCGCTCCCGCGTTACGAGGACCGGGGATCGCTGGGCAAGGGCGGCATGGGGTATGTCTTCAAGGCGCTCGATCGCGAGCTGAACGAGGAGATCGCGATCAAGGTGCTGAGCCGGTCCCGCCCCGACGAGCGCGAAGCTGTCCTTCTCCGTTTCAAGCGTGAAGTCAGCGTGAACCGGAAGATCAGCCACCCCAACGTCTGCCGCCTCTTCGACTACGGGGTCGCCGGAGAATCGCCTTACCTCACGATGGAGTTCGTCGAGGGCGACGACCTAGGAACCCTCATCGATTCCGGAGGGCCGATTCCCGCGGCGCGCGCGCTCCGGATCCTCACGCAGCTCACGCGGGGCGTCGCGGCGGCGCACGCGGCCGGCATCGTGCACCGCGACCTGAAGCCCGCGAACGTGATGATCAGGCCGTCGGGAGACATCTCGATTCTCGACTTCGGGCTCGCGCACGACACGAATCGAACGGACGCCCGGATCACGGGAGCGGGGACGGCCGTGGGAACGCCGCAGTACATGTCGCCGGAGCAGCTTCGCGGGCTTGTCGTGGACGAGCGGAGCGACATTTACGCGATCGGCGTCATGGCCTTCGAGCTGTTGACGGGTCGCCGGCTCTTCACGGGGCGCACGTTCCTCTCGATCGCGCAGAAGCATCTCGAGACGCTGGTGTCCCGCGACTTGCTCGAAGACCATGGGGTCTCGCGAGAGCTCTCGGCCGTCGTTCTCCGTTGTCTCGCCAAGAAGGCGGAAGACAGATTTCAGACCGCGGCGGCGGTCGCGACGTCTCTCGAGGCGCTCGAGCGCCTGCAGACGCCGCCGCTCCCGGCAGCCCGAGCGGCTCCGCCGCGCGAGGCCCGGGTCAAGACGAACGTCCATCGGCGAAGCTCGATTCTCGCCGCCATCCAGGAGACCCCCGCGGCGGCCCATGAAGTCGTGGCCTCCGCGCGCCCGCGCACCGTTCTCGTCGTGGACGACGAGGAGGGCATTCGAAATCTGATCGGCGTGTGGCTACGGCGCGCGGGATTCGAGGTCGTTTCCGCGGCCTCCGGAGAGGATGCGCTCACGCTCTTCGAAACCCGCACGTTCGATCTCGTTCTCATGGACGTGCTCATGCCCGGGCTCGACGGGTTCGACACGGTGCGGGTCCTGAAGTCGCGGCCCGACCGCGCCGCGATCCCCGTGTTTTTCATGTCGGGCTTTCCGGAGAAGAACCGGGTGGCATTCGCGGGGCAGGCGGGCGCGATCGAGTTCCTGACGAAACCGCTCGACATGAAGCGCCTCGCGGAAAAGGTGACCGCGATTCTTGGGAATCCCGGCGACTAGAGCGGAGCCGGGGAATCGTTCGTGACGAGGGAAACGTCCTCGGGAATACTCTCCAGAACGCCTCGGAACGTGTCGAGAAGCCGAAGATCCCACCATCCCCGGCGGGCCTCCTCGGCCATGATGGCGAGGGCCTCCGTGCGCGTGAGGGCGGCGCGGTAAACCCGCGCCGTCGTGAGGGCGTCGTAGATGTCGGCGATCGTCGTGACGCGGGCCGTGAGCGGGATGGACTCTCCCGAGAGGCCCTCCGGGTAACCCGATCCGTCGATCCTCTCGTGGTGGCCGTAAACGACGTCGAGCGCGAAGGACAGCGTCTTCATGCCCGAGAGAAGCTCGCGTCCCACGACCGGATGCTTTCGAATCTCGGCCATCTCTTCGGGGGTGAGTCGGGAGGGCTTCAGGAGCACGGCGTCGCGGATCGCGATCTTGCCGATGTCGTGGAAAAGGCCCCCGCGCTTCACCGCCTCGAGCTCGAAGCCCGTGAGGCCGATTTTCGCGCCGAGGCGCCCGGCATAGACCGAAACGCGCTCGCTGTGCTGAGCGGTGTACGGATCGCGCGCGTCGATGGCGTGCGCGAGCGCGACGATGACGTGCTCGGCATGCTCGAGCGCGTCGGTGAAACGCTTCATCTGGACGAGAGACCGGATGCGCGCGAGGAGCTCTTCGGAGGCCCACGGCTTCTTCACGAAGTCGGTGACGCCTCCGGCCATGGCCCGGAGCCGCTCCTCTCCCGTGGCGCCGCCGGTGATCATGATGACGGGAAGAAGGCGGGTAACCGGGGCGGCGCGGAGCTCGGCAAGAACGTCCTGCCCGCTCCTTCCGGGGAGGTGGAGGTCGAGAAGGATGACGTCCGGCCGAAACGCCTTCAGTTGCTCCTGGGCCTCTTCCGCCGAGCCGGCTGTCCTCGTCACGTAGCCTCGCGGCTTGAGAAGGGCGACGAGGAGCGCGCGCACCTGTGCGTCGTCGTCCACGACCAGAACGGAACCGGGAGTCTCCTCCAGCATGCCGATGGGGAAAGTCCCGCTCACGTTCGAGAATCGTTCTCCTTCGGCGCGGCCGTGTCAAGCGGCCAGATGCCTGATGATGGCGCAGTGGAGAGACCGGCCACTCGATTCGAGGAATGGATGAGGGTCGCGTTGTACGACTCCGAGACGGGCTATTACGCGCGAAACATCCGGGAGGTGGGGCCGCGCGGCGATTTCTCCACCGCCGCTACGCTGCATCCGGCCCTCGGCGAAGCGGTCGCGGTCTGGGCCTCGGCGCGCCGGAGGGAACTGTTCGGCGGCGGTCTGGCGCCATGGAATCTGATAGAGGCCGGGCCCGGCACGGGTGAGCTCGCGCAAGTCGTGCTCCGAGAGCTGCCGTTTCTCGCGAGGCGGACCGTTTCGCTTCACCTCGTCGAGACGTCGCCCGTCCTCGCTGCCGCGCAGCGCGCGTGCCTTGGGGATCGCGCGACATGGCACGAGACGCTCGAGGACGCGCTCGCCGCGTGCGGCGGGCAGGCGATCGTTTACGCGTCGGAATGGCTGGATGCATTCCCCGTGCAGGTCCTGAGATGGTCGGGCACCGGGTGGCAGGCGCTTTGGATTTCTTCGAGGGGGAGAGAGGGAGAGGAGAGAGAACGGAAACCGGGGGTTTCTTTGAATGGGGAAGAGGCGCAGGAGGAGTGGCGGAGCGCGTCGAGTGAAAGCCTCGGGCCGCCCCGCGCGTTCAGCGCGCTTCCGCGAACCTGGTCCGTGAACCAGCGCATTGAAATCGCTCCGGCCGTCCGCTCCCTCTTCCTTTCGAAGAAATCTTTCTCTTCTCTTCTCCGCGGTTCCCTTCTTCTCCTCGACTATGGCGACACGGTCGATCGCCTCTATGACCGCCGTCCGCGCGGCAGCGTGCGCGGCTACGCGCACCACGTGCGCCTCGAGGGGGCCGATCTCTACCGTTGGGGCGGGACAGCAGACATCACGGCCGACGTGAATTTCACGGATGTCGCGGCGTGGGCCGGCGAAGCGGGCTTCGCCGTCTCGCCGCTCGAGACGCAAGGAGCGTTCCTCGCACGCCACGTGAGGGATGCTGAGGCCCGCGCGGCCCGGGAACCGGCGTTCGCGTTTCTCCTCGACCCGCGCGGCGCGGGGACGGGGTTCAAGGCGCTGGAGTTGTCGCGCCTCTAACCTAGAATCACCCCATGCGAAAGACACTGCTTCTGGCCACACTCGCGGTTTCCTGTGTTTTCCTCCCGGCATCCGCTCAGCAGGACTTCTCGAAGGTCGAGATCAAAGCCGAAAAGCTCACCGACGGCATCTGGATGCTCACCGGGGCGGGCGGCAACATCGGCGTCTCGGCGGGACCGGACGGGGTCTTTCTCGTCGATGACCAGTACGCTCCATTGACGGACAAGATCAAGGCCGCCGTGAAGACGGTGTCCGACAGGCCGATCCGGTTCGTCCTGAACACCCACTGGCACGGCGACCACGTGGGCGGGAACGAAAGCCTCGGCAAGGACGGCGCCGTGCTCGTCGCGCACGACAACGTCCGCAAACGGATGTCGAAGGATCAGTTCATCAAGCTTTTCGATCGCACGGTGCCCGCGTCTCCCGCGGCGGCCCTTCCGCTCGTGACGTTCGCCGAGTCTCTGTCCTTCCACCTGAACGGCGAAGACGTCGATGCGGTCCACGTGCCCCCCGCTCACACGGACGGCGACGTGGTCGTCTTCTTCCGCAAGGCGAACGTCATTCACGGCGGCGACACGATCTTCAACGGGATGTACCCGGTCGTCGACCTATCATCGGGAGGCTCCGTGGACGGGATGATCGGCGCGGCGGACCGAATCCTCGCCGTGGCCGACGCCTCGACGAAAATCATCCCGGGGCACGGCCCGCTCGCGACGAAGGCCGACGTCAAGGCGTATCGCGACATGCTCGCGGCTTCGCGGGACGCGGTCGCTCCGCTCGTGAAGGCGGGCAAGACGATCGACGAGGTGAAAGCCGCGAAGCCCACGTCCGCCCTCGACGAGAAGTGGGGCAAGGGCTTCATCAAACCCGACGTCTGGACGACGGTCCTCTATTACGCCTACGGCGGGAAGGAAGCGCCCTCGAAGTAAGGCGGCGCGCCCCGCGCGTTCTAGCCGCTCCTTCTGAGCAACAGGAGCCCGGACGCGGCGAGAGCGACGCCGAAAAGCGCCATCAGGCCAGGCGTCAGGGTGGGTACGGCGGCGGGTCCGCCCGCCGGAGGGGCGGTTGGCGTCGGCGTGACTCCGACCGTCGGTGTCGTCGTGGGAGTCGGTGTCGGGGTCGGGGTCGGCGGTGCCCCGGACGGAGCGGCGGAAAACTCCGACGTGTTGCCGCTCGGGCCTGTCGAGGTCGAAGTAATGACGGGCTGACCGGCCGGCACGGCAAACGGCAGAGGGCCGAAGCTCACGTTGCCGGTGCCATCCGTCGTCA
>JBDTML010000324.1:0-9981 GCA_039934255.1 Acidobacteriota bacterium | reverse complement strand
CCGCGAAGAAGGCCCAGAAGATGGAGCCCGTCAGGAAGTAGACGGGAAAGTTCTTCACGTCCATGCGCATGACGAGGGAAAAGACCCACGTCATCGCGAGCATGTTCAGGAGCGGGCTCAGCATGGTCCACGCGACGCCGAGGACCGAGCGCTTGTAGCGGACCTTGATGTCGCGGCCGACGAGCTCGGCCACGAGATGCCGGTAGGCCCAGAGCGATTTCGCCTCTTCCACGAAGAGGAGACCCTGCCGGGCCGTGTCGTACACCGCGGGACCGGTTGCCTGTCGGGTCACGCGCGCAGTCTAGCCGGGTTCATTCAGCACGGCGTCGCTTGACAGGCGCGGGCCGCGGGCTCGATCCTGCCGCGGGAAACGCCCGTGAACGTCTACTGGATCCTCACCGACGACGACGCCGCGAACGCGCTGGCCGCCGCGGGACGCCAGGTCGCCGACGGCGACCACGGAAGCCCGAAGCTCGCGGGCGCGCTCGGGACGTTGCGCTTTCACTCGGAGATCTTCAACGAGGCCGTCCTCGAGACGAAGAGAGCCTTCTTCGCTCCCTTGATCAACGCCTTCCGCCGCGGCATCACGAAGGCGTTCTGGTGGTATGGCCTTCCGCAGTGGGGCCAGGTGTCGGAGTACCAGCACGCGGCCACGAGCGTGCTCGACGTCGTTCTCGTCGAGCAGCGCAAGCTCCGGACGCGCGTGGCGGAGCTGGAAGCGAAGGTCGCGGCGCTCGAGGCGCGAGAAAGGCCGAAGGCGTGACCGAGGGCGGGCGCCCGCGTGTGACGTGGCAGTCCCGCTGGGGCCTGCCCATCGGATACGCGAGCACGTCCGAGGAGCTGGCGCGCGCGCTTCTCGCTCGCGGGGTGGACCTCTCGTTCCGCCCGACCGCGTGGCCGCGCCGCAGCCGGATCGAGGATCCCGCCCTCGACGCGATCGCGAAGCGGCCGCCGTACGACGACGCGCCGCAGGTGAGCTACGAACAGGCGGATCTCTTCTACACGGCCCATCCCGGCTACCGGATCGGCTTCACGATGCTCGAGGTGGACGGGATCCCCCGCGCGTGGGCGGAGGCGTGCAACCGGATGGACGAGGTCTGGGTCCCGTCGCACTGGGGCGCCGAGCGGTTCGCGGCGAGCGGCGTCACGAAGCCGATCCGCGTCGTCCCGCTCGGCTACGACGCGCAGCGGTTCCGGCCCGAGGCCGGCGCCCCGCGGGCGAGCCGGCGGTTCACGTTCCTCTCCGTCTTCGAGTGGGGCGAGCGGAAGGCCCCCGAGGTCCTCCTCCGCGCCTACGCCGCGGCCTTCGCGGGACCCGAGAAAAACGAGGTCCTTCTTCTCCTCCGCGCGAACAACCACGACGGCCACGTGGACGTGCCCGCGCAGATCGAGGCGCTCGGCCTGCCGAACGACGGCCCTCCCGTCGCGATGCTCTACAACAACCACATAAGGAGCAGCCAGCTCGGCACGCTCTACCGTGGCGCGGACGCGTTCGTCCTGCCGTCGCGCGGTGAGGGCTGGGGAATGCCGATTCTCGAGGCCATGGCGTGCGGCCTGCCGGCGATCGCGACGCCCTGGAGCGGGCCTTCGGAGTTCCTGCACGAGGACGTCGGCTACCCCATCGCCGTAAAAGGCCTCGTCCCCGCGGACGCGAAATGCCCTTACTACGAAGGCTTCCGCTGGGCCGACCCCGATCCCGAAGACCTCGTCGCGAAGATGCGCCACGTCTTCACGCACCGCGAGGAGGCGCGAGAAAAGGGCGCCGCCGCCGCGCGGGAAGCCGCGGCGAAGTGGACCTGGGGCCACACCGCCGCGCGCATCGAAGAGCGGCTGCGCGAGATCGGCGCCTGAACGCGGGCGGGTTCACGCCGCCTATACTTCCGCCGTGAATCTCCAGGTTCCCGACGATGACTGGGTCTCGGCCCGCGTCGAGAAGGCGCGGCACGAGCGCGAGATGGCTCTCGCGGCCGCGAAGAGGCTCGAGGAGGACGTCCGGCGCCTCGAATACCGGAACGCCGAGCTGGAGACCGACCGGGTCGCGCTCAAGAACCGGACCGAGGAGGCCGAGGCCTACGTCGCGGCCGTGAAGACGTCCTTGCCGTGGCGCTTCATCCAGTCGCTGCGCGGCCTCGTGGGCCGAAAGTGGTGACAGAAACCGTGAGCGACGACGCCGAGCTCGACCGCCTGAGGAAGGAAGCCGCCGAGCTGCGCGATCTCGTCCGCGCCCTCTCGGCGGCCCTCGTCCGGGCGACCGCCGCGCTGCCCCTCGACGCGGCTCTCGCCCTCGCGCGCAGCGAGAGCGCCGAGGGTGCCGCGCCCTTTCGCCTGACGGAGTGGCACGAGGGGATCGAGGTGACGCGCGGCGACGTGGCGTCCGAGATGGCGCTCCTCTGGAAGCGCCTGCCGCCCCGGGAGAACGCTTGACGCCACGGCGGGCGGCGATCGTCGTCCTCTGCTGGAACCGCTGGGAGCTGACGCGCCGCTGCCTCGAGACGCTGAAAGCGCACACGGACCTCGCGAATGCCGAGGTCATCGCCGTCGACAATGGCTCGACGGACGAGACGCCTGCGCGCCTCGCCGAGCTGCCGTGGGTCCGCGTCGTGACGAACTGGGAAAACCTGGGCTACGTCCGCGGCAACAACGCGGGGATCGCGGCGGCCCCGAACGACGCCGACGTCGTCCTCCTGAACAACGACGTCGAGGTCCATCAGGAGGGCTGGCTGGACACGCTCCGCGAGGCCGCGCACGCGGCGCCCGACGTCGGGATCGTCGGGTGCCGCCTCGTTCTGCCGGACGGGCGCCTCCTCCACGCGGGGACGTACGTGCTTCCCGACACGTTCTGGGGGCAGCAGATCGGCGCCCTGGAGACGGACGTGAACCAGTACGCGCGGACGCGCGACGTGGAGGGGATCGTCTTCGCGTGCGCCTACGTGAGGCGCGAGGTCATCGCGAAGATCGGCGGGCTCTCCGAGAAGTTCCGCTCGTATTTCGAAGACACGGACTTCTGCCTGCGCGCGAAGGAAGCGGGCTTCCGCACGGTCGTCTGCGGGGCCGTCACGCTCGTCCACCACGAGCACGGATCGACGTCGGACCAGCCGAAGACCTTCGAAACCCTCTTCCAGGAAAGTCGGAAGACGTTCCGCGGCCTGTGGGAAAAGAAGCTCGAAGCGCGGTACCGGCACGACGTCACGTGGCAGTCCATCCTGAACTTCCCTACCGGCTACGCGATGAGCTGCCGCGAGATTCTTCGCGCGTGCGACGCGGAGGGCGTGCGCGTCTCGTACGAGTACGTCTACGGGCCCGGGACGCCCTTCCCCGTTCGCGAGGAGGAGAACGCGCGTGACTATCTCCTGAACGTGCTCACCGCGCGGCGTGGCGGCCGGCGGCCGGACGTGGCGGTCGTCTACGGCCAGGGGGACGTCTTCGACCGCAACAAGGGCCGCCACCGGATCGGCTACACGATGCTCGAGGTGGACGGCTTCCCCGAGGAGTGGGTGCGGCAGGCGAACGGGATGGACGAAGTCTGGGTGCCGTCCGCCTTCAACCGCGACGGCTTCCTCGGGTCGGGCCTGAAGAAGCCGGTGCACGTGATGCCCCTCGGCGTGGACGTGGATCATTTCCACCCGGCGATCCGGGGCGTCCCGAACCCCGGGGGCGACTTCGTCTTCCTCGCGAGCTTCGAGTGGGGCGAGAGGAAGCGCGCGGACATGATCCTGAAGGTCTTCAACCAGACCTTCCGCCGGAAGGATTCCGTCGTCCTCGTCTGCAAGATCATCAACGTGAACAAGGCGACGAACGTACGCGCGCAGATCGATGCGCTCGGACTCTCCGCGAACGGCGGCCGCATCGCGTTCCTCCACAACAAGGAGTTCCCGTACCACCAGCTCGGCGCGCTCTACCGCTCGGCGGACTGCTACGTGTCCGCCGGGCGCGGCGAGGGATGGGACATGCCGCTCATGGAGGCGATGGCGTGCGGCCTACCGTCCATCGCGACGGACTGGGGCGCGCACCAGGAGTTCGTGCACGACGGGATCTCCTACCCGCTCGGCATCCGCGGCCTCGTTCCCGCCGACGCGCGCGCGCCGTACTACAAGGGATTCCGTTGGGCCGACCCCGATCCCGAGCATCTCGCGCACCTATTCCGGCACGTCGTGGAGCACCACGACGAGGCTGCAGGCAAGGGCCGCCGCGCGGCAGCCGAGATGGCCGCGAAGTGGACGTGGGACCATGCGGCGCGCCGTATCGCAAAACGGCTGGAGGCGATCGGCTGAGACGGGCGCCCTGACGTTATGCTCGCCCCAGCATGAACGCCGCGCGTGACGATGCCCGCGTCTGGGACGATCACTGGGCGGCGCTCTCGGGGCGGCGCTCCCTGTTCGGACGCCTTGCCTCTTTCGTCCGCACGTCGCTCCTGAGCCGGGCCGTCCGCGCCTTCGCGGACGAGCACTTTCCGAAGGACGGTGTGTTCGTCGAAGCGGGTTGCGGAACCGCGGAGTCCTCGTCCCGGATCGACCCGGCGGGGCGGACGCTCGTCGCGATGGACATCTCGCGGCTCGCCGTCAGGGCCGCGCGCCGGATCCCGGTCTTCCGCGGTCTCCTCCAGGGGGATCTTTTCAGGCTGCCGTTCCGGAGCGCCTCCGTGGCCGGGCTCTGGAACCTCGGCGTGATGGAGCACTTCCCGCCGGAGGAAGGGCGGGCCCTCCTCCGCGAGTTCGCGCGCGTTCTCAGGCCCGGCGGGATCGCGCTCCTCTTCTGGCCGCCGGAGTTCGGCTCGTCGCGCCTCCTCCTCGCGCCGATCGAGGCTCTCCGTTCGCGAGCCCGCAGGCCGTTTCGCTTCTTTCCGGACGAGGTCAATCGGCTCACCTCTCGAGCGCATGGCCTCGCCATGCTGGAAGGAACGGGTCTCGAGCCCGTCGTTCTCTCTTTCGGGCCGCGGGATCTCTTCATTCATCTCGTCGTCGTCGCGCGCAAACCGGGATGAAGCTGTCCGTCGTCATCGCCGCTTACAACGAACGCGAAAACGTGGTCCCCCTGACGGAGCGGCTTCGGGCGACCCTCGACTCCCTCGCCGTCGACTGGGAGCTCCTTTACGTCGTCGAGGGAAGCGACGGGACGCGCGAGGCACTCGAGGCGATGGCCCCTGACGTGCCCCGCATGAAGGTCCTCTACCGCGCGGAGCCCTCGGGCCTCGGCGCGGCCTTCCGTCGCGGGTTCGCCGCCGTCCGTCCCGACGCGGACGTCGTCGTCACGATGGATGCGGACCTCAACCACCAGCCCGAGGAGATTCCGGCCCTGCTCGCGGCGCGCGAGGCGTCCGGCGCGGACATCGTCGTCGGCTCGCGTTTCGTCCACGGCAGCTCCGTGACGGGCATTCCCTTCTGGAAGAAGGCCCTCAGCACCTCGATGAACGCCGCGATGCGCTTCCTCTGGGGCCTGAAGACGCGCGACAAGACGTCGGGCTTCCGGCTCTACGGCGCGGAGGTGCTCCGGAACCTTTCGTTCCGCAACGACAACTTCGCGTTCCTTCCGGAGCTGCTCATCGACGCGACCCGCAAGGGCTATTCGATTCTCGAGGTGCCGATCCGTTTCACGGTGCGCGTTCACGGCGTCTCGAAGATGCACATCCTGACGACGAGCCGGAGCTACCTTTCGCTCCTGCGCTCGCGCTGGGACGGCTGGAGCCTCTTCGCCCTCTTCGCCCTCCTGGGCGGCATCTCTCTGCGCGCCCTGTACACGTACCCCGTGCACCGGTATCTCGCCGACGCGGACTCGCTCCTGACGGGCATGCGCGCCTTCCGCATCCTCGAGGGTCACACGCCCGTCTTCTACTCCGGCGTCAGGATCGGCGCTCTCGAGAGCTACATCCACGCGGCCGTCTTCACCGTGTTCGGCGCGTCGCGCGCGACGATCACCGTCGCGCCGTTCTTCTCCGGCATCCTCGCGCTCCTCGCGTTCTTCTTCCTCGCGCGGCGGCTCGTGGGGCGACAGGCCGCCTGCTTCGCCCTCCTCGTCTTCGCGTTCCCGCCGGCGTCGTTCCTTTTCTGGACCTACATGCCGAACGGCTACCCGGAAACCGTCCTTCTGAGCCTCGCCGCGATCTGGGCGGCCGCCGAGTCGCGCGAGCACCCCGGCTCCGCCGCGCTCCCGGTGGCCTTCGGCCTCCTCTCGGGCCTCGCGCTCTGGAACTCGCTGCAGGCGCTCGCCTGCGTCGCGCCGGGCGCGATCCTTCTCCTGCGCTCCCGCCGGGGACCAGCGGGAACGGCGCGCGCACTCGGCCTCGCGGCGGCGGGGTTCGTCCTCGGGGCCGCCCCCTGGATCGCTTACAACGTCATCCATCCGCTGGCGTCTTTCCAGGGAAACTTCGCGACCCAACCCGTTGCGGGCTCCGAGGACCTCGTCGCCAACCTGAAGCGCTTCGCGCTCGTCCAGCTCCCCGAGCTCGTCGTCACGGGCGACGTCGAAGCCGGCGGGACGCCTCTCGCGGGCTGGCGCCGCCCCGCGGCTCTCGCGCTCGTCGCGCTGAACGTCGCCGCTGTCCTTCTCGCGTTTCGCCGCCCTCCTGAGGCTCTCCGCCGCGGGCGCACGATCGCCCAGGGGCTCCTGCCGCTCGGCCTCGCGGGCATGCTCGCGGTTGCCTTCTTCGTCTTCTCGGAAGCCGGCCGCACGCCGGGGCCAACCACGCGATACCTTCTCTTCGTGCTCCCGCTCCTTTCCGCGTGCCTCGGGCTGCTTCTCGCGCGCGTCTCCCTCCGCTCGTTCCCGCTCGCGCTCGCCCTCGGGCTCGGGGTCGTGCTCTTCGACCTTTCGTCCTACGCGCTTCTGCCCGGGCGCGCCCTTCGCAGACATCTCGAGGCCGGTGCCTCCGCCGACGTGCGGTTCGTTTCGTTTCTCGAGAATCACCGCATCGGCTCCGTCGTCGGGGACTACTGGGTCGTCTACCCGATCAACTTCCTGTCGAAGGAACGGACCCTCGGCATCCCCGTCGACGCCCCGGCAGACTGGTATCGATACGAGGCGCGGCTTCCCGCCGGACCCTCCACGTGGGCTCTCGCGTCCTGGCGGTCCGACGAGCTCGGGCGCCTCGCGCGCCGCACCGGGGCAGCCGGAGAGACGCTCGAGGCCGCGCCGGGAACGCTCGTCGTCCTTCCGCGCGACCCGGACTCGCCCCACGAGGCGCTCGCCCGCCTCAGGCGGACACCATGACGACCCGCCGGTTCGTCCCGCTTGCTCTCGGATCCGCGGCTCTCCTTGGCTTCTTTCTCTACGGACCGACTTTCGGCGCCTCCTTCGCATACGACGACGTCGACTACCTGAATCACGCCGCGGACGTTCTCGCGGGCCGCGCCCCGTTCTGGGGCGTCCTCTTCCGCCCGCAGGGCGAGCACTTCGTTCCCGTCCTGCGCCTCCTTCTGACCGCGAGCGCCGCGCTCTTCGGCACGAACGCGACGCCCCTGCGCCTCCTCATCTTCGCGTCGCACATCCTCTCGGCGCTCTTCCTCGCCCTGACGGCCCGGCGCCTCCTCCGGGACGACGCGGCGGCCCTCGTCACGGGGATGCTCTACGTCCTTCCGTGCGGCTTCTCTTCGATGTGGCTCTGGTTCCCGAGCGGCGGCTGTGTTCCGATCGGGATCACGGGCGTGACGGGTGCCCTCGCGGCCATCGTTCACGCGGACACGCTCGGCCGGACGCGCGCCTCTCTCCTCACCGCCGCCGGCTGCGTCTTCGCCCTCGCTTGCGACAACTCGCTCGTGCCTCTCCTTGCGGCGCCGTTTTTCCTTTCGATCGTCGAACGGCGGCGCGCCGGCGACCGGCGCCTCGCGGCGCGCCTCGAGGTCTTCCTCGCCGTTCTCGCGACGCTCGCCCTCGTCGCGACGCGCCTCTTCTACACGCGGCTGACCGGAGCGGCCCTTCATACGGAGCCCCTCGCCGCCCTCAAGAGGTTCGTCTTCCTCGCGTGCGCTGCGCCGTTCCGCTACCTGTTCCCCGGTCCGAGCGTTGTCAGGCCGCTCGGCGTCGTCGAGTGGTTCCCGAAAATGGAGACGGCGTTCGGAATCGTCATCGTGCTCGCGGCGGCGGCCGCCGTCCTCGTCCTCCTGACGCCCGCCACGCGCCGCGGGGCCGTGGCGGCTCTCGCGACGCTTCCCGCCGGCCTCGGCTTTCTCGCTCTCGTCGGGATCGCGCGCTGGAACTATCCGTACGCCGAGCTCTTCGACGGGGACCGCTACTTCTTCCCGCTTCTCATTCCCGCCGCCCTCCTCGCCGGTACGGCCGTCGCGGCGTTCCGCGAGCGGCTGCGGGACCGCCGGCTCCGGGCCGCGCTCCTCGGACTCGCGCTCGTCACGTTCGGCCTCGAAACGCTCCTCCACCGCAGGGCGATGCTCTCCCGCGTCTCGTGGGACGTGTACGCCGGGCACGCGAAGCGTTTCGCCACGCTCACGCGGCTCGCGGAGATGCTCGGGAACGCCGCCCGCGCCCTCCCGTCCGGGGCGGATCCCCTCGCGGTTCCCGACACGAACCTCTTCTTCCCGGACGTCCACAACGGGAGGATCTCGACGCGCTTCCTCCTCACGATTTCGAACCGGCGACCGACGCCGCACCTCGTCCTTGCGCAGGGTCCGGTCGGGCCCCGGGACGCCGCACTCCTGAACGGCGTCTTCGAGAAATGGGCGGGCGAGCTCGGCGTGCCGCCGTGGTTCGCCGTCGAGAACGGGGAGATCCGCGACCTTCACCGTCCCGACGTGGTGGACTTCGTGATCTCCGCACAGGAGGCGGACGTCGTCTCGGGCTTCTACGCCTGGGCGCAACCGACGAGGTGGATGGGGCGCCGCGGCATCGTCCGCGCCGTCCTGTCCGGGCCGAAGCTCCGGGTCGAGTTCGCGTGCCCGGTCGACGCCCTCGCCGCGGCGCGACCGCCGGTCCCCGTGCCGGTGCTGGACGTCGCGCTCGAGGACGCGGACGGCAGCGAGACCGTCCCTCTCGGCGCGATCCGCCCCGAGGGCTCCGCGTGGCGCGCCTACGACCTCGCGGTTCCCGCGGACTTCTGGGTCCGGCGCCGCGGCATGCCCGTCCGGATCGTCCTCGTGTCCAGCTCGACATGGCGCCCCGCCGGTGTCCTCGCGGGCTCCCGCGACGCCAGGGAGCTCTCCGTCGAGGTCTTCCGGATCGGCTTCGTGAAAGAGTGATGGGGATGACGTCTTCCGCCCCGCCCTTCACCGGCATGCGCGCACTCGTCACGGGCGGCGCCGGTTTCATCGGGTCGAACCTCGCGATCGCGCTTGCCGAAAGAGGAGCGGAGGTACGCGTCGTGGACGCGATGCTCCCGGGCTACGGCGGAAATCTCTTCAACCTCGAACCCGTGAAGGGCCGGGTCGCCGTCGATGTCGCGGACATCCGCGACCAGGACGCGATGAACCAGGCCGTGCGCGGACAGGACGTCGTCTTCCACCTCGCGGGGCAGATGGACCACGTCCTCTCCCTCACGGATCCGTTCCCGGACATCGACATCAACATCAAGGGAACGACGGTCCTCATGGAGGCGCTCAAGCGCCACAACCCGGCCGCCCGCGTCGTCTACACGGGGACGCGCGGCGAGTACGGCAGCGCGGATTTCCTCCCCGTGGCCGAGGACGCGCCTACGAACCCGCGCGGCCTCCACGAGATCTCGAACCTCGCCGCCGCCAAGATCGTCGAGATGTACGGGCGCACCCACGGAATCAGGGGAACGATGCTGCGCCTCTCGAACATCTACGGCCCGCGGGCGCAGATGCGCCACTCGCGCTACGGCGTCGTGAACTGGTTCGTGCGCCTCGCACTCGACGGCGAAGCGATTCCCGTCTTCGGAGACGGGAAGATCCTGCGTGACTTTCTCTACGTCGACGACTGCGTCGAGGCGATTATCCTCGCGGCCGGCGCGGACGCCGCGCTCGGCGAGGTCCTGAACGTCGGCGGCGGCGAGCCGACGACGTTCCGCGAGGTGGCCGA
>JBDTML010000323.1:0-2705 GCA_039934255.1 Acidobacteriota bacterium | reverse complement strand
CGGCGCGCAGGAAGGCGGCCATGTCCGGCACCGGGCTCACGACCTCGACCCCGTCCCGTCCCCCCGCCGCGCGGATCTCGTGCGGCGCGTCGGCCCCACCCAGGAGGAGGCGGGCGTCCGGCACGACGCGCCTCACGCGCGGCCAGATATCCTCGAGAAGTCGTCGCGCCGCCAAGCGATTCGGACGGTACATGAGACGCCCCGTGAAGGCCACGACGGGTCCGCGCGCGGCTGCGCCCGACGGAAGCAGGACCACGCCGTTCGCCACCGCCCGGGTTCCCGGCGGGAGCTTCGCGGCGTCGGCCGGCGTCGTCGCGAGAAGGACGGCCGCGCCCAGGCCCGCTTGCACCTCGGCGCGCGCGAGGCGCGGCGCCTCGAAAGACCAGTACGCGCGCCGCCACGGCGCGGGGTCGCTTTGCGCGGCCTGCCGAGCGGCCTCCGAGAGGGCGTCGACGTAGTCCACGACACGCGGGAGCGCGGGCAGCGAGCCGACATGCGCGAGGAGCCGCGGGAGGAGGACGCAGACGAGGAGGTCCGCATTCCGGGCCGCTTCGCGCAGGGCAAGGCCGAAAGATCCTGCGAAAAGCGCGGACTGCAGCGGCTGGCCCGTCATGCCGGCCCGCACGAGCGACGCCGGGAACCGGAAGCGATCGAGGCGCACGGCATGCACCGCGGCCGCGTTGTCCACTCGAAGAATCTCTTCTCCTCCGTCGACTCCTCCCACGATCGCAGTCTCGTATCCCGCCGTCGCGAGCGCCTCCAGGTGGATCTCCGCCCGGAGCCGGTCGCCCGTGAAGCCCGTGCCAGGCAAGCGGGGGACGAGGAGGATTGCCTTCATCGGGGAGGCCTGGCGCGATGCCACCGCGAGGGTGACACGACACCGCGGGCGACGGCGCGGGCCCACATGACGAGCGAATCGGAGAGATCGGTGAGAGAGACCGGCGGACATTCGGGCGGATAGCCGATGCGGCGGCGGAGCGCGCCGATCGAGAACCACTCGAAGAGAAGAGAAGATTTTCCTAGAAGTGAAAGAAGCAGAAGGGAGGCCAGGAGCGCGACGGGCCGAACCAGCGGGCCGTCTGCGGCCGCGGCAGCGCCGCCGGCCCGAGCCACGTCGGACCACGTGCCATTCGAAGAAAAAATCAACATCACGACATCCGAGACGCCCGCAAGAATCGCGAGGGTCCCCAGCAAAAGAATTCTCGGCCTCAGCCAGAGATCGCACGCGAGAACGAACGCGCCCTTCGGACTCCTCGCCGCGAGTTTCAGGAGTTCGCCGAATCCGACGAAGAAGAGCTTGAGCTGCCCTCCGAACCACCGCGCCCGCGAGCGCGCCATCCCGCCGGAGTCCGCGGCAGGCTCCTCGAACGCGACGGGACCCTCGAGGGCGCGCACGCGAACCCCGGCGGCGGCGAGCCGCAGCGTCGCCTCGGAATCTTCTACGGTCGTGCGCGTGGCCACAGCCGGGCCGGCGCGAAAGGCCCGAGGCGAGAAACCCATGGCCTTGCCGCGCAGCCGGACCGGCAGTCCTTCGACGTCGCGCGCGAGGTCGTCCTGTGCGGCCTGAGCCAGGGAGAGCGCCTCGACGCGCGGCGCGCCGGGACCCGGAACGCCCGACGGGCGGACCGGCAGCTGAAAGGCCTCGGTCCCCGCAGGAATGCGGAGGTCGCGGAAGAAACCCTCCGGCAGCCGCATGTCGGCGTCGAAGACGAGGATGAATTCGTATGCTTCGAGATCCTTGGCCAACTGTTCGGCTACGAATGCGAGGGCGTGGCCCTTGGCAGGCCCCGGGGATTTCTTGGAAAGGTATTGGATGCCGTCGCGCACGAGGCGCGCCTCGGCGTCGGCGTCGGCGCCGTCGAGCAGGACGAGGACGTCGACGCCGCCTCTCTTCAGGTCCGAAGCCAGATCTCCCACGCGCGCCCCCTCCGCGCGGGACGGGATGACGGCCAGCATTCTCCCTGGCGCGCGACCTGCCTCCGACCGCCGCGCGCCCCCCCGCGGCGCCGTGAGGCGCCGCAGCCTGAGCGCCGCGTCGAGCGCCGGCAGCGCCGCCCAGAGGGCGGCGAGGCCGCAGAGGAAAGTCGCCTTGTTCACGCGGCCTGCATCGTAGCTTTAGCGGCCGGTTGGCGTCGCCCCAAAGGTCAGCGGGCCGTGCGTGCCTGCGCGTCCACGACGCCGAATGCGGCCATGTTCACGATGTCGGACACCTCGACGCCACGCTGAAGGACGTGAACAGGCTTGCCCATCCCCATGAGGATCGGCCCGATCGCATCCGCCTTGGCCAGGCGCCACACGAGCTTGTAGGCCGCATTCGCGCTCTGGAGCTCCGGGAAGACGAGCACGTTCGCGGGGCCCGTGAGGCCCGCCCACGGGTAGTTCTCCTTCAGGAACTCGGGAAGAACCGCCGTGTCGGCCTGCATCTCGCCCTCGCATTCGAGCGCGGGCCGCCGCTTCTTCACGAGCTTCACGGCCTCCCGAACCCGGTCCGTCGAAGGGTGCATCGTCGATCCGAAGTTCGAGAACGAGATCATCGCCACGCGCGGCTGGATGCCGAACAGCTTCGCCGTGTCGGCCGACAGGAGCGCGATTTCCGCGAGGTCTTCCGCCGTTGGGTCGATGTTCACGGTCGTGTCCGAGAAGAAGAAGACACGGTCCTGAAGGACGAGGACGTACAGGCCCGAGACCTTGTGCACGCCCGGCGC
>JBDTML010000322.1:0-12815 GCA_039934255.1 Acidobacteriota bacterium | reverse complement strand
CGCGACGGCGAGCGAGGTGTCGGCGACCAGCCGCGCCGCCCGCGCCACGCTCCGAGACGAGGAATCCCGCTTTGCGAAGACGATGTCCGTTGGCGCCGACCGCGTCGGAGAGGCGATCTCAGAGGCGCGCCGGGAGGGGCAGACGACGCTGTCGGGGCCCGCAGCCTTTCGCCTCTATGACACTCATGGAGTTCCCCTCGAGCTCATCGAAGAAATTTCTACCGATGAAGGTGTCCGCGTTGACGTGGCGGGCTTCGAAAGCGAACTTTCCGCGGCCCGTGAACGGAGCAAGGGGGCCTCGAAGTTCGGGCACGATGGCGGCCTGCCCGCCGACGATCAGATCGATCCGGAATGGGTGACCGAGTTCCGCGGTTACCCCGAGCAGGATTTCGTGAGCCTGGCGGGCGCGAAGGTGCTCGGCCTCCTTTCGGAAAAGGGAGGGAAGAAGACCGATTTTCTTAGAAAGGAAGAGAGAGGCTGGGCCGTATTGGACCGTACCGTCTTCTATCCCGAGGGCGGCGGCCAGGTTGCCGACCAGGGGGAATTCCTCTGGAACGACTCCAGGGGCGAAACGGGCGCTGCGGCGGTCCTCGACACGCGCCGCGCTCCCAACGGCCGAGCCACTCTTCACCTTCTAGGAATCTCCTCCGGCTCCCTCTCTCCCGGCCAACTCGTCGACATGAAGGTCGACGAGTGGACACGCCGCAAGACCCAGGCGAACCACACGGGAACGCACCTCTTGCACGCGGCGCTTCGGAAGGTGCTCGGCGAAAGCGTTCGTCAGATGGGGTCGTTCGTCGCTCCCGACCGCCTGCGCTTCGACTACGCCGCGTCACGCCCGACGACCGTCCAGGAGATCCGGGAGATCGAGCGCCTCGTGAACGAGGAAGTCCTGCGAGACCGCGAGGTCGGCAAGGCCGTCATGTCCATGGAAGACGCGAAGGCGAAGGGCGCGCTCATGTTCTTCGGCGAGAAGTACGGCGAACGCGTGCGCGTCGTCGACGTGCCCGGCTTCTCGACGGAGCTCTGCGGAGGCTGCCACGTCGGGCGCACGGGGGAGATCGGCGCGTTCAAGGTCACGTCCGACAAGGGTCTCGCGGCGGGCGTCCGGCGTCTCGAAGCCGTCACGTCGTTGAACGCGGTCGAGCGGCTCCAGAAAGACGAAGAGATCCTGGCGAACATGGCGCATGCGGCGAACGTGGCCTTCGACGAACTGCCCGCGAGGTTCAAGGAAATTCAAGATCTTCTTAGAAAGAAGGAAAAGGAGGTCGCGGCCCTGAAACGCGACCTTGCGCTGGCGGGCGCGGGTCCCTCCGAATCTTCACCTTCTAAGAAATCTTCCTCTTCGGACCCCTCCGAAATCGAAGGAATCGAAGAGATCTCCGGCGTGAAGGTGCTCGCCCGCCGCGTGGCTTCGCTCCCGACGAACGAATTGCGGAATCTGGCCGATACGTTCCGCGGCAAGCTGAAATCGGGAGTCGTGCTGCTGGGCACTGAGCTCGACGGCAAAGTGACGCTCCTCGCGGCCGTCACGTCCGACCTCGTGTCGCGCGTATCGGCGCACGAGCTCGCGCAGGTGATGGCGCCGGCCGTTGGAGGCAAGGGCGGCGGCAAGCCGGACCTCGCGCAGGCCGGAGGGAAGGACGCCGCCCAGATCGAACCGGCGCTCGCGCTGGGCGTCGCGAAAGTGCGGGAACGACTCTCGACCTGAGCTCCTGTATCCCGCTGGCCTATAATGGCCGAGCAATGCTGTGTCTCAGAACCGGTTTGGTTCGGGTGTCACTGGCCGCGCTCTTCGTGGGTTCTGGAAGCGCGGCCGCGGACGTCCATCTCGTCAGGCAGGCGAACGGTTCGGCTCTGATCTTCAACGACAACGTCGGCAGCGGCTGGCGCGTGAACGGGGGCGCGCCTTCGGACGGCTATCTCGTCTCGCGCCGGAACACGCCGACCCCCTACGACAACGCGATCGAGAGCGAATCCCGGGCCGCGGGAGTGGACGCGGCGCTCGTCAAGAGCGTCATGCTCGTCGAATCCAACTACAACCCCCGCGCGGTTTCCCGAAAAGGTGCCCGCGGCCTCATGCAGCTCATGCCGGATACGGCCCGCCGTTTCGGTGTATCGGACCGCCACGACGCGGTGCAGAGCATCCGGGCCGGCGTCAAGTATCTGGCGACCCTTCTCGAGCAGTTCAAGGGTGACGTCTCGCTCGCGCTCGCGGGTTACAACGCCGGCGAGGGCGCGGTGGCGCGGCACGCGGGCGTTCCGCCGTACCGCGAAACCCACGAATACATCCGGCGGGTCCTCGTGGCGCGGCATGGCGAGGGCGCCGTGTCTCCCGCGATCCGAGGTGGATTCCGCGGGACGCCGACCGGCCCGGTCGCGCGCACGGCCCTCGTGCGCGTCTCGAGCCAGAACGGAACTGCCGTGTTCTCCAACACGGGAGTGGATCTCGCAGAGCGTCAGGCGCCGACCCTCGGGCGCGTGCGCTGAGGCGGGCGGAGGCGGCATGACGTCTTCGCGGGGATCCGAGACGACGAGGGCCTTTCGGCCCGCTCCCTTCTTCGATCACGGGCTGTTTCTTCTCCATCTCAATCGAGGAAAGGAAGAGATGGGTCGCGGGTATCACGAAACCGCGCGGCGCGAGTTCGAGGAGGCGCGGCGGTTGCGCCCTCGCGACTCGGAGGTTCTCCTCAATCTCTCGATCACGCTCTTTCATCTCGGACAGTTCGGCGAGGCCGAGACCATGACGCGCGATCTCCTCGCCGAGCACGCCGAGTCGGTCCCGTTGCTGTTCAACCTCGGCCTCATCCTCTTCAAGTGCGGCCGGGACCGGGATGCGCGGGAGCCGCTCGAGAAGGTGCTCGGTTTCGCGCCGGCTCATCGCAAGGCTCATCTCACACTCGGACTCCTCGCACAGCGGCGTGGGGCTTGGGACGAGGCCCAGCGGCATTTCCGCCTCGCCGGCGCCGAGCTGAAGGACGGGTCCGAGGGCGATGACTCGGTGGCCCGAACGGCGCGCGCCGCAGCCGCCGAGGTGCGCATCGCGACAGCTGCTGTCACGACGACTCAGCCCAGCGTTCACGACACGCGTCCGAGTCCGGTCGTGGTCGTCAAGCCGGAGCCCCTGGACTCGCTCACGTCGAGCGGAAAGCTCAAGTCCCCTTCGGGTGCGCGGCCGCGGCCTTCCGTGGCCGCTCTCAACGGGATGGACGCCATGGCAGCGGCCGCCGCCCTGGCCCGCCCTCTGGGGCCTTTCTCTCCCAAGCCGGGAGGTTTCCTCTCGGTGTTCTGCGGCGAGGGCGTGCGCGTGCGGCGCGGCATCGTCGTGGGACGTTCCGGAGCGCCCGTCTTCGACGCCTCTCCGTCCAGTGCGCCGGACGGACTCGACAGGATTCTCATCGGAGCGTCGGGGGACGGCGTCCTTCTTCTCGCGGAGTCCGGCCGCGTGCCGTGGCTCAAGTCACTGCGCGGCGAAGCGCTCTCCGTGCATCCCGAGCGACTTCTCGCCTTCGAGAGCGCTCTCGCGTGCCGTGCGGACGTTACGCCGGACGCAGGCGACCGGACGGCGCCGCCCTTCCTCAAGCTGGCGGGCAGTGGAGCCGTGGCCCTCGCCGTCTCGTCCGAGCCCGCCCGGTTCGACGTCGAACGCGGACAGCCTCTCGCGATCGCGGCACGCGCCGTCGTCGCATACGGAGGCGAACTCCTGCCGGAGCTCCTCGAGGAGACGGATCCGCTCTCCGGCCTCGGAGCGGGCGCGTCGATGCGCTTCACGGGAGTCGGATTCGTTCTGGCGGACTCTCGCTAAGCGTCAGTCCTTCCACGGGTCTGCGAAGAGAGGATTCTCGAGAAACGCGACGTCCGTCAGGCTCTCGAGAAACGCGATGAGATCCGCCTTTTCCTCGGCCGTGACGGCGAAGCCCCGCACGAGCGGGCTGCGCGTCACCGAGGGAGCGCCGCCGGAAGAATAGTGGTCGACCACGGCCCCGAGCGTTTCGAAACGGCCGTCGTGCATGTAGGGGGCGGTGACGGCGATGTTGCGAAGCGTGGGCGTGCGGAAGCGTCCCCCGAGGCCGTTGTCCTCGAAGTCGGGAGATGCCGGAGGTCCCCCCCGCCAGACGACCGGTCCCGCGAACGCGAATCCCGCGTGGCACTTCGAGCACGCGAGGCGTTCCGAGAAGAAGAGAGCCATGCCCCGGCGCGCGGAGGGCGACAGGGCGTCGCGCTCGTCCTTCCACACGAGCCGGTCGTAGGGGGCATTCCCTGACACGAGCGTCCTCTCGAACGAGGCGATTGCCTTCTGGACGTTCTTCAGATTCATGGGGGCGGGCTCACCCGGAAACGCCTCGGAGAAGAGCTTCGAATAGTGGGAATCGGCACCGAGCCTTCTCGCGATCTCCATTTCATGGCCTCCGAAGTCCATTTCCCTTGGTGCTTCGCCGAGAAGCGGAACCAGCATCTGGTCTTCGAGACTTCGCGGGCCCGCGTCCATCCACGTGAGCGAAACGCCATACGCCGCGTTCGCGAGGCTCATGGCGCTCCGCGGGTGGGTCTCGCCCGTGGAGCCCAAGGCGTGCGCCCGACCGTCCGTGAACGCGCGCGCCTGCTGGTGGCACGAGGCGCAGGCCTGCGTGCCGTTCCCCGAGAGGCGGACGTCGTAGAACAGGTGGCGCCCGAGCGCGACCTTCTGCGACGTGACCGGGTTGTCCGCCGGGACGCGTGGCGGCGGAAATCCGGGCGGGAGCCGCCAGGAGAATCCCGCCGCCGCGAGGAGGAGGAGCGACTCGAGGAAGGGTGCCGTGGGGGGACCGCTACCAGCGCGCGGGAGCGTTCGGGTCCGTGATCGACGAGGTCTGCGACGAGAGCTGCTTGCGCTCCGCGACCCACTTCCCGAAATCCTGCAGCGCCGTCGGGTCGACACCCGAAGGTTCGCTCTGCTTCTTCTCGACGTACTTCTGCATTGCGGCGGCAAGCTCGTCCGCGCGCTTGCGGTCCATGTTGAAGAGAGCCATGTAGGCGGACTTCACGTCGTCGAGCCGGTTGAGGCCGAGGTATGCCTCGGCGCGGTACTCGATGGCGGGCGTGTAGTTCTTCTCGAGCGCGAGCGCCTTGTCGTAGGCCTCGAGCGCGGCCGGATAGTTGCCCGACTTCCGGTAGGCATAGCCGAGGCTGCCCCAGGCAGGAACCATCTGCGGGTTCTTCGCGACCGCCTTCTGGTACTTCTTGATCGACGACTCGTGCTGGCTCTTGCTCTTCTCGAGCAGTTTCGCTTTCTTGGCGGCATCGACGTCGGGCCCGGCGGCCTCCGCCTCGAGCTTGTCGGCCTTGTCCCGGTAGGAGATGCCGTCGTTGTAGTACTCGACGGCCTCCTGCTCGGGCGTGGCGGTGGGCTGCTGGACGCGGGGGGCCGACACCTTGGAGGAGCCGGAGGCGGCGGCGATTCCAGGAACTGCGAGGGAGAGCGTGAGAGCGAGGGCGGCGGGCTTGCGCATGGGTCCTCCTTCGGGCCCCTACGATAGCCGAAGAGAAAGAGACCGGATGTCAGCGTCCTGTCAGGACTCCTCTCAGGGCTCCAGCCGGTAGCCCGCCTTCCGGGCGGTCAGGATGTGTCTCGGAGAGGACGGCTCGTCCTCGAGCTTCCGCCGCAGCTCTCCGATATGAGTGTCCACCGTCCGCGTTACGGCCGCGTCCGAGTAGTTCCACACGTCCCTCAGGAGGTCGTTGCGCGAGACGACCTCGCCGCGCCGGCGCCAGAGCGCGAGGAGAAGGTCCAGCTCCTTCGGGGCGAGCTCCACGACCCGCCCGTTCTTCGTGACGATCCGGGACCTGGGCCTGAGCTCGACGCCGCCGAAACGGAAGACGTCCTCTCCGCGGGGACCCGGCGCCGCGGGGCGGCGCCTCAGGAGCGCCTCGACGCGCGCGAGGAGCTCCAGGAGGCCGAACGGCTTCGTCACGTAGTCGTCCGCCCCGAGCTTGAGTCCCTTCACCTTGTCGGCCTCTTCGCCGCGCGCGGTCAGGATGAGGACCGGGCCCGCGAACGCGCCGTCGCGCAGCGCGCGGAGAACGCGGAAACCGTCCAGCTTTGGGAGCATGAGGTCGAGAATGACGAGGTCCGGCGCGGCCTCGCGCGCGCGGCGCACACCCGCCGCGCCGTCGGACGCGACGTCCACGGCGTAGCCCTCGATCTCGAGGTTGTTCACGAGGCCGAACGCGAGGTCCGCGTTGTCCTCGACGACGAGGATGCGGCCCGTCATCCCGCGCCTGCCGCGGGCGCGGCCGCGGGGAGCTCCACGGCGAATCGGACGCCGCGCGGAGTCCCTTCGACCCGGGCCTCGCCGCCCTGCAGGCGCGCGAGATCGGCCACGACCGCGAGACCGATTCCGGTCCCCGCGACCGAGGAGCTGCGGTCGCGCGGGAGCCGGTAGTAGGGCTCGAAGATCCGGGCCCGCTCGCTTTCCGGGATGCCCGGCCCTTCGTCCTCGACGGAGAAGACGACGCGTGAGCCGGCGGCCACGACCGAAAGGCGCACGACCTGCCCCTCGGGACCGTACTTCACCGCGTTGTCGAGGAGGTTGAGGAGAATCTGCTGCAGCGCCTCCTCGTCGACGCAGGCGACGGCCTGCTCCGGAAGCGTGACCTCGATGCGCGCCCGCCCCGCGACGAGGGGCTCGAAGTCGGCGAGCAGGCGCCGCACGAGGGGGACCACGTCGCGCTCCCGCGCGTCTATGCGGTCCTCGCCGCGCTCCTCGCGCGAGAACCGCAGGATGTTCTCCACGAGGTTCGCGAGCCGGCGCGCCTCGCGGTCGATGATCTCGAGGGATCGCCGGCGTTCCCCGGGCGTGCGGACGCGGTCGAGGAGAAGAGTCTCGGCGAACATCCGGATCTGCGTGAGCGGAGTGCGGAGCTCGTGAGAGACGCGCGAAACGAAGTCCGAGCGGAGCTGCGCGAGCGCGCGCTCCCGGCGGAGCTGGAGGATCGCCGTCACGATCAGGCCGGCGGTGAGCGCGAGCAACCCGAGGAGCAGGGGGAGGCGGGAGCGGGGCAGCCCTCCGATGACGAGCGCGGGAGCCGCGGCGGCGTCCACGGCCGCGCGCACGACGAAGCCGTCCAGCATCCCGTTGTAGTCGGAGGCGAACGGGCGCTCGACGCCGAGATAAGGCTCCTTCGGGACCCCCGCGCGAAAGATCTCACGGCCGGCCGGATCGAAGACGCGGAGGGACAGGGCGTCGTTCCCGAGGGCGCCGTGCGAAAGCGAGGGAGGGAAGAGCGATCCGCGGGCGAGCGCGCGCTGGAACCGCGCGGCGAGCGCTTCCGTCGCGACGCCGAACCCCACGACAGGCGACCCGGCGCTCGCGTCGACCGGACTCAGGACCGCGAACCGCAGCGAGCCGGTGACGTCGCCGGTGATCGTCTCGTACCGCCGCTCGACGCCCTTCTGCGGGGCGGGTCGCGCCGCGAGCCGCCCGGCCAGCCAGGCGCGCGTCGCGGCCCCGGGCTCGGGCCCGAGCGTCTCGAGGCGCGCCGCGGCCGGGTCGAACCGGAACGTGAACGCGACGAGATCCCGCGCTTTCCGGACGCCCTCGTCGGCGTGGGCGGCGAGGAAGTCCGGGCCGGCCGCCGACGCGGGAGCCTGCCGGAGCGCCGTGATGAGGGGATAGAAGCCGCTGTACCCGAGCTCGTTCGCGGTGCGGCGCGAGAATTCGTCCGAGGCGAGCATCGCGTAGTCGCGGAGGAGCTTCTCCGCGGTCGCGCGGTGGTACCGGATGCTGACCTGCGCCTGGAACGCGAGGATGCCGGCGAGGAGAAAGCTGAAGAAGAGAAGCCCGGCGATCAGCCCGGAACGGCCCGTCTCCCGCCCGGCTCCGGTGGCCCGCGGGGCGCTCAGCGCGCGACTCTCCGCAGCTCCTTCTCGGTCTCGTCGAGGAGCTTCCCGATCAGGCTGCCGTCCTCGTGCTCGGCGTAGATCCGGATGATGGGCTCCGTGCCGGAGAGGCGGTACAGGAGCCACCCGCGGGGACCGAAGATCAGCTTCACGCCGTCCATGTCGTCGACGCCCGTGACGCGCTGGCCGCAGCACGAGGAAGGAGGGTTCTTCACGAGCCCGTCGAGGAACGCATGGAGAACCGGCATCGGGAGGTGCAGGTCCCGCCGGCCGTAGTGGAGCGCGCCGTAGGCGGCGTCCTGGCCCGCGACGATCGCCTCGAGCGACCCGCCCGAGTGGGCGATGGCCTCGAGGACGAGAAGGGCCGAGAGGACGCCGTCGCGCTCGGGAAGGTGGAACGCGACGCCGAGACCGCCGGACTCCTCGCCGCCGATCGCGACCTCGCCGGAGATCATCTTCTCCGCGATGTGCTTGAACCCGATCGGCGTGACGTGAAGCGGGGCGCCGAGGCGCGCGGCGACGCGGTCCAGGAGCAGCGACGTCGAGAACGTCTTCGCGATGCCCCCCGCGATCCGCCCGCGGCGCGTGAGGCTCTCGGCGAGGAGCGCGAGCACGCGGTGAGGCGTCACGAAGCGGCCGGCCGCGTCGAGCACGCCAAGCCTGTCCCCGTCGCCGTCGCTCGCGAGAACGACGTCGAATCGCCCGCCTGAGAGGGCCTCCCGCGCCGCGGCGAGATTCTCGGGAATGGGCTCGGGATGGACGCCCCCGAAAAGAGGGTCGCGAGTCCAACGCATGGAGACGACGGTCGTCGGATGTCCTTTCCCGACGATCTCCTCGAGGAGCGTCCCCGCCGCTCCGTGGATGGCGTCGAAGAGCACCCTGATTCCGGTCCTTCGAATCGCATCGAGGTCGACCAGGGCCGCGAGCGCATCGCGGTAGGGGGCTACGAGGTCCAGCGTTTCGACCGAGCCGCCCGCCCGTGCGGGCAGTGCCCGGCCTCCGGCGCGGGCGATGGCGTCGTAGGTCGCGGGCGTCGCGCTGCCGCCGAACGAAGACTTCACCTTCACGCCGTTCCAGGGCGCGGGATTGTGCGAAGCCGTGATCGCGAGCCCGGCCCGGAGCCCCAGCTTCGACACGTGCCACGAGGCGCAGGGTGTCGGAGCCGGCCGGTCCGAGAGGAGCACCCTGAACCCGTGAGCCGCGAGGAAGCGCGCGCTGTCCTCTGCGAGCTCGGGGGAGAGAAAGCGCGTGTCGAAGACGAATGGAAGAGTCCAGGGGTCGCCCGGCTCGAGGTTTTCCTCGTCGATCGTCCAGACGGCCGCCGCCGTCACGACGCGCCGGACGCTTTCGAACGTGAGGTCCCGGCCGATGCGGCCGCGCCAGCCGTCGGTTCCGAAAACGATGGGAGGCGCCGCCATGAGAGGGGCTGATTCTCGGGGAGCGCGCCGTGACTGTCCAGCGCTGGCGATCCCGCCGCGCCGCCGCACGCGGGCTAGAATCCATCCCACGTGTTCGTCAACGTCCCCAACGCGCTCACGCTTTTCCGCATTTTCCTCGTTCCGCTTCTCGTCGTCCTCCTCCTGACGAAGGTCGAGGCTCGCGAGTACATCGCGCTCGCGATCTTCCTCCTCGCCGCCCTGACCGACTGGTTGGACGGCTACTGGGCGCGGCGCTTCAAGAAGGTCACGACGATGGGAACGCTTCTGGACCCCATCGCGGACAAGCTCCTCGTCTCGGCGGCGCTCATCTCGCTCGTCGACCTGCAGGAAGCGGATGCATGGGCCGTGTGCATCATCATCGGGCGGGAGTTCGCCGTGTCGGGCCTGCGCTCGATCGCCTCGAGCCGCGGCATCACGATCGCCGCCTCGAAGCTCGGCAAGTGGAAGATGGTGACGCAGATCGTCGGCATCTCGCTCATGATCCTCGGTGGAAAGCTGGACGACATCGGGCTCTGGCGCAAGACGGGTCGAGCGGCCCTCTACGTCATGACGGCCATGGCCCTCATCTCCGGCTTCGACTACTTCCGGAGGTTCCTGAAGCCCCTCCTCGCGAGCGAGAGCGCGGAACAGGGAGCCTCACAGTCCGCTCACGACGCGTGACGGGCCAGGCGGCCCGCGAGGTGGTGTTTCACGTCCGGCCACTCCGCCGCCAGGATGCTGTACATCACGCTGTCCCGCGCGGTCCCGTCGCGGCGAGCCTGGTGGTGACGAAGGACCCCGTCCTTCTTCGCGCCGAGCGCCTCGATGGCCCTCTGGCTCGCGAAGTTGAAGTTGTCGGTTCTGAGGCCGACGACGGCGCACCCGAGCGTTTCGAACGCGTGGCCCAGGAGCAGCAGCTTGCACGCGGTGTTCACGTGGCTTTTCTGCCAGCGGGCGGCGTACCACGTGTAGCCGATCTCGACGCGGTCGATCGCGGCGACGATGTCGTGGTAGCGCGTCGTCCCGGCGACCGCGCCCGAGCCCAGCTCACGCACGGCCCACGGCAGCATGTGGCCGGCCAGCTGCCCCGCGAGCGCATCGGCGATGTACTTTGCGCTCTGGCCCGGCTCGGGCACGGACGTGAACCACAGCTCCCAAAGGCTTCCGTCGGCAGCTGCGGCGGCAAGACCGGTCTCGTGCCCGGGTTCGAGCGGCTCCATCCGGACCCCGTGCCCCTCGAGCGTCACCCGACCCGGTGTGATCACGCTTGGTCACGGCGCCGAAAGACGAGCTTGTGGATCGGCCGTGCCGTCTTCAGGAACTTCAGTTCGTAGCTCGTTCCGGTGGACCAGTCGCCCGCTTCCTCCGGCGATAGCTTTTCGAAAAGCGCCTCGTTCGAGAGAACGCCGTCGATCACCGAGAAGTATTCCTCGTGGTCCGACGCGACGCGCAGGATGCAGCCGGGGGCGAGAGCGCGCGCGGCGGCCTCGGCCCAGTCGGGGCTCACGAGACGGCGCTTGTGGTGCCGCTTCTTCGGCCAGGGATCCGGGAAGTAGACGTGGAGGCCCGCGAGGCACGCGGGGGAGAGGCGCCGCTCGACGAACGCCTTCCCGTCGAGGCGCTCGACGCGGATGTTGGAAAGTCCCGCGCGCTCGGCCTTGAGGCGCACGATCTGGGCGTACTCGGGCTCGATCTCGAGACCGAACCAGTCCGTCCCCGAGTGCGCGGCCGCGGAGGCGAGGAGAAAGCGCCCCTTGCCGACGCCAATTTCCATCTCGACCGGGGCGACACGCCCGAACACCGCCGGGAAATCGACGGGGCCCGCGTCCTCCGTCTCGCCGGGCAGGAAGATCTTCGGCGGAGGAATCCGCCCCAGATTGCGCGGTCTGGTTCCGCGGGGCGGTCGCGGCGGCGGCTCGGCCCCCGCACGGCGCAGGGCCCGGCGGACGGACGGCCTAGACAAGGATCGCCCTCGGGATGACGACGACGCGGACGCCGACGTCGCCCTCGATCTTCGCCTGGCAGCCGAGGCGAACGTTCTCTCCGAGCTCGTACGCGAGCTCGTTCGGCTGGATCGGCGAGAGGTTCTCCGGATTCACGACGCACACGAAACGGCAGGTCGAGCACGTGCCGCCGCCGCCGCACACGTGGCCGATGGCGATGCCGAGCTCCAGCGCGACGTCGAGAACGGATCGACCGGCCTCGACGTGCGCGCGCTTGCCCTCGTTCAGGAAGACGATCCGGGGCAATGTGTCCTCAGAGCCTCGAAACGACCGAACGGGTGAACGTGTCCGTGGTGGCTGTGCCGCCGACGTCCCGCGTCCGGGCCGTCCCTTCCTCGAGGGCCGCGAAGAGGGCCTTCTCGACGCGCGCCGCCGTGGCTTCGTCCTTGAGGTGGCGGAGCATCATCACGGCCGAGAGGAGGAGCGCGGTGGGGTTCGCGATTCCCTTGCCGGCGATGTCGGGAGCCGAGCCGTGCACCGATTCGAAGACGGCGCACGTCTCGCCCAGGTTCGCTCCGGGCGTCACGCCGAGACCGCCCACGAGGCCGGAGGCGAGGTCGCTGATGATGTCGCCGTAGAGATTGTCGAGAAGGAGAATGTCGAACTGCTTCGGGTTCATGACGAGCTTCATGCAGGCGGCGTCCACGATGACGTCGTTCACCTCGATATCCGGGTAGCCAGCCGCGACGTTGCGGCAGGAGTCGAGGAAGAGCCCGTCCGAGAGCTTCATGATGTTCGCCTTGTGGACGATCGTCACCTTCTTCCGTCCGTGCGCGCGCGCGAACTCGAACGCGAAGCGCGCGATGCGGGTGGACGCCTTTTCAGTGATGATCTTGATCGACTCCACGACTCCCGGCACGACGACGTGCTCGATGCCCGAGTAGAGACTCTCGGTGTTCTCGCGCACGACGACGAGGTCGAGGTCGCCGTAGCGCGCGGAGACGCCGGGCACGTTCTTGACGGGCCGGAGGTTCGCGTAGAGGTCGAGCGTCTGGCGGAGCGTCACGTTCACGCTCTTGAAGCCCTTGCCGATCGGGGTCCCGACGGGACCCTTCAGGCAGACGCCGGTGCGCAGGATCGAGGCGAGCGTCGCGGGAGGGAGTGGCATCCCCGCAACCTTGATGCTCGCTTCGCCGGCGTCATGGCGCTCCCAGGCGATCGAGGCGCCGGCTGCCGCGAGGATGGAGGCCACGGACGCGGTGATCTCGGGGCCGATTCCGTCGCCGGGGAGAAGGGTCACGGTGCGAGGGGCTTGGGTCACGTTTCTGGGGCCTTTCGTGCGTCGGCCGGCGCGGGGGGGTGCGCGGGGACGCGGAGGATGCGGATGCGTTCGATCGCGCGAGGAGAGGCGCGTTCGACGAGAAATTCGAGATCGCCTTCCCGGGTCCGGGCTCCGGCTCGCGGGATTCGCCCGAACCTGCGGAGGAGAAAGCCGGCGACGGTCTCGTCGTCGGGGTCGTCGAACGAGGCTCCGAGGTCCCGTTCGAGCGAGGCCAGAGGATACGCCCCTTCCAC
>JBDTML010000321.1:0-30480 GCA_039934255.1 Acidobacteriota bacterium | reverse complement strand
GCATGACGAAGAAAGCCCTTCTCGCCTTTTCCACGGCCCTCGTATTCGCCTCCGCCCCCGCTCTCCGGGCGGCGGATGTCCGCTCCGACAACTGGCAGACCCACTGTTCGGTGTGTCACGGCGACAACGGCAAGGGGCAGACGGAGGAGGGCAGGAAGAAGAAGGCGCGCGATCTCACGAACGCGAAATGGCAGGACACGATCGACGACGCGCGGATCGCGAAGTCGATCACGAAGGGTCACGACGAGATGCCGGCGTTCGGCAAGAAGCTCACCGAGGCCGAGATCAAGGCGCTCGCCGCCGAGGTCCGCAGTCTCGTGAAAAAGACCTCGTGAAAAAGCCATCGTAAGAGGAATCTCCTTCGCCGCGGACGCCCTCGCGTTCGACCGCCACCTGGCCGACGAACGCGGCGTCTCGCCCCACACGCGCGCCGCGTACGGCGCGGATCTGGCCCGCTTCTCGGCCTTTCTCTCGGAGGTGTTCTGGAGCCGGCCTCCCGCCGCGCTCCGCGCCGGGGATGTCGACACGCTCGCGGTCCGGTCGTACCTCGCGTACCTCCGCGCCGAGGGCGTCTCGAAGACGTCGATGGGCCGGCATCTGTCGGCCCTCCGCACGTTCTTCGCGTTCCTGAAGCGCGAGGGGCGCGTGGACGGGAACCCGGCGAAGACGGTCGGAACGCCGCGGCAGAACAAGACGCTGCCGCGGACGCTGTCCGTGAGCGAGGCGACGGCCGTCGTCGAGACGAAGGGGCGGGAAGGCGCGCTCGGCCTCCGGGATCGTGCCCTCCTCGAGCTCCTCTACGCCACGGGGCTCCGCGTGTCGGAGCTCGTCGGGCTCCGCCTCGAGGACGTCGACCTCTCCGCGCGGCAGGTGCGCACGGTCGGAAAGGGGCGCAAGGAGCGCGTCGTGCCGTTCGGCCAGCCGGCGGCGACAGCCGTGCGCGCCTGGCTTAAGGCAAGGGGCGCGCTCGCGCCCAACGCGCGGGACGCGGAGATGGTTTTCCTGAACGCGCGCGCCGGCCGGCTGACGGACAGGAGCGTGCGCCGCATCCTCGACCGGGCCGTTCAGGAGGCGGCCGTGCCGCGGCACGCGTCGCCGCACGCGCTCCGGCACTCCTTCGCGACGCACCTCCTCGCCGCCGGGGCCGATCTCCGCTCGATCCAGGAGCTCCTCGGCCACGCCTCGCTCTCGACGACGCAGCGGTACACGCACCTCGACGCCGAGCGTCTCATCGAGGTTTATCGCAAGAGCCATCCCCGGGCCGAGGGGCGGGAAGACCGCGAAGGCCGCGACTGACGGGCTAGACTCTCTCGGGATGGGCCGGCCCCGCTTCACGCACACCACGATCCTCTGCGTGAGGAGAGACGGCCTCGTCGCGCTCGGCGGCGACGGCCAGGTGACGATGGGGACGACGATCATGAAGGGCGGCGCCTCGAAGGTGCGCCGCCTCCTCGGCGGGAAGGTCCTGGCGGGTTTCGCCGGCTCCACGGCGGACGCCGTGACGCTGTTCACGCGCTTCGAGCGGAAGCTCGAGGAATTTCACGGCCAGCTCGAGCGCGCGGCCGTTGAGCTCGCGACCGACTGGCGCACGGAAAAGACGCTCCGCCAGCTCGAGGCCCTCCTCGTCGTCGCGGACGACAAGACCTCGCTTCTCCTCTCGGGAACCGGCGACGTCATCGCGCCCGACGAAGGGGTTCTCGCCGTCGGCTCCGGCGGCCCGTACGCGTCGGCCGCGGCCCATGCGCTCCTCCGGCATTCGACCCTGGACGCCGCGGCCATCGTCAAGGAGTCTCTTCTCATCGCCTCGGCGATCGACATTTACACGAACGACACGATCCGGGTCGAGACGCTGCCGTGACGCCCCATCTCCTCAAGGACCTCTCGCCGCGGAAGATCGTGGCCGAGCTCGACCGTCACGTGGTCGGCCAGACGAAGGCGAAGCGCGCAGTCGCGATCGCGCTCCGCGACCGGTGGCGGCGCCAGCGCCTCACCCCCGAGCTCCAACGCGACACGATGCCGAAGAACATCCTCATGATCGGCCCCACGGGCGTCGGCAAGACGGAGATCGCACGGCGGCTCGCGCGCCTCGTGGACGCGCCCTTCGTGAAGGTCGAGGCGTCCAAGTTCACGGAAGTGGGGTACGTCGGGCGTGACGTCGACTCCATCGCGCGCGACCTCGTCGAGGCGGCCATCCGCCTCGTGAAGGACGAGCGCCGCGCGCGCGTGGCCGACCGCGCCGCGGCCGCAGCCGAGGAGCGCCTCGTGGACCTCTTGACGATTGCCCTCGCGACGGACGCCTCCGGGAAGGCTGTTGTCGCCGAGGGCCGCGACCGTATCCGTCGGGACCTCAGGGAGGGCAAGCACGAGGGGCGCGAAGTCGAGCTCGAAGTCACGGACGAGAGGACGCCGCAGATTTCCGTGATGACGCCGCAAGGCGTGGAGGAGATGGGATTCGACCTGCCGGGCATGCTCCCGAACATCTTCGGGGCGCCGAAGAAGAGGAAGGTAAAGCTTCCCGTGTCCGACGCGCGGCCGGCGCTCGTGACGCGCGAGGCGGACGCGCTCTCGGACGAGGCCACCGTGCCCGAAGAGGCCGTCCGGCGCGCGGAGGAGACCGGAATCGTCTTCCTCGACGAGATTGACAAGATCGCTGGCAAGGAAGGGGCGCGCGGCGGGGCGGACGTCTCGCGCGAGGGCGTGCAGCGCGACCTCCTGCCGCTCGTGGAAGGGACGACCGTGAAGACGAAGCACGGCATGGTGAAGACGGACCACGTCCTCTTCATCGCGGCGGGCGCCTTTCACATGGCAAAACCCTCGGACCTCATTCCGGAGCTGCAGGGCCGTTTTCCGATCCGCGTGTCCCTCGACGCCCTGACGGACGGAGATTTCCTCCGCATCATCACGGAGCCCGAACATGCGCTCCCGAAGCAGTCCGCCGCGCTTCTCGCCGCCGACGGGATCGAGCTCGTCTTCGCCCCGGACGGCCTCGAGGAGATCGCCCGGGCCGCGGCCGAGGTGAACCGCAACCTCGAGAACATCGGAGCGCGGCGGCTTCACACCATTCTGGAAACGGTGCTCGAGGAGATCTCCTTCGCGGGGCCCGACGCCTCGGGCGCGCGGATCGTCGTCGACAAGGCTTACGTCGACCGCGCGCTGCAGGGTCTCGTCAAGGACCGCGACCTCTCACGTTTCGTGTTGTAGGTCGAAGAGGGAGAGAAGATTTTGTTTTCGGATTCGGATTCGGAAGGGAGATTTCTTAGAAAGGGGGAGAGGGCCGGAGCAGCGCTCCCTGCGGCTGCGCGGCGCTACGGCGCGACACGGCGCGCGCAGGCCGAGCCCGACCCCCGATGCCCATTCATAGAAAATCTTTCTCCTTTCTTTCTCATCGCCTTACTCTCTCTTCCGATCCTTCTGGGCTGCGGGCGCAAGCTCGCGCCCGAGCCGCCGCTCCAGGCGCTGCCGGCGCGCGTCGAGCCCGTGCGGATTTCGCAGGAAGGCTCCGACGTCGTCCTGCGTTTTCCCTACCCGTCGAAGACAACCGCGGGTCAGACGTTGACGAATCTGACGGGCGTGACGGTTTATCGTGAGCTCCTCGGCGCACGCGCGGGCCAGCCGCCGCCGGCGGCGCCCACCGACGCCGCTGGAAGGGAGCGCGAGGAGAAAGCCTTTCGGGCGCGCGCCGAGACGATCCAGACGCTCTCGCGGACCGAGGTCGATGCCGCCACGGTCGGAGCGGACGTCGTCGTGAGGGATCCGCTCGTCCCGCTCTTTCGCGAGGGGCGCCTCGGGCGCGTGTTCCTGAGGTACGGCGTGACGGCCCGGCGCGACCGAAAGAAGGTGTCCGAGCTGTCGCCGCTCGTCGCGCTTTTCCCACGGGTGCCTCCCGACCGGCCGTTCGCCCTCGTCGCGGCCGTGGAGGAGGGGCGCGTATGTCTCGACTGGCGCGCTCCCGTCGCCATGCTCGACGGCGAGCGCCCGGCGAAAATCGCGGGCTACGCGGTCTATCGACGAGAGGCCCGAGAGGAGGAGTACGAGGATCGACCTCTCGGAGTGGTCATAGGCGCGGCGACATACGTTGACGCGACGGTGGCGCCCGATTTTCTTTACGTCTACACCGTTCGCGCCGCTCCCGTCGCGGAGGTCCCGCTCATTCTCGGCCCCGCGGCCGATGAAGTGCCGGTGTCCACGCGGGACGTGTTTCCGCCTCCCGCGCCGGACGGCATCCTCGTCCTTTCCGAAGCAGCCGGCGCCCGCCTCGTGTGGAACCCGAGCCTCGCTCCCGACCTCGCCTTCTACCGCGTCTATCGCCGCGAGAAAGACGCTTGGAAGAGGATCGCGGACGGCCTCAGGGATCCCGTCTACTTCGACGCGGCTGCTGCGGGCGCGGAAGCGTACGGCGTGGCGGTCGTCGACAAGTCGGGCAACGAGAGCCCGATGGGCGCCGCGAAGTGACTGCGGCGACTGCGTCGCCTCTCGGCGCGCTGCCGCTCGCGTTCACGAAGATGACCGGGGCCGGCAACGACTTCCTCGTCTTCGGCGAACGGGCCCCGGATGGCGAGAAGGAGATCGCCGCGATCCGCAGGCTGTGCCGCCGGGGCACGGGCGTCGGCGCGGACGGCGTCCTCTTCGTCACGGCGGAAAGACCGGGAGACCCGTCTTCCCGGGTCGTCGCCGACTACCGGAACGCGGATGGCTCGATGGGACGGTTCTGCGGGAACGGCACGCGCTGCGCCGCTCGGTTCGCGGTGCTTCGCGGCCTCGCACGGCCCGCGTGCGTCGTCCTCACGGGATGGGGCGCGGTGGGCGCGGAGGTGTCGCCGTCTGGGGGCGTGAAGCTCGCGCTGCCGGAGTCGGTCGCCGCCGGATGCCCCTTGCCGTCCTTCGACGCGGCCGGCACGACGCTGGAACCCGTGGCCTTCGCACTCCTCGTCGGGGTGCCCCACCTCGTGGCTTTCCTGAAAGAAGGGATCGCTCTCGACACGCTGGACCTCTCGGTGCGGGGCCCTCTCCTGAGGCACCATCCCGCGATGCCGGAGGGCGCGAACGCGAACTTCGTGGAGGTGCTCTCGCCGTCGCGCATCGCCGTTCGGACGTGGGAGCGCGGTGTCGAGGCCGAGACGCTCGCCTGCGGGTCGGGTGCCGTCGCGTCCGCGGTCGTCGCGAGCGTGCTCCGGGGTTTCCTGCCGCCGGTCTCGGTCGCGACGCGCTCCGGCGAAACGCTCGAGGTCGGATTCACGCGCGACGGCGCAGGCGCGCGTGACGTCACGCTCCGTGGCGACGCGCGCGTCGTCTTCGAGGGCACCCTGGATCCATCGGAATGGGAGGCAGTTTGAGAATGGTCGTGCGGCCCGGGCTTTGCTAGGCGGTGACTACCAGGGGTTTCGGGACGCTGAAGAGGCCATTTCGACGTGCCTTACAGGCGCACCGGGGCGCCCGGCCCGGCGACTCGCACGTATACTCGGTCGTTCACAGGGGCGGCTTCCCGCCCATTCTCCAAGGAGGCTTCTCCCGATGTTGATCCCGAAATTCCCTTCCCGTACGGTCCTCGCCCTCGGCGCGGCCGTCACGCTGGCCGCGCTGGGCGCCCCCGGCCTTCTGGCTCAAGCTCCTGCCAAGGCGGACGCCGCCGCCGCCGCCGGGCCCAAGCTCGTCATCGTCGAAGACAGAAAAGACGTCGGAACGGTTCCCAAGGGCGAGCCCATCAAGCACGTGTTCGTCCTGAAGAACACGGGCAAGACCGATCTTCACGTCACGGACGTGAAGCCCTCCTGCGGTTGCACCGTGCCGGAGTTCGACAAGGTCATCAAGCCCGGCGCCGAGGGCAAGGTGACGCTCACGGTCGACACGAAGAACTTCTCGGGCCCGATCTCGAAGACGGCGCTCCTCATGACGGACGACCCGTCGACGCCGCAGGCGACGCTCTTCCTGTCGGCCACCGTCAAGCCGTTCGTCGAGGCGCTTCCCTACGGCTTCTTCCGCATCACGGCCCTGTCCGGCGAGGTGGCGTCGTCGGACGTCATCCTCGTTTCCGACGAGCCGGAGTTCAAGCCCACGAAGGTCGAGACCCCGAACGCGTTCCTGAAGGCGGCGCTCTCCCCGGTCCCCGAGAAGGAGCTCATCAAGGACAAGAACCCGAACCAGTGGAAGATCACGCTGACGGCCGCGGCCGACGCGCCGGAAGGAATTCTCGGCGGAACCGTGAAGGTGGCGACGGGCGTCAAGCGGCAGCCCGAGATCGAGATTCCTCTCTCCGGCTTCGTGAAGCCCGCCGTCTCCGTCACGCCGATCTCGATCAACTTCGGGAACTTCGACCCCAAGGGCGACGCCGTGAAGCGCAACGTCATGATCGTGAACAACAACGCGCAGTCCGCGAGCTTCGCGGTCACGAAGGCGGAGACGAACGTGCCGGGCATCTCGGCCGAGATCGTCCCCGTGGACAAGTCGCGCGTGCAGGTCGTCCTCTCGGTCGATCAGAAGATCAAGAAGGGCGTCTTCGAGGGAGAGCTCCTCATCAAGACGTCCGACAAGGCCAAGGGCGACGTGAAGGTGCCTCTGAAGGGCGTCATCCTCTAATCGAGCCCCGGCCAAACCGATGGATCACGGGCGGGGGCGCATCGGCGCCCCCGCCTTTCGTTTCCGGACGGGAAGGGTCTTGTAGACGGGCGGGGATGGCGCGGAGAGCGGCACGTCGTGCAGGGGTGGGTCTTTTTGCCGGGCGGCTTCCTCCGCGAGCTGGCTGAACATCGCGAGTGCGGCCTGACGCCTCTCCCGCTGGCGCGGCGCGGAGGCCGGCGAGAGGATGGCCGAGAACGGGGAATCCGAGTCGTAGTGCATCGCGAGGTAGAGGTCCGTCCTGCCGTCCCTCGAGTCCTCGAGCACAAAAGTAAGCGACAGGCGCTCGACGCCACGGTCCAGAAGGTTCGCATCGTCCGAGCGAACGATGAAGGAGAGGAGCTCCCCCGGCGCCGCGGCGAGGACCGCGAGGTCGAGGTGTCGGGGACCGTCCTTCGTCGTCGCCTCGAGGAGGAGAACATCGCCCTTCTCCGCCGTCGGCCCCTTCTTGTAGTGCGCCGGGCGCGGAAGGACGTCCGGAACGCCGGCGAAGAGCCACCTCGAAGCATATTCGGGTCCCACGAGGAGCCGCCACACGACCGCGCGGGGAGCATGGATCGAAACGCAGTCCACTCCCTGAAACGTCGCGAGCTGCACGTCCGACCGCGCGCGCACCCGGGCCGCCCACGGGTCGGACTCGGCGTGGGCGAGGCCGGGCGCGAGAGTAGCGGAGAGAGCGAGAGCGACCGCCGTGAACCGGGTAAACATGGGGATGAGGATACGCAAGAAAAGGGCCGCCGGGGCGGCGCTACTTCCTGGTGGGTGGCTGGGGGCGCAGGATCTCGAGCCAGTCGAAGGCCGCCGACAGCGTACGCTCGTCCGCGGACCCGCTCACGCGGTCCTTCGGCGATTCAGCGTACGCGAAGGCGACCTTGAGATCGTTCGCCCCCCGCTTCCAGAGCGCGCGGGGGACCGCGACCGCGTAGACGCGCGGCTCGCCGCCGAGCGTCAGCGTGTCGGTCTTCTTGTCGTTCACGAATAGGGTGATCGTCTGCGGCGGCCCGCCGGGAAAAGAGAACGGCCAGCAGCGGAACCGCACGAGCCGGTCGCCGTCGGCGCGGCTCACGACCGTGACGTGCGCCTCGCGGCCGTGCGACCAGACGAACGTGTCGCCGAGCTCGGTCTTCTCGAAGCCGTCCCAGCCCGCGCCGAGCGCCCCGAGCGTGGTCTCGGGATCGAAGTTCAGGGAGCGCGTCTCTTCGGGGGACCGGCAGGCGCCCGCGAAGACCAGGGAGACGGCCAGGACCGCCGCCGGCGCGCGAAAGCCGGTTCTCCTCATCGCGCCGTTTTCCTCATCGAGAAGCCTCGCGCCGTACTTCGAGACCCGTGGCCACGAAGACGGTGCCCGAGCCATCGGCGCGGGCGCGTCCCTCGGCCGCGAGAAGTCCGCCCGCGAGGTTCGCGGGGAACTTGAAGGAGCCGTCGGGGACGATCGGCAGAACCGCGTCGCCGTCCTTGATGGCGGGACTGCCTGCCGCACCCGCGTTCAAACCCTCCACGCGGATCGCCTTCCCGGCGTTGAGCGCCGGATCTTTCACGACGTCCCGGACCGCCACGGGCGACAGGCCGCGCAGCGGCTTGCCGTAGAGGTCCGCCGCTTGCGCGGGAAACGCGGCGAGAAGCACGAGGGCCGCGGCGGCGAGGTGGCGCGGCAGATTCATCAGAAGGAGGCGCCCTTGGAGCCGGAGAAGGGATAGGTCACGGTCACGCCGGGGCACGGATTGCCCGCCGGAGCGGAGCCGCGGGTATAAGTGAGGGTGCCGTAGATCGTGCCGTCGTACTTCGTCAGGATCGTTCCCGAGAACGTGGCCGCGGTCGCATTCGCGCCGTCCTTCATCGTCCCCGTGAACGACGTCGAGCCGTCCGCGTTCTTCGTGAACGTCGCGTTCTGGTCGACGCCCGGTTGTCCGATCCCCTGGAGAAAGAAGAGCGTCGCGGAGCCGGCGCAGGAGGGAAGGACGATTCCGGCCGAAACGTAGTCGAAGGAGCCCCCGGAGACCTCGGCGCGCCCCGAGAAGCCGTAGGCGTCGCTGAGGATGAGCCCGTACGCGCCGTTGTTGGCGACGGGGATCTTGACGGGCGGCGAGTAGCTGATGGAGCCGATCGCGTTGTCGATGACGGAAGCGCCGGTCGCCACCGGCCCGCCGCTCGTGACCTTCACGATCGCGGTCATGTTCGTGTCGCTCGCGGCCGGAGTGAAGCCGAAGAAGTTCGCGATGCCGTTGATCTGGGTCTGCGAGAACTTGCCGAGCGTGAGGGTCTTCGTGCCCGCCGACGTGCCGTCCGACTTGCGGAGGGTGACGTCGACGGTCGTATTGCCCGCGCCGTTCGCGGAGAGAAGAAAGAGGTTCGTGCGGTAGCCGCTCGTGCTCGTCGGGGACGCCGAGACGTACGGCACGTACGCCGTCTCGCCGAGGGCGACGAGCTGGTCCTGGCTCTGGGACGGGATCGCGAAGCCGTTCGTACCGGATACGCCCGTTGCGCTCTTCGCGTTCACGACGAGCGTCTGCGAGAGCACCCAAACGGCCAGCGGGCGCCCACCCGCGTCGGTCCCGGGAGCCTCGATGCGGATCCCGCCGGCCCCCGCCGTGGCGAACTTCGTGGCGAGGACGTCGTCCAGCGCGAGCGTCTGGTTCGCGGGAACGGTCACGGACACCTTTGCGGCGCCGCTGTTGTCCCCGAGCGCGTTGTTCGATCCGTCGAGCCCGGAGGCGGGGAGAAAGTACATGTCGACCGGCGCCGCCGTGGCGTTCGGGTTGACGATCCGAAGGGACGTCACGTAGTCGTTCCCTCCTCCGGAAGCCTTGGCGGACGTGACGACCCATTGGGTCGTCGCCGGTGTGTCCGCGACCAGCGGGGCCGGGAGGGCCGACAGGGCGGCGAGGGCCGCGGGAACGAAAAGGCGACGGATCGACATGTTGACGTACATCGTGGTGTTCCTCTTTTGATGGCTTCGGTGCGCCAGACACCCGTCAGACGCAAGAATGCGGCCGGAAGTTTAGCCCGTCCCCCGAAGAAGTGACCCGGCGGGGCGCTGGCTTTCAATACTGCGGGCCTTTATGAGAGCCAGGCCTTTTCAGAAGAACCGGCCACCCCCGCCCGCATAGCGGCGCAGGTCGCCTCGTCGGCGGTCGGTCAGGAGCACCCGGGTCGAGACCGCGCGGAAGCCGAGGGTGCCGGCGGCCAGGAGCAGCCCGCGCGCCTCGACGGGAAGCGCGAGGGAGAGACGCATCCCGGGGAACTGTGCCGCGAGGAGCGGAAGGAGGTCCGCCGCGGCCTCGGGGGTCCTCGCGGCGATCGGGCCGAGTGCGATCGCTTTCATCGCCTCTTTCGTTGGGTCTTTCGGCCCCTCGACCCATGCGCCGAGCGCGACGGGCCGCCCCCCGCGCTTGAGGGAGACGACGTGGCCGTCCGCGGCCCGACGGCCCCAATCGCGCGGGCGCGCGAAGCCGCGGGTCTCGCGGTCGAGGGCGGCGATCCAGCCCGAGAGCGGAGCGCCGGGCCCCACGGCGGCGAGGGCGGCGCGCCGCTCCGGCGCCGCCGGCGCCGCCTGGACCTCCATTCCGAGAACGAGCGTGCGGAGGGAAAGACCGGCATGGAGAAAAAACGCGAGGGCGGACGACTCGTCGGGCGCAAGCACTTCGAGCGCGCGGGCGCCCCGGGCCGAACCGTACGCGCGCACCGCCGCGAGGAGCGCGCGGCCGACACCCCGGCCCCGGTGTGCCGCGCCGACGTCGAGAGCGAGGAGGAGGAGCGCGTCCTCACGGACGGCGGCGCAGGCGAGGCCGAGCACGCGCCCTTCGGTGTCCCGGGCGACGAAGGCGCCGTCCGGGTCGGTCGTGCGGGCGTGCGCGAGGTCGGCATCACGCGGCAGCGGAACGGCCTCGCCGGGGCGGACCGTCCGGACCGTAACGGCAAGAGGTCTTTTCGCGGCCACCCTCGTCCGAGGCTAGCAGGGTTCCAAAAGGAGCCGATTCGCGGGTCCCCCCTCGCATTGAAAGAGAATCCATCGCAGAATCGGCAACGGAAGAGGACCGTGATGCTCAAGCGAAGTGTTGGACGCCCCCGAGACGGCAACCCGGCGGAAACCCGGCGCGGCATCCTGCGCGCTGCCGAGGAAAGTTTTGCAACGGCAGGGTTTGTGGGCGCTACGACGCGCCAGGTGGCTGCCCGTGCGGGGGTGAACGTTGCCACTCTGCACTATCACTTTGGAAACAAGGAGAAGCTCTACCGTGCGGTCCTCGACGCGGCTGCGGGCTCCGATTTCACCGTTCCCAGCGGCGGCGGAACCCCGGCGGAAAGGTTGGCCACGGTCGTCGAGGCCCTCTGGGACTTCGGTGTCGCGCATCCGTCGCTGCCACGGCTGAGTCTTCTGCACCGGCTCGCGGGCCCCGCCGCGCCGGCCGAGGCGCCGCGGGATCCCCGTGTGGCGCTCCTCACGAGCACGCTCGCGGAGACGGGCGCGAAGCCTCCGTATCCCCCGGGCGATGCGGCGCGCGTCATCCTCGCGTTTCTCGACAGCGCGCTCGTGGCCTCTCAGGACGGAAGCGATTTCGAGACCGGCTCGCCCGCGCCCGCATCGGCATCGGCCTCGCGTTCGGGCGTCGTCGCGGCGGCGCTGAGGGTGTCGGGCCTGGCGTAAATTTAGTCCCCCTCCGCGCTCTGCTTCTCTTGTCCTCCGCGTCCTCCGCGCAGACCAAGCGCGAGGACGAGCGCGTTCACGCCCGTGCCCGCGAGGACGGGGTCGATGCCGAGCGGATGCAGGAAACGCTCGAGCAGTGCCGCGCCGCCGCCGAGAAGCATCGCGGCACCGGCGAAACGCCGGTCGACGCGCACGTTCGGAACGAACCCGACGAGGGTGGGCAGGATGAGAGAGGACGCAAAGAGCGTGTATCCGAGTCGAAACGTTTCGACGACGTCGCGCATCGCGAGGGCCAAGGCGAGACCGAGCCCGCCGTAGACCACGACAGCGAGGCGCGACGCGCCCACTCCGGCCCTCGATCCGAGGAGATCGTTCGACGTGGCGGCGGCGGCCGACAGGAGGACGGAGTCCGCCGAGGACTGCATGGTCGCAACGAGCGTCACGAGGAGAAGCGGGGCGAGGGACGGCCCCGCGAGGAGAAGCACGGTGCGGGGAAAGAGCTCGGCCGGAGACCCGCCGACCCCCCGCGCCACTCCCGCGAGGGCGATCGTGACGGTCGCGAGGCCGAAGGCGAGCTTGGACAAAGAGGCGCCGAAGGCCGCGCGGCGCGCGGCGTTGGCGTCGCGAGCGGAGAGGAGCTTGGACCACACGTCGCTTCCGACGGCATGCGGCAGACCCACGAGGACGAGGAGCGCAAGAACGTCGGCCCAGGTGAAACGCGGGCCTGTGGGAAAGGAGAGAAGCGCCGCGGGCGCGGGGATGGCGGCGAGGGACCGCGCGGCGAGCGGCAGCGCGACGGCGAGGAGACCCGCCACCATGAGGCCGAACTGCAGGAGATCGGTCCCCACGACCGCGCGCTGCCCGCCGAGCGCCGTGTAGGCGACGAAAAGAGCCGCCGTCAGGACGAGGACGCGCGTCGGCTCCCACGGCGTGATCGAGGCGATGACGACCTCGGTGGCTTCGGTCAGGAGCGCGAACCAGACGATCTCGGCGAGGACGACGAGAAGGGCCGCGATCTTCCGTACGTCGGGCCCGTACGTTCTTCCGATCACTTCCGCGATCGTCGTCGCGCCCGTCGCCCGCACGCGCGCCGCGAGGAAGAGGCCGAGCGCGAGAAGGCCGAGGGCCCCCGCGAGATCGAGCCACAGGGCGGGAAGCCCTTTCGCGGCCACGAGGGCGGCGAGGACGAGGGTCGTGGACCCGCCAATCACGGTGGAGGAAAGCGCGGCCCACACGGCGAACGCGCCGAAGCCACGATCGCCGACCAGAAACGCGTCGGCCGAGCGCGAGGCTTTACGCGTCGCGAAGAGGCCGACGAGGAGCACGGCGGCGCCGTAGAGGACGAGAGCGGCAGCCAATTTCTGCGCCTCGGCGTCTCAGCCCGCGAGAACGTCGCGCGCGAAGCCGGCGAGAAGGCGCGCGGCGAGCGGCAAGGCGCGCTCGTCGAAGTCGAAGTCGGGCGCGTGATGGGGTCCGGCCGGCACCGGGCCTCGCGCCGCGCCCACGAAGGCGAACGCGCCGGGGACCCGCGCGAGGAACTCCGAGAAGTCCTCCCCGCCCATCGTCCGGCACGCCTCCGTGACGCTTGGGGTGAGCGACGCGGCGACTCTGATGGCGCGCGCGGCCTCGGCCGGATCGTTCACGACCGCCGGATTGACCCGGGTGTAGACCGTCTTCGCGACGCACCCGAGGGACTGGGCGGCGCGCTCCGCGACCGCCGCGACGAGAGCCGGCAGGCGGTCTTCGACCTCTGTGTCGAACGAGCGGCACGTGCCGCCGAGCGTGACGCAGTCGGGAAGGATGTTGAAGGCCGAGCCGCCGTGGACGGAGGTGACGGAGACGACGGCCGGCAGGAGAGGCGACAGCCGCCGCGAGACGATCGTCTGGAGCGCCGTCACGACATGGGCGGCGGCGACGATCGTGTCGCGCGTCTCGTGAGGCGAGGCGGCGTGCCCGCCGGGGCTCGTCACGTCGATCCGGAATTCGTCGACGGCCGCCATCATCGAGCCGCGCGCGACGCCGACCTCAGAGAGCGGCAAGGCCGCCCACAAATGCACGCCGAAGACCGCGTCGGGCCGGGGGTCGTCCAGCACTCCGTCCGCGATCATGGCCTTCGCGCCGCCCGCACCTTCTTCGCCCGGCTGAAACGCGAAGACGACGCGTCCCGTCGCCGGGGGCTCGAGGAGGAGGATGTCCGCGGCCGCGTCGAGAGCGGCGACGTGGCCGTCGTGGCCGCAGGCGTGCATCCGGCCGTTCGTGGCGGCGAAGGGAAGGCCCGTCTTTTCGACGATCGGGAGCGCGTCCATGTCGGCGCGAAGGAGAACGGTCTTCCCGGGACGCCCCGTGTCGAGGAGGGCCACCACGCCCGTCTTCCCGAATCCCGTCCGCACGGTGAGTCCGCGCGCGCGCATGCGATCGGCGACGGCGCGAGCCGTCTCGATCTCTTCGAACGCGGTTTCCGGCCGAGCGTGAATCTCACGGCGGAGGCGGACGGCTCCTGCCTCGACGTCTTTTGCGCCGGTCGCGAGCGGTCTCACGAGGGGATCATAGGACCAGGCCGCGCTATCCTCCTCGCGTGCCGGAGCCTCCGAAAAGAACGTTCACCTTCGAGGAAGCGCGCGCCCTTCTTCCGGTAGTCCGGGAACGGACGCGTCGCGCGGTCGAGGCGCTCGCGAATCTCACCGTGCCCGGAGACGACGGGCCGGAAGCCGCCGAGGAAAGGGCCGAGAAAGCCGTGGCCCTGACGTTGTCGTCCTGGGCGAGCGAGATCGAAGGGCTCGGCATCGAGGTGAAGGGGCCGTGGCTCGTGGACTTCGACTCGGGCGCCGGTTACTACTGCTGGAAGTGGCCCGAGGAATCCCTGTCGTTCTTCCACGGCTACCAGGAAGGCTTCTCGGGAAGAATCAGGCTGCAGTAGGGAGAGGTCTGTGGGGTCAGGCGATCCCGAGAATTCTCTTTCCCTCGGGCGTCATCATCTCCGCGCTCCAGGGCGGATCCCACACGAGCGCGACTTCGGCCTCGGCGACTCCGGGCACCGCCGCGATCTTGGCTTGCGCGTCGGCGGCGATCGCCCCGCCCATGCCGCACCCCGGCGCCGTGAGCGTCATCTTCACCTCGACCCGCTCGCCGGCGGCGGACGCCGGCAGGATACGAAGGTCGTACACGAGGCCGAGGTCCACGATGTTCACGGGGATCTCGGGGTCGTAAACCGTGCGCAGGCGGTCCCAGACGGCCGTTTCGTTCACGGGGCCGGAAGGACCGGCCACGGAGGGACGTCCCGAAGAAACGGCAGACGAGGCCGGTCCCCCTCCCGCCGGCACGTCGAGCCCGATCGCGTCCGCGTCGCCACCCGCGATGCGGAAGAGGCCCCCCAGGGAAGGAGCCTGCACCGTGAACGTGCCGCCCAGCGACTGCGTGAGGTAGACGGATGTGCCCGCGGGCAGATTGACGGGCTCGCCGCTCGGGATGCGGATGGAGGCGCAGTCGCGCGAGAGGGTGTGAGCGGTCGGAGTCTGCGGCGTCATGAGGGTTTCATCCGGCTTTCTGCTCCGGACTCGGCGGAGTCCGCGGCGCGGCCATTCTCTCTCAGCAGAGAGGTCGTGGAAAGCACCAGCGCACCGGCCTCGAGCACGGCAGCGGCCACGTGCGGCCAGTCGGGCCCGAGCCGGAAGTACAGGTTCTCGCTTCCGAAGGGCCCGACGACGCGGCCGAGGGAGCCCATCGACTGGTACGCGCCCAGGATCTCCCCCTGCTCGGCCGCAGCGGACCTCTTGCTCACGAGCGCCGAGAGCGTTGGCGTCGTGATCCCGATCCCGAGGGCGATCGTCGCGATCATGAGGAGGAGGATCGGGACGGAATCCGAAAGCCGGAGGCCGGCGAACCCCGCGATGAGGAGCACGCCACCCGCGACGACGAGCCTCCCCTCGCCGAAGCGCTTCACGAGGCGGCGCACGAGGACGCCTTGCACGACGGCCGAGCACACGCCGATGAAGACGAAGAACCAGGCGACTGTGGCGGGCCCGGCGGAGAGCCGCAGTGAGACGAACTGCGCGAACGTGGACTCGAACATGGAGAAGGCGGTCGTCGTGACGAGGGAGAGCAGCATGAGAGCGCCGATCTCGGGCCGGCGGAACGCCTTCGCGAGCGTCGCGAACGAGAAGACCGAGAACCGTTCGCGGGGACCGCCTGCGGGGCGCGTCTCGGGCAGCTTGACGAAGGCCCAGACGAGCGCGATGAACGAGAGCGACGCGGCCGCGAGGCCCGGCGCCGCCTGGGAAAGACCGACCGTGAACCCGCCGATCGCCGGGCCGAAGATGAACCCGAGGCCGAACGCCATCCCGACGAGACCCATGCCGCGCGCGCGATCCTCGCGGCTCGTCGTGTCGGCGATGATCGCTTGCGCCGTACCGATGTTCCCGCCCGTGGCGCCGTCGAGGAGGCGCGACGCGAAGAGCAGCGCGAGCGAGTGCGCGAACGCGAAAAGGAGATATCCGAGCACCGTCCCCGCCAGCGAGACGAGGATCACGGGGCGGCGTCCGAACCGGTCCGAGAGGCGTCCGAGGATCGGCGCGAAGAGAAACTGCATCGCCGAATAGCTCGACATCAGAAGGCCGAACGCGAGCGGCGACGGGTGGTACTTCTCGGCGTAGAGGGGCAACAGCGGGATCACGATCCCGAACCCGAGGAGGTCGATGAAGACCGTCAGGAAGACGATCGAGAGGATGGAGCGCTGAGCGGTCAGCTAAAGCTCTTTCCGCAGCCGCAGCTACCGCCGGTCGCGTTTGGATTCTCGACCGAGAAGCCCGCGCCGCGCATGTCCTCGATGAAGTCCACGGTCGCGCCGTGCAGCTTCAGCGCGCTCTGCGGGTCGACGATGACCTCGATCTCTTTCACCGCCAGGACGTGGTCGGTGGGTCGCTTCTCGTCGAACGTGAAGCCGTACTGGAAGCCGGAGCAACCGCCGCCCTGGATGAAGACGCGGAGCGCCTTGCCCGCGGCGTCCGGCATTTTCGAGGCGAAGTCCTTGACCTTGTCGACCGCGCGGTCGGTAACGTTGAGGACGAAAACGGAAGGCGACATCGCCTGGGTGGCGGCGGTCTCGGTGACGCTGGACATTGAGGACTTCCTCCCGCGGCCCCGGGGCCGCTCTTGAGAACGAATCTTGGGGCGACAAGCCCATGGAAGTCAAACGGATCGGGTCTTCGGTGGGCGTTCCCGGGGAACGCCCACCCCCATTACCTAGTGGGGGGAGAAAAGAAAAACACTAGCGGTAGCGTTATTTCCCTTGAAAAAGGAACGGGCGGGAATTACCTTGTGAGACAGCCCCATAAGCCGGACGCGAGGACGCGGAAGAGCGCGAATTGAGCGCGAAAAAACGGACCAGGCAGCTGGCTGAGGGGTGGTTTCGTCTTCGGGCGCGGGGAGAAAAATGAAAAGGAAGACGAAAAAAGGGAGGCCTTCTCAGACATGAGCACCTCGAACGAGCGCGAGACCCGCGGAAAGGCGCCCGAAGCGCGGACTGAGAAGGCGACGGCCGGAGAGGGAACGCGGGAGAGAACCCGAAGCGGGCTCAGGGGCCTCACGTTCCGGAGGCTCTTCACGGACGGGGTCACCCACCCCTTCGACGCCCTCGAGTGGGAGCTGCGCACCGCGGCGATCACGAACGAGAAGGGCGAGGTGTTCTTCGAGCAGAAGGACGTCGAGGTCCCGAAAACCTGGTCGATGACGGCGACGAACATCGTCGCCCAGAAGTATTTCGCCGGGAAGCCCGGGACGGCGCAGCGCGAACGCTCGATCAAGCAGCTCATCGGGCGCGTGGTGGACACCATCACGGGCTTCGGGCAGAAGAACGGCACCTTCCGCACGGCGGCCGACCGCGACACGTTTTCGGACGAGCTCTGTCACATCCTCGTGAACCAGGCCGCGAGCTTCAACTCGCCCGTCTGGTTCAACGTGGGCGTCGAGCCGAAGCCCCAGGCCTCCGCGTGCTTCATCAATTCGGTCGGCGACTCGATGTCCTCGATCCTCGACCTCGCCAAGACCGAGGGCATGCTCTTCAAATTCGGCTCGGGCACGGGCTCGAATCTGTCCTCGCTCCGCTCGTCGACCGAGTCCCTTTCCTCGGGCGGCATCGCGTCCGGCCCCGTGTCCTTCATGAAGGGCTTCGACAGCTTCGCCGGCGCCATCAAGTCGGGCGGCAAGACGCGGCGCGCCGCGAAGATGGTCATCCTGAACGTCGACCACCCGGACATCGAAGAGTTCATCCTCTGCAAGGAACGCGAAGAGAAGAAAGCCTGGGACCTCATCGACTCCGGCTGGGACGGCTCGTTCAACGGCGAGGTCTACAGCAACATCGCCTTCCAGAACGCGAACCACTCGGTGCGCGTCACGGACGCGTTCATGCGCGCCGCCGAGTCGGGCGGCACGCACACGACGAAGGCCGTGACGTCCGGCGAGCCGATGGGCACGTACGACGCGAAGGCCCTTCTCATGAAGATGGCCGAGTCGGCCTGGGTCTGCGGCGACCCCGGCATGCAGTACGACACGCTCATCAACACGTGGAACCCGTGCAAGTCGACGCACCGCATCAACGCGTCGAACCCCTGCTCGGAGTACATGTTCATCGATGACTCCGCCTGCAACCTCGCGTCCCTGAACCTGATGAAGTTCGCGCGGGAGGACGGCGGCTTCGAGATCGAGAAATTCCGCCATGCGGTCGACGTCGTCTTTGCGGCGCAGGAGATGCTCGTCGGCGAGGCGTCCTACCCGACGCCCGCGATCGAGAAGAACTCGCATGCGTTCCGCCCGATCGGCCTCGGCTACGCGAACCTCGGCGCTCTCCTCATGTTCAACGGCATCCCGTACGACAGCGACGAGGGCCGCCACTACGCCGCCGCCGTCACGAGCCTCATGCACGGGCAGGCCTTTCTCATGTCCTCGAAGATCGCGGCCGAGATGGAGCCCTTCGCGGGCTACGCGCCGAATCAGGACGCGTTTCTCGACGTCATTTCCATGCACCGGGACGCCGCGTACACCGTCGAGAAAAACGGCGTCCCGAAGGACCTGTACGAGGCGCAGCGCGCCGTGTGGGACCTGACGCTCGAGTCCGGCCGGCAGCACGGCTACCGGAACGCGCAGGCCACCGTCCTCGCGCCCACCGGCACGATCGGCTTCATGATGGACTGCGACACGACGGGCGTGGAGCCCGACCTCGCGCTCGTCAAGTACAAGAAGCTCGTCGGCGGCGGCACGATCAAGATCGTCAACCAGACCGTGCCGAACGCGCTCTCGCGCCTCGGCTACGCGGACGACGCGATGCACGCGATCGTCCAGTACATCGACGAGAAGGGCACGATCGAAGGGGCCCCGGGCCTCAAGAGCGAGCACCTGCCCGTCTTCGACTGCGCGTTCAAGGCGCTCGGCGGCACGCGGTCGATCGCGCCGATGGGCCACGTCAGGATGATGTCCGCCGTCCAGCCGTTCATCTCGGGCGCGATCAGCAAGACCGTGAACATGCCGAACGACGCAACGGTGGAGGAAATCGCGGACGTCTACGTGCAGGGCTGGAAGCTGGGCCTCAAGGCGATCGCGATCTATCGCGACGGCTGCAAGCGCACGCAGCCCCTGAACACGGCCGCGAGCCGCAACGACGATGCCGTGAAGGGCGGCAGAGACTCCCGGGGGAACCCGACGGCCGCGTTCCCGCCCGCCCCCGCCGTGCCCGCCGCGAGCGCGCTGAGCCCTCGCCGACACAAGCTTCCGGACGAGCGGCGCGCGATCACGCACAAGTTCTCCGTTGCCGGCCACGAGGGCTACATCACCGTGGGCCTCTACGAAGACGGCACCCCCGGCGAGATCTTCCTGACGATGGCGAAGGAAGGCTCCACGATCTCGGGCCTCATGGACTCGTTCGCGACCGCGATCTCGCTGACGCTGCAGTACGGCGTCCCGCTGGAAGCTCTCGTCGAGAAGTTCAGCCACATGCGCTTCGAGCCCGCGGGCTATACGAAGAATCCCGAGATACCGATCGCGAAGAGCCTCGTCGACTACCTGTTCCGCTGGCTCGCGTCGAAGTTCCTGACGGCGGATCTCAAAGAGAGGGCCGGAGTCATCTCTCGCGAGGAGCCGGGCCCCGCGACGACGCCCGCCGAGTTCAAGAGAAGCGGGACGCTGACGGCGGTCTCGGAAGCCTCGGCGGGCCCCATCCTCGCAGCCAACGCGGTTCTTCAGACGGTTGCGAACGTCAAAGCGGAGCCGGCAGAGGGCGCGGCGGAAGCACGCGCCATCGGGTTCGCGGTGCCGGCGCCGTCGTACGCGAGCCGGCTCGCGTTCGAGAACAGCACCGACGCTCCGAGCTGCCACGAGTGCGGCAGCCTCATGGTGCGTGGCGGCGCCTGCTACAAGTGCCTGAACTGCGGCGCGACGAGCGGCTGCAGCTGATGTGAACCAGGGGAACCCGCGGCCGGGTTCCCCTGATGCCCCTCCGCGCCGGGCGGCTCGCGCATGCGAGACGTCAGCTTCCGAAGAGTCTCTCCCGGAGCGCGTGCAGGAGGCCGCGGCGCCGGAGCACGATCTCGCTTCGGCCGGGTGCCGGCCGGACGAGAATCGCCCCCCATGCCGTCGTCTCGACCCGGCCCGTGCTTCCCGCGTCCACCGCGAGGAAGGGATTCGCGAACTGATTGATCACGAGGGTGCCGCCGGGAGCGGCGTCCACGCTGAGGCGGAGCTCCGGAACGTCCACGATGCCCGAGAGCGCCGCCGCCGGGGAGGCGCTCGTCACGACGCAGCCCGTCGCCTCGAGAAAGGGCCGCGGCGGCGGGAGCGAGACTCCGCGCGGGCGAAACTCCCGGCTGTGTCTCGTGGCGGCAAGCCGCTCCGTCGTGAGGCTGGCTGCGATTTCCGCCGGCGAAAAAGTCCGGGCGAGCGCGGGTCTCCCGACGCCGTACCAGACCTGGAAGAGCACGGCGAATACCAACGCGGCCTGGTAGATCGTTCGAGCCGCGGGGTGCGGTCGCCCGGCGTCCAGGAGATCGAGCGAAAGACAGAGGATGAGGATCGAAGCGATCGTCGAGAAGGCAAGAAGGCGCCAGGGGAACTGGATGAACTGCATCGCCGGAGCGAGGCGGTAGAGCGGCGCCGCGAGAGGCGTCTGAAGAACGAGATAGCAGGCGGCCGACCCGAGAACGAGAAACCAGGCCGGGAGGAACGCCCGGACCCGGGCCGCCGGCAGGCGACCGCGGGCGAGGCCGGCGACCGCCGCGGCGAAGCACACGAGCGAGAGCGTGTTGAAGCCGCGGCCGATCTCCACGGAATATCCGGCCGTGCTCGACGTCCAGCCGCCGATGCGGTCGTAGAGGTACTCCCCGAGCGGGGCGAAGTTCCGGGAGACGCTGAACATTCCCTTTCGAAAGCGGTCCAGGTCGAGGTTCTGGCCGAAGAGCCAGATTCCCAAGGCGAACGGGCCCGTGAGGGCGAGGACGACGAAGGCCGATCGGCCGAGGTTGAGAAGCGCCGCCCGCCGGTCTCTCGAGAGAACCAGTGCTCCCAGGAAGGCGACGAGGACGAGCGCGAAAGCGAAGACGAAGATGATCGAATGCGCGAAGAAGATCAGCGACAGGACCGCGCCGAGACCCCAGCCGGCGCGGGGATTGCCCTTCATGACTTCCAGCGCGGCGACCGTGAGCCACGGGACGAGCATGAAGGCCGCGAACTCCGCGAACGCTCCCCTCACGACCCAATCCGTGTAGGCATAGTTCGAGAACACGAGGAGCAGGGCCCCGCCCGTCGCGTGGAACTCGCCCAACCCCATCGCGAGGAGCGCCCGGCGCATTCCGAGCGCGCCCGTGAAGAGGAGGAGCGGGATCACGACCTTCACGGCCCCGGTGACGGAGCCCGTCGCCAGCGCGATCGCGCCCGCGAGCGTGTTGAACAGGCGGTGGTAGAAGAACGGAAACGGCGAGCCGTAGCCGTTCTCGGCGAGAGGCGTCCAGAGAGGGAGGAGATTTCCGTCCACAAAGGCGCGCCGGAAGATTTCGACCCTCTGAAGGCTGGCGATGCCGTCGTGGTTCTCCGGCCAGCCCGAAACGACGAAGACTCTCGAGCAGGCGAGGAGGCTCGCCAGGAGAAGAAGACCAGGGGAGCCGGCGCGCCGCAGCGTCATGGAGGAATACTAGAGCGACACGCTGGGCGGAGGCCCCGGGGGCCGCGCCCGACGCGGAGACGGCTGGCCTCCTTGCGCGTGAGAGACTGATTGCACACATGGTCCGGGCGCTTTTCGGCGGTTTTGCCGCGCTTCAGACTTTCTTCTTTCTCGCGCGGCGGGATCGGTTCGCGGTCCTCTTCTGGTGGACGGGTGAAACGTGGCTTTACGTCCTCCTCCTCTGGTTGAAAGACGTCGCGCTCGCGGCGGCAGCGGGTTTTCTCGCGGCGCGCCTGCTCGCGCTCGTGACGGAAGCCGCGGCGCGCGAGGAACGGGGCCCACCGGCGCCGCTTCGCCCCATCGTCGAAGCCGCAAGCGTCGTCCCCGCGCTCGCTCTCGGCATCGTCCTGCGGTGGATCTTCCTGGCGTGGAACCCGCCGGGCCTCTGGGTCGACGTCGTCTACGCGGCGCGCCCGCTCTTTGGCGGTGCGGTGGTTTCACCGTGGGGCGCGACATATTTCGGTGAGCTCGCGACGAACCGTGAGCTCGTCTCGAACCTCTATGTCACCTTCGTGCGCGGGATCTTCGCCGTCTTCGGGAGCGGCGAGACGGGCTTCTTTGCGGTCTCGGCGCTGCCCGGCTGCCTCGCGGTGCCGGCGTTCTGGTGGCTCGCGCGCGAGGCCTTCGGCCCGCGGACGGCCGTCCTGGCGGTCTGGTGCGGCGCGCTCCTCGGGTGGCCGCTGCTCCTCTCCCGCTGGACCTCGACGGCTGCGCTCCTCCTTGTGCTCGTTCTCGTCGCGGCGGCGGCCGCGCTCTCCGCGCTGCGCACGGGCAGCCTCGCCTTTGCGGCGCTTTCGGGGTCGTGCGTCGGACTCTCGCTCCATACGCACGCCTCTGCCGGCGCCGTTGCCGCGGGCTTCGCGGCGTTCGCGCTTCTGGGCGCGCGCGAGAGGATGACGCGGCGTCTCGTGCTCACCGCGACGGCGGTCGCCGCCCTCGCCTTCGCACCGCTCGCGTGGGCCTTCATTTCGAAACCTGATCGGATCGGCGGGCATCTGCGCGACGTCCACCTCGGGACACCTGTCAAGGACGCCGACACGCCGCGGGCGGGGGGCGCTCTCCGGTTTCCCGTGGCGCTCGCGTCGAATGCGCTGGAGTACACGGGCGTTCTCCTGTGGACGCGCGACCCGAACCTGAGGCACGCGGCGGGGGGCGACCTCGTCACGCCACCCGTCGGAATCGCGATGCTCCTCGGGCTCGGCCTGGCGGCCTCGCGGCGGCGACCGGCGGACGTTCTTCTCCTCTTGCTCGCGGCGGGAAGTCTTCTTGCCGGCATCCTCTCGAATCCCGGCGGCGCGCCGAATATGTTGCGCGTGTCGGCGCTCGTCGTCCCGGCGACGATCCTCCTGGCGGCCGTTCTCGAAACGGGTGTTGGGCGTGCCGTGCGCGGGGGCGCCGTATCGTACGGCGTGCTCCTGTGCGGCGTCGTCGTGGTTCTTTTTGCCGGAGAAGCGCTGCCCGCCCTGGTGGAATTTCCGGCGCGACAGGGCGTCGGCGCAAGTTTCTGCATGGCGGAAACGGAAGCCGGCCGAGTCCTCGCTCGTCTCTCGGAGGCGCCTGTCGTCATCGTGAAGGGCGCCGTCCGTCATCCCGCCGTCGTCGAGGCCGTCGCGCACGGCGCGAACCTCGCGCTCCCGCTCGGCCTCTATGCGCGGAAAACCGCCGCGGAGCTCGGCGCGGATCCGCCCGACCGCCCTTTCTGGGTGCTTGCTTCACCGCGCGGCCTCGTGGATCTTTCGGCCGGGAGCCTCGTATGCGGGCGCGGGATCGCGGTGGCCGGGGATGGCTCGGAACTTCTGCTTGCCCGCGTGAGACTGCGCGGATGAGGCCGCCGCCCGGGGGTTCCCCTCAACGCCGGATTTCGTTCCAGAGCCGGCGAAGGTTGCCGGGCTCCGGCTGGCCTGCGCTTTCGTCCGTGGCGGGCAACCGAATCTCGTAGAAGGGCGCGGTCCCGCTGGCGGCGCCCAGCGACGCGGCGACGTCGGCGAGAGAGTCCGCTCGCTCGACGAGGACGACACCGGGCTGGAAGCGGCGGATTGCCTCGGCCACGGCGGAGGGCCCGTTTGCCGCGCCCTCGACGAGCCAGATTCTCGCGATGTGGCGATAGTTGTAGAACTTCGCGATGTCCTTTCCGCGCCGCGCGACGAGGAGGACACGGAGCGCGGGGTCGGCGTCCGCGAGGTCACGGGCCCGCGCGCTCAAGGCGTTCATCTCCGGGAGGTAATCGGCCTGCGCCGCAGGGGACCGCCCGAACGTCCACGCGTACTGCACCGCGCCGAGCGCGCCCGGGACGAGGAGCGCGGACGCGAGCACGGCGCGCGTGCGCGGCCGGCGCTGCCACGCGCGCGAGAGCGCGAGAGCGGCGACGAGAACGTAGGCGGGCTGGAGGAGGAGGAGACGCGTCAGACTCGGCCCCGACATCCCGAGGAGGAGGGTTGCGGTCCCGAGGACCGAGAGAACGTACGAGAGGCCCGCGGGCCGTGGTCCGCGAAACGCAAGGACGAGGCCGCAGGCGTACGCGGCGGCGGTCACGGGATCGACGGGGAGAACGCCCGCTCCCGTCAGCGTGACGGCCGTCGCGTCGAAGTTGTGCCCGTCACCGAGCCACGCGGTGTAGAGCCGCGGGTGATGGAAGGGCAGGAGCGCCGTCCAGAAGATGTTGACGGGCCGCCACCACCAGTCGCCACGGTAGACGTAGTAGCCGCGGAAGAGGAACTCCCCCGGCTCGCGCAGGAAGAAGAGCAGATTTGGAATGGACGCGGCCGACAGGCCCGCGAGACCCGCGAGGAGGGCCGATTTCAACCGCGCGCGCGCGTCCTTCTCCTGAATCCACTGCAGCACTTTCAAGAGTAGCCAGGCGACCGGAAGGACGCGGCACGAGCTGTAGGCATAGAGAGACAGCCCGAGGACGAAGCCGGTTGCGGCGTGAAAGCGCGCCGGCGAGTCCGGCCGCTCGGCGCGCTCGAGGAGCAGGCAGACGACGAGGAAGAAGAGTGGCGCCGCGATCGCGCGGAGTCCGACCTGGCCGTAGTGGAAGAGCCAGACGGAGCCGGCGGAGAGGAGGAACGGAATGGCGGGCGGCATCTCCGGATCCAATCGGAGGGCGACGAGGACCGTGAGCATGACGACGGCGGCGGCCGCCAGGATCGAGGGCAGGACGACGGAGATCCACCGCGGTCCGAGGAGCTCGACGCTCGCGCCCACCAGGTAGAGCCATAGAGTCTCGGCGGAAGGGCCGATCGCGAACGACAAGACCTCGAACCGCCGCCGGAGGATCAGGTGCACGCCTCGGAGCGCTTCGACGGCGGCCCCGCCTTCGAGGCCCGCGGGGACACGCCCGAAGGAGAGCGCATGGAGCGCGAGGAGGGCGGGGAGGCCGGCGGCGAGCGTGACGGCGAGAGCGCGGCGCGTGCGTTTCGGGAGGGCGCTCACGCTCCGTCGAAGTCAACGCTTTCCGAAGAGCTGGTCGAACGCCGAGCGGGCGCCGTCCGGCGAGCCTCCGGTTTTCGTGCCGGTGAGATCGAGCGACACCGTGGGCGCGTAGAGCGCGCAGGAGTTCGCCTTCGATTTCGCCGGGATGGGCGCGGGAATTTCCTGCCGGCATTGCCCCGGCGCCGCGCCGTCGAAGTACCGGCACTGCGCGCACGCGTGAAGCGCGGCGGCGCACTTCCTGCAGAGCGACCCGAGGCCGACCTCCGGGTCGTTCTTCTCGTTGCAGGTCTTGCACCGGAAGACCTCCGCGCGGTTGTTGTCGGCGCCGCGTCCCTTCGGGCCGAACTTCTCGCTCCGAGGGGGGCCCGAGGGGCCGAAGGCACCACTGCCGCTTCCGGACCGTTCTGCGTCCTTGTATCCGCGCTGGCGGTACTTCTGATCGGTCATCGTTCGTTTGTCCCGCTTCCGGCGCGTCGCGGACGCGTCTTCCTCAAACTAGAATGTTCGCCGAGGTTCGCAACATGAAGATCATCCTGCGCATTCTCATCAATGCCGCCGCGCTCTGGGCCGCGGCTTCGTTCGTGACCGGCATACACGCGGGCGGGGCCGGCTCCATCCTGGCGCTCGCGCTCGTCTTCGGCCTGGTGAACGCCTTCGTGCGCCCTTTCCTGAAGCTCGTGAGCTGTCCGATCATACTGCTCACGCTGGGTTTGTTCACGCTCGTCGTGAACGCCCTGATGCTCATGCTCGCGGCCTTCCTGGGGCGCGGGCTCGGTATCGATTTCGCGGTCGACGGATTCGTGCCGGCATTCCTGGGCGCACTCCTCATTTCGGTCGTGTCGACCGTTCTCTCCTGGATATTGATCTCCAAGAGCGACAGCTAGGCCGCAAGAACCGGGGCTCTACCGGCTCCGTGCCCGCCGCGGCGGACTAGTTCAAATGGGGGATGGACTGTTCCCCGGGTTGCCGGATGCTCAGGCTGGAGGAAGCCGTGTTCGGCATCCCGCTCGACAAGCATCTGGATTTCAAGCTCACCGGCGCCGCGGCGGCCGTCTCGCTCGCGACGATTTCGATTTTCGCGTTTCTCTCGATCCGTTCCCAGAGAGAGCATTCCATCGGGGAGGTCATCCGCGGAGCCGCGCTGTTCTCGAGCACGATCGCGAGCAGCACGCGGGATCTCATGCTCGAGGACCAGCGGCACGACGTCTATCGGATCATGGAGGCCATCGGCCGCCTCGAGGGCATCGAGAAGGTCCGCGTCCTGAACAAGGAAGGCCGGATCATGTTCTCGACGAACGCCGCGGACATCGGCGCTTCCGTCGACAAGGATGCCGAGGCCTGCACGGCGTGCCACGCGGCGGGCCAGCCGATCGTGGCGCCCACGACGACCGCCCGCAGCCGGATGTTCCGGTCGAACGGCCACCGGGTGCTGGGCATGGTGACGCCCATCTACAACGAGCCGGCCTGCTCGACGGCCGCCTGCCACGTTCATCCACCGGAGAAGCACGTTCTCGGTGTCGTCGACATCGGGATCTCGCTGAAGGAGATCGACGCGAGCCTGCACGTCCAGACGCTGCAGATGGCGGGGGGCGCGCTCGGTGCGGTGATCGTCCTCGCCGCGCTCGTCAGCGTCGTGGCGCGGCGCATCGTCTTTCGGCCCGTGGCGGAACTCGTGGAGGCGACGCAGCGCGTCGGTCACGGCGACCTGTCGTCGACGCTCACCGTACACGCGCCGGACGAGCTTGGGATCCTTGCGAACTCGTTCAACGAGATGAACGCGTCGCTCGCGAGGACGCGCCGCGACCTCGAGCACCTGACGAACGACCTCGAACGCCAGGTGGAGGACCGCACGGCGGCGCTCAAGAGCGCTCAGGAGGTCCTCGCCCGCAGCGAGAAGCTGGCTTCACTGGGACAGCTCTCGGCTTCCATCGCGCACGAGATCAACAACCCGCTCGCGGGGATCCTCACGTTCGCGAAGCTCATGACGCGGATGCTGGAGACGGGCCCGCCGGACGACGCGACGCGCGAAAAGTGCCTCCGGAACCTGTCGCTCATCGAGAGGGAGTCCGGGCGCTGCACGGTCATCGTCCGGAACCTCCTCGACTTCGCGCGGGTCAGGCCGCTGGAGCTGAAGGTCTTCGACCCGGTGCGCGCGCTCGAGGAGGCGCTCACCCTCGCGGCCCACAAGATGCAGATCCAGGGCATCACGGTCGTCAAGAAGCTCGAGGGCACGAGCCTCGTGAACGCGGACTTTGGTCAGCTCCGGCAGGCGTTCATGAACATTCTCCTGAACGCCTGCGACGCCACCCCCTCGGGCGGCACCGTGGCCCTCACCTCCCACGTTTTTCCCGGCAGTCGCGAGGTCGAGATCTCGGTTGCCGATACGGGCTCCGGGATCCCGGCGGAGCACCTGTCGCGCATCTTCGACCCGTTTTTCACGACGAAGGAGAAAGGCACGGGGCTCGGGCTCTCCGTCGTCTACGGCATCGTGGAGAAGCACGGCGGCTCGATGCGGGTCACGAGTGCGACCGGGCAGGGTACGACGATGACGATCCGGCTCCCGCTTACCGAAGGCGCGGCCGCCGGCACGTGAGCGAAATCGCCCTTTGGTGGATCGGGCGGAGCCCCGTGGACCCGGAACTTCTCGCGGGCGTTCGGGCGCACGTCGAGAGGGTCTTCCGCCTGCAGGCGCGCCTCGCTGTCCCCGCGAGCCGGCCGGACGAGGCGTTCGACGCGAGCCGCAACCAGCATTCCTCCCATCGCATCCTCCTGTGGCTCGCGGCACACCGGCCGCGCCGCGCGGCGCGCCTGATCGGCGTGACGGACGAGGACCTCTTCATCCCCGTTCTGACGTTCGTCTTCGGCGAGGCGCAGCTGAAAGGCCCGGTTGCCGTCGTGTCGACGGCGCGCCTTCTCGGTGCGGGCCTTCCCGGCGAGGCGGCGCGACTCCCGATCCGCCTTCGAACCGAAATCATTCACGAGCTCGGGCACACCTTCGGGCTCCTTCACTGCCGCAGTCCCCGTTGCGCCATGGCCCGCTCGGCGAGCCTTCGGGACGTGGACGCCAAGCAGCCGGAGCTCTGCGAGACGTGTCGCGCCCTCTTCCTCGAAAACGCCTTTGAGATCGGAGAAACCCATGAGCAAGAAGAACACGCGGATCCTGCTGGTCGATGACGAGGAGATCGTGCGGGAGTCCCTCTCGGGCTGGCTCGAGAAGGACGGCTACACGATCGGCACCGCGCCCGACGGCCTCGAGGGCGTGAAGGCCGTGGAGGAGGGACGCTGGTCGATCCTCCTCGTCGACCTCAAGATGCCGGGCATCGACGGCCTCGAGGTGCTCCGCCGCGTCAAGGAAAAGAGCCCCGAGACCGCCGTCGTGATCATGACGGCGTACGCCACCGTCGACACCGCCGTGAACGCCATGAAGATCGGTGCGTTCGATTACATCGTGAAGCCTTTCGACCCCGAGGAGGTCAGCCTTCTCGTGGAGAAGATCGTGGCGCAGCAGGCGCTCGTCAGGGAGAACGTGATCCTCCGAAAGGCGCTCAAGCGCGAGCACCGGTTTCACGACCTCGTCACGAAGTCCCCGGCCATGCAGGGCACGCTCGAACTCGCGCGAATGGCCGCGCGCAGCCCCTCGACGATCCTCGTCCTCGGCGAGAGCGGCACGGGCAAGGAGCTTCTCGCCCGCGCCATCCATGCCGAGAGCCCACGTCACGACAAGCCCTTCGTCGCGATGTCGTGCGCGTCCCTCACCGAAACGCTGCTCGAGTCCGAGCTCTTCGGCTACGAGAAGGGGTCCTTCACGGGCGCCGCCGCGCGCCGGGAGGGCAAGTTCGTCGCGGCGAACGGCGGCACCCTCTTTCTCGACGAGATCGGCGACATCAGTCCGAAGCTGCAGCTCGACCTCCTGCGCGTCCTCGAGGAACGCCGGGTGACGCGCGTCGGCGGGACGGAATCGATTCCCGTGGACGTCCGCATCATCGCGGCGACGAACCGGGACCTTCAGAAGGCCATCGCCGAGGGACGGTTCCGGGAGGATCTCTTCTACCGGCTGAACGTCATCACGCTCACGCTCGCGCCACTCCGCGACCGCAAGGAGGACATTCCCCTTCTCGTCGACATCCTGCTCGAGCAGCTCGCCGTGGAGATGAAAAAGCCGGTGGAGGGCGTGTCGCCCGAGGGGATGGCGCTTCTCCTCGCCCACTCGTGGCCAGGCAACGTGCGCGAGCTTCGCAACGTTCTCGAGCGCGGCGTCGTGGTTTCGACCGGGCCGCTCCTCCTGCCGGGCGACCTCGGCCTCACCCTTCGCGGGGAGGAGGTCCCGTCGCATCCGGCCTCTCTCGCCGAGATCGAACGGCGGCACATCGCCGCGGTGCTCCAGAACACGGGCGGAAACGTCTCGCAGGCCGCGCGAATCCTCGACATCGACCGCGTGACCCTCTACAGCAAGATCCACAAGTTCGGGTTGAAACGGGCCGACGACGGCGTTTTCGAGCCCCCGCAGGGGCGATGAGAAAAACAACACCCCGTTGAGGATCTGAACGCTTCGGACGGCGCCGGCAACCGACAGAAGACGACCCAACTCTTCTGTCTACAATAAGTTGACACCTCGACCCTGACGCGCGAAACGGTGGCGCAGGCATTGCGATGTGACGAGTGTCGCCATGCAAGAAACCTCGACCACCTGCCCGCTGCTCAAAGAAGTCGTAATGCTCTATTGCGACGCCTGCCCGACGAAAAAAATGCTTCCTCTGGACCACCTCGTTTCGGCCCGGCCCTGCCAGGCGAGCCAGTACGAGGACTGCCCCCTTTATCAGGAGGCCGTGAAGAGGCTCGGGACGGGCGCCACGTACACGGAACCGCCCGCCGTGGCGGCGATCGGTTCCGGGAGGGAGGCCCCATGATCGCCACGGTTCCCCTCGTCCTTCTTTTCGTTCTTCTTCTCCTCCTCAACGACCGCGCGCTCGCCCGCGCGGCCCGAGCCTGAGAGAGGCCGCGATGAACCTGAATCGCCGGTCCCTCCTGAAGCTCGCCGCCGCCGCCGGAACCGCCGGAGTGGCCGGCGCGGCGGCGGCGTCGCGGGCCTCGGTCCTGCCCGCGTCGAAGGACGCCCGCGGCGTCCTCGTGGACACGACGCTCTGCGTCGGTTGCCGCGGCTGCGAGGCCGCGTGCTCCGAGGCGAACGCGCTCGCCGCCCCCGAGAAACCCGGAGACGACACCGTGTTCGCGTCGAGGCGGAGGACGAGCCCCACGGCCTACACGGTCGTCCAGAAGGGCACGCAGAAGAGCGCGGCCGGCGACGACCGCTACGCGAAGACGCAGTGCATGCACTGCGTGACGCCCGCCTGCGCCTCGGGCTGCGTCGTCAAGGCCCTCGAGAAGACGCCCGAAGGGCCGGTCGTGTACCACACGGACCGCTGCCTCGGTTGCCGCTACTGCATGATCGTATGCCCCTTCGGAGTCCCGAAGTACGAGTTTCAGAGCGCGACCCCGCTCGTCAAGAAGTGCACCTTCTGCGCGGAACGCCAGAGCAAGGGTCTCGCGCCGGCCTGCACCGAAGTCTGCCCGTCGGGCGCTCTCACGTTCGGCAGGC
>JBDTML010000320.1:0-10471 GCA_039934255.1 Acidobacteriota bacterium | reverse complement strand
CCCCGCGGCCGGGCGGACCAAAGGAGATTCGATGCGACGGATGCGGACCCGACTCTTCCTCGGCGCGCTCGCGTGCCTGGTCCTCGCGACTCCATTCGCGACTCCCCTGGCGGCGCAGATGGCTCCCTCGATCTCGGGCGAGACGGGGCTCTTCCAGGTAACGAACGCCGAGTTCCTGCCGCAAGGGCGCTTCTCTCTCGGGTTGTCCTGGGGACTGTGGAATCGGACGGCGGCATCCGTTCCCTACGCGGCTCCGCTTTCGGACGACCCCCTCCGCTACGACGTGCAGCGAATCGGAGGGTCCGTCGCGTACGGCCTTCTCCCCCGATGGGAGGTCTCCCTGGGCGCGGGCTCCGTCATGTACCGCGCGTCCGCCTACAACTGGCAGGGGATGATCAACGGCCACAATCGCTACGGCGAGATCTCGCACAACGAGATGGACAAGGTCCGCCTCGGCACGAAGGTCCTTCTCAATACGCAGGATCCCGTCCTCGTCGTGCTCTTCGGCGGAATCGCGTTTGGGACCCAGTCCAAAAACGACGTCAACGCGCTCGGCACCTCCCGCGCGGATTACGACTTCGGCGCGTCGTTCAACATCGGATGGGTCTCCTTCCAGTCGGCCTACCAGATGAACGCGGCCCTCGGCACGCCCACCCAGTTCCCCAACACCGGCGCCACGGGCTACGACATCTCGAACACGTGGACGAACACCCTCGCCGTCGCGGTGCCCGTGGTTCCGCACGTCTTCAAGGCGATCGGCGAGCTCAACTGGGTCCACTACGACGGCGGCGATACGCAGCCGCCGGATTTCTCCGAGGTCACGCTCGGAGGCCGGTTCGCCTTTGGCGATTCCGGGTTCACGGCCTCGGGCGCCGTGCGCGTGAACATCCACCGCTGGACGCAGTACGGCAGCAGCCCCTCGCCCATCGGCGGCCTCGTGCAGGTCGGGTACCTGCCGCCTTCTCCGGTCAGGGAGCAGCCGCGCGTCGCGCTGCCCCGCGGACCCGAGCCGGCTCCGCTGGCCGCGACCGAGCCCGTGCCGCCTCTTCCCGCGCCCGTCGTGGCCGAACCCGCCGTCGTCACGGCCCCCGCCCCGCGCCCGTCGACGTCCACCACGGACGAGATCCTCTACGACGCCGCCAAGAGCCGCCTCACGAACATCGCGAAGGCCATCCTCGACGGCGTCGCGCTGCGCCTCAAGAACAACCTCGCCGCCACCTGCACGATTTCGGCCTCCACCGACGGCAGGGAAAAGGGCGGCGATCACGCGGCGCTCGCGAAGGCCCGCGCCGAGGCGGCACGCGACTACCTCATGAAGCGGCACGGCATCGACGGCTCGCGTATCGCCACCGAGGTCAAGGGAGACGCCGACTCGGCTGACGCGACGCGCAATCGCCGCGCGGTCGTGACCGTCACGTTCCCCTGATTCCGGGTCTGCCCACGGCGGCGTTAGACTGACGCCGCCGTGGATTCGAACTCGGGACTCTTCTCCACCGGGACCTTCTCGACGGGCTCGAACGCCGCAGGAGGCGGCGTGTTCCGGTCGCGAGCGCTCGTCGTCCTCGCGACCGCCGCCGTCGTCGGGCTTCTGTGGGCGGGAAAAGTCCTGTTCGTCATGTTCTTCTTCGCACTCTTCCTGTCCTTCGCGCTCCAGCCGTTCGTCACGCTCCTCGAGAGACTGCGCTTCCCGCGCTCTCTCGCCGTGCTCTCGGTCATCCTCTTCCTCTCGGCCCTCGTCGTGTTCTTCGTCGTCAACGCGATGTACCAGGTTGAGGCCTTCCTGCGAGACCTCCCGATGTACGAGACGAAGATCCGGATTTTCACGGCGAAGGCGCAGGGCGTTTTCGCGCAGATCGAGGAGCGCACGCGCCTCCTGCTGCCCGAGGTCGATCGCTCGACGCGCTCCGTGCGGCTCGAAACGGACGCGTTCGACTCGCTCTCGCGGGTCGCGGTCCAGGTCCGGACGCTCGTTTCGCTCCTTCTTTACACGGCCGCCGTGCCGATGCTCTCGTTCTTCATGCTCAAGGACCGCGAGAAGTACGGCGGGGCCGTCACGAAGATCCTGCGTATCAAGGGCGGCCGCGCCGCCCAGGACTTCGCCGTCGGGGTCGCGCGCGTGCTCTCCGGATACGTCCTCGGCGAGCTCTTCGTCGTTCTCATCACGGCGTGCATCACGACCGCGGGCCTCCTCGTGCTGCGGGTGCCCTACGGCTACGTCCTCGGCCCGCTCGCCGGCGTGTGCGTCCTCGTACCCTACGTCGGCGTCATCTTCTCGACGACGCCCGCGTTCGTGATCTCGCTCCTCGCCTCGAACGACGCGACGCTGCCGGTGAAGGTCCTCATCTTCTATTCGGTCGTGCAGTTTCTCGAAGGCAACGTCCTGACGCCGTTCATCGTGGGCAGCCGCGTGCGTCTCCACCCGCTCGCGGTCCTGTTCGCATTCCTGTTCTGGGGCATTCTGTGGGGAATTCCGGGCGCGATCCTCGCGGTTCCGCTCACGGCGACGATCAAGGTCGTGACCGAGCGCTTCGAACGCTTCGCGCCATGGGCCGCGCTCCTCGGCGAGCGAACGCCCGATCCCGCGCCGCCGGAGGAGCCCGAAGCGATCCTCGCAGGCCACCGCGGGGCGTAGGGTCCGCGTACGCTAGAGCGTTCGTTTGAGAAGGGCTGTCTCGGCAGGCGTGAGCTGGCTCTCGACCTCGGGGTGCTCCTCGGCAAGTGACTTGGCGTCCGTCAGATCCTGAAATCGTTTGGATTCGCGCCGCTCGGGGTCGGACGCGGCCCGGAGCTTCTCCTTAACGAGCGCCGAAGGGCTTGCGACTCGCACATGGCCGCCTTCGAAGCTCTTCAGGGCAGCGGACTCGATGAGGAACTTCAACGCGGGATCGGCGCTGAACTGCACCGGAGTCTCTCCGGGTCCCGTCCAGTTCTCCGAGTGTGAATGCCTCGCGAGCCTTCGAAATCCCGCCGCTTCGAGTGCGGCTCGTGGGACGCTCTCATAGCTCTTCACGGCCACGTCGATGTCGAGAGTCGTCCGGGGCTCGCTGCGCCACAGCTGCACCGCGACGCCTCCGATCAGAGCGTACTCGAGCCCGCTCGCCTCGAGAATTCGAAAGAGCTCGCGAAAGGTGCCGTCCTTGCTCGTGACCACGGCGTCTCCCTTCAGGTCGTGAAAACGCACGTCGAGCGCGGCGCTCGTCCGGAGCGCCTGCTCCACGGAGTCCGGTCCCACCACTCGTCCCGCGCTCATCGGGAGAATCTTACGCGCTCGCGAGGCCTCATCTCCCGTTGTACGTGCCCGACGCCAGGAACATCGAGGCAAAGGCGCGCTCCTCGATCACGAGCTCTTCGACGTGCGCGGCGACCAGTCGCCACGGCTCCGCGTCCGGGATCGGCGTCGTCGGAAACGAGAGCGTGGAAAGGGCCCATCGGACGAGGGGATTCAGGACCCGGCCCGCCGCCGTGGACGACGTCTTCGCTCCGAAGAACACGATTCGGGCGTTGTCCTTCAGATGGGGAAGGAGGTTGGCGAGAGCGGCCGGGGACGCGTAGACGTCGGGGGCAGCCAACATCAGGAGCCCGTCGAAGAGACCCGTTAGGATCGCGGTCTCGGCGGGCGCCTGGACCACCTCGACGTTTCGCCAGCCTCGCGCCTTGATCCGCCTCCGCGCGTTGACGGAGGCCTCGGGACTGATCTCGATGCCGACGAGCTCCCCGGAAGCCCCGATGGAATCAAGCAGGTATTGGAAGCTTCCGCCCGTGCCACAGCCTGCATCGAGGACGCGCCCCCCCGCCTTCAGATCGAGGAGACTTACCGCGCGCCTCCGGAGCGGTTTGACGAACGGCGGGTCGAAATTCGGGAACGGCTGCGTCAAACGCAGAAGAAACCGCGCATACGGCGGCGTGGACTCCGGAGCCGTTCGCTTCATGGCGATGTCTCCTCAGCCTGCGAGGTTTCGGCGCCTCACGGCGAGGACGCCTCCGAGGAGCCCCGCGACGAGGCCGAATGCGACGAGCATGAGGCAGGTCGACCCGGGCAGGAATCGAACCGCGAAGACGCCGAGGAGCGCGTTCTTCGTCGCGGCGACCCACGCGAGGACGGCCCGCGTGACGATCCACAGGAGCGCGAGCGCGACGAGGGCGCCCAGAAAGCCCTGCACGAGCCCGCCGAGAAGAAAGGGGCCGCGGATGAGGAGCTCGGGCGCGCCGACGAGGCGCAGGATCTCGATCTCGTCGCGGTGCAGGAGGATCGTGAGCCGCACGACGTTCGCGATCGTGAACGCCGCCCCGAGCGTGAGGAGAGCCGCGAGGACGAGCCCCGTGAGGCGCGCGAGGGCGACGGCCCCGCGAAGACGACGGATCCACTCGACGTCGAACTGCACTTCCTCGGCGGCGCGGTGCCCGGCGAGCAGCTTGAGGAAAGGCGGGAGCGCCTGGGAGGACACCGCTGCCGGCTCGAGCTCCATCTCGATGGAGGCCGGAAACGGGTTTCCCGGTAGGGACTGCGCCGCCGGCCCGAGGGACTTCCACCACGTCGAGAAGCGCGCGCGCGCTTCGTCCGGCGAGACCCTGTGAAGCCTCGCGACAAGACGCGTCGCGAGGACGAGACGCTCGAGGTCGGCGCGGTCGGCCTCCGTCGACGTGGACTTGAGAAACACGGTCACGGTGGATTCGTCGCGCACCGTATCGACGACGCTGCGGAGGTTCTCGGCCACGAGGAAAAATGCGCCGACGAGCCCGATCGAAATCGCGATGAGGGCCACGGAGAGAGTCGTCATGCGGCGCGCGCGCACGAGCCCCTGGAACGCCTCCGAGACGAGCGCTGCGAGCGCCGCAGGGCGATTCACGGCTCCTCCTCGTCGCGTGCGCCGCTTCGCTTCGCTTGCGCCTGGGGCGGAAGCGCGGACTCGACGAGCCCTTCGACGACGCGCCCCCGGTCGAGCGTCACGCAGCGGCGCCCCGCGGCTCGAATGAGATCCATGTCGTGCGTCGCGACGAGCACCGTCGTCCCGCGCACGCTCACGTCCTGGAGAAGTTTCATGACCTCGCTGGCGAGCCGGTGATCGAGGTTGCCTGTGGGCTCGTCCGCGATGAGGAGCACGGGATCGTTCACGAGAGCGCGCGCGAGCGCCACGCGCTGCTGCTCGCCACCCGAAAGTTCCTCGGGGAGCGCGGCCATGCGGTGATGGAGCTCGACGAGACGCAGCGTCTGGTAGGCCCTTCGGCGGCGCTCGGCCGCCGGCACGCCGAGAAACTTCTGCACGTAGGTGACGTTCTCGAGCACTGTGCGACGGGGCAGGAGCTTGTAATCCTGAAAGACGATCCCCATCGAGCGGCGCAGGGCGGGGACGCGCGAGGCGGGCATGCCGCTCACGTTCATTCCGTTCACGATGATCTGGCCCTCCGAGGGCTTCTCGGCGTGGAAGATGAGCCGGAGGAGCGTCGACTTCCCCGCGCCCGAAGGCCCCGTCAGGAAAAGGAACTCGCCCTTCTTGGCCTTGAACGTCACGTCCTTGAGGACCCGCCGGCCCTGGTATTCCTTCGCGACGCGATAGAACTCGATCAAGCGCTCTTCTCGAGCTCTTCCCTGAGGAGGCGGTTCACGACGGCGGGCGCGGCCTTGCCGCCCGTGGCCTTCATGACCTGCCCGACGAACCAGCCGAACGTCGCGGCCTTGCCGCCGCGGTAAGCGGCGGCCTGAGCCGGGTTGTCCGCGATCACTTTCGAGACGGCCTCGTTCAGAGCGCCCTCGTCCGAGATCTGGACGAGCCCCTTCTCCTTCACGAGGTCGGAAGGCGCCTTCCCGGTCGCGATCATGTCGGGGAGGAGCTCCTTCGCGATCTTTCCCGAGATCGTCCCGTCGTCGATGAGCGCGACGAGGCCCGCGAGGCTCTCCGCCGCGACCGGGACGCGCCCTGCCTGCCGGTCCGCGTCGGACATCCGGCCGAGGAGGTCGGAGAGGAGCCAGTTCGCGATGGCCTTCGGGTTCGACGCGTGCGCGCTCACGGCAGCCTCGAACCAGTCCGACAAGGGACGAGTCGAGCAGAGGAGATCCGCGTCGGAGACGGGAAGCGCGTATTGCGAGGCGAACCGCGCCGCGCGCGCCTCCGGCATCTCGGGCATAGACGCCTTCACCTCCGCGACCCACGCGGCGTCCACGGCGAGCGTCCCGAGGTCGGGGTCGGGAAAGTAGCGATAGTCCATCGCCTCTTCCTTCGTCCGCATCGTCTTCGTCGCGCCGGTCGCAGGGTCGAAGAGGCGTGTTTCCTGGATCACGGTTCCGCCCGCCGAGAGGACCGCCGCCTGCCGCGCGATCTCGTGCTCAAGCGCCTTCTTGACGTGCGCGATCGAGTTGAGATTCTTGATCTCGACCTTCGTCCCGAGCGCCGCCGCCCCGCGCGGGCGGAGGGAGATGTTCGCGTCGCACCGGAGCGAGCCCTCCTCCATGTTTCCGTCGGACGCGTCCACCCACCGCACGAGGCGTCGCACGCGGACGAGATAGTCGAAAGCCTCGTCGGGAGACGCGAGGTCCGGCTCGGTCACGATCTCGATGAGCGGCGTCCCGGTGCGGTTGAGGTCGACGAGCGATGAGCCCGTGGGTACGTCCTCCCAGGGAAACTCGTGCATGGACTTCCCCGCGTCCTCTTCGAGGTGAATCCGGTTGAGGCGCACCATGCGGCGCAAGCCCGCGTCCGATTCGACCTCGATGCCGCCGCCGGTCGCGAGCGGGAACTCGTACTGCGAGATCTGGTAGCCCTTCGGGAGGTCGGGGTAGAAGTAGTTCTTGCGCTCGAAGACGGAGCGCGGCTGGATCGTGCAACCCGCCGCGAGAGCGACGCGCATCCCGAGTGTGACCATCTCGCGGTTCGGCACGGGGAGCGCGCCCGGATAGCCGAGGCAGACCGGACAGACCGCGGTGTTCGGCGGCGCGCCGAACGTCACGGGGCACGCGCAGAACGCCTTGCTCCGGGTCTTGAGCTGCGCGTGCACCTCGAGTCCGATGACGGGCTCGAACGCGGATTCCGGCATGGCGCGAGTGTAGCGGAGGCGCGACCGGAGCCTGGGCTCAGCGCCGGCCCTGGGCGATCTTCGCCGCCTCGGGCAGCGAGCGCAGGCGGAGCATCGCGAGGACCCCGAGTGCGGGCCCGGGGGCGAGGAGCACGAAGACCCACCGCCAGTCGAGCGCCGGCAGGAACGCCGGCACGAGGTCGATCGAGAGCGCCGTCAGGAGGAACCCGAGCGAGGTCTGCAACGTGAGGGCGGTCCCCATGTAGGAGACGTCGCCGAGCTCTGTGACTGCCGCCGAGAACTGCGCCGAGTCCGCAACGACGGAGAACCCCCAGACGGCGGCGACCGCGAGGAGGAGCCAGGGCGGCCCTCCGTAGCAGAAGCCGATCGCGATGCAGCACGCTCCGCTCACGGCCATCGCGACCGACGTCACGAGCGTGCGGCCCGCGCGATCCGCCGCCAGGCCCGCGACGACGCAGCCCGCCGCCCCGCAACCGATAACGAGGAACGAGGCGGCCTCCGCGACCGCCGGCTTGACGCCGCGGAGCGCGAGGCTCGACCGGAGCATGACGGGGATCCACGTCCACATCGCGTAGAGCTCCCACATGTGGCCGAAGTACCCGAACGTGGCAAGGCGGACGCCGCGGTTCCGGAACACCTTCGTGACTTGCGAGAGGTCAAAGCGCGCGGCGGGGAGCGCGAACGGGCCTTCCCGGACGAAGAGGACGACGAGCACGGCGCCAAGCAGCGTCAGGCCCGACGCCGCGAGGAGGCTCCCGCGCCACGCGGAGCCGAAGACGGCGTTCACGAGATACGGCGTCGCCTTACCGAGCGTGAGGGCGCCAACGAGGACGCCGAGCGCGAGGCCACGCCGGGCGCGGAACCACGACGCGAGGATCTTCATTCCCGGCGGGTAGACGCCCGCGAGGGCGAACCCCGTCAGGAAGCGCAGGACGAGCGCGGACGTGGGGCCGTGCGAGAAGAGCGCGAGCGACGCGTTCGCGGCGGCTCCGAGGAGGCTCGACCCGATCACGAGGCGTCGCGGGGACCAGACGTCCGGCACGTTCAGCACGGCGCTCGCGAGCGTCCCGGCCACGAAGCCGAGCTGGACGGAGAGCGTGAGCCACGTCGCGGAGGCGTCGGACAGTCCCCACTCTGCTTTCAGGAGGGGCGCGACCGCCGAGGCAGAGAACCAGAGAGACATCCCGAAGAGTTCGGCCAGAGAAAGCAGGATGAGGACGCGCCAGCGGCCGGCCGGATCTCCGGCCATTGGTGCACCGCTCATCCCGCGGCCGGGATCATCTTGCCGGGATTCAGGATTCCGTTCGGGTCCAGAGCGAACTTGATCGCGCGCATCGCCGCGAGAAATGCGGGCGCGCGGTAGAGGTGGAGCACGTCCTTCGACGTAATTCCGACGCCGTGCTCCCCCGTGACCGTGCCGCCGAGGCGAACCGTCTCCGCGTAGATCTCCGTCGCCGTCTTCTCGAAGAGGGTGCGGGCGATCGGGTCCTTTCCCTCTCGAAAGAGATGAACGTGGAGGTTGCCGTCGGCCGCATGCCCGAAGGCGACGGACTTCAGGCCGGCCGCGCCCGCGACGCGCCGGATCGCGGTGACGAGCGGCACGAGCTCCGTTCGCGGCACGGCGAGGTCGAGCTCGGCCGAGACCGTCATCTCGTGGACGGCCTCGGCGATCCCCCGGCGCACGTCCCAGAGCGCGCGCCGCTTTGCTTCGTCCGTCGCGAGAACGACGTCCAGCGCGGCGCATTCGAGTGCGATCTCGCCCGCGAGCGTCACGTCGCGCTCCACTTCCCCTTCGGACGCGCCGTCGAACTCCAGGAGGAGGCGCGCCTCCGCCTCGGGAAACGGCACGCCGACGCCCTTCTTCTTCGAGGAGAGGTCGATGGACGGCTTGTCGACGAACTCGCAGGCCGACAGCACGAGGCCGCGCCGATGCAGCTCGAGCACGCAACGCGCCGCGTCCTCGAGCGTCGGAAACGGCGCGACAAGCGTCGCCCAATGCGGCGGCCTCGGGATGAGGCGCAGCCACGCCTTCGTCACGACTCCGAGCGTGCCCTCGCTCCCGAGCAGGAGCGACGTGAGGTCGTAGCCCGCGACGTCCTTGCGCGTCTTGCCGCCCGTCACCGCGACGCTGCCGTCCGCGAAGACGGCCTCGAGGCCCATGACCCACCGGCCCGTGACGCCGTACTTGGCGGCATGCGGGCCCCCCGCGTTTTCGGCGATGTTGCCGCCGATCATGCAGGAGCCCCGGGACGCCGGATCGGGCGGGTAGTAGAGGCCCTTCGCCTCGACGGCCTCGTGCAGCGTCTGCGTGATGACGCCAGACTCCACGACCGCCACGAAGTTGTCGGTGTCGACTTCGAGGATGGCGTTCATGCGCTCGAGAGACAGCGCGAGGCCGCCGGCAAGGGGCAGCGCGCCGCCCGACAGGCAGGTGCGTCCGCCCTGCGGCGTGACCGGGATGCGGCGCTCGTTGCAGAACGCGAGGAGGCGCGAGACCTCGAGGGTCGTCCTCGGCTTCGCCGCGGCGGCGGGATAATGGACGAAGTCTTCCGTCCAGTCGTGCGCGTACGGCTGCAGGTCGTCCGTCGCCACGAGAAGGTGCGGCTCCCCCACGATCACGGCGAGCGCTGAGAGCTCGTCCGCGGAGAGTTCCCGGCGCTCCATGGACGGGGATCTTAAGATGCGCGCATGACACGCGTGGCTTTTCTCGGTCTCGGCGCGATGGGCGCCCCCATGGCGCGGCGCATCGTCGCCGCCGGCTTCCCGACCACGGTCTGGAATCGCAACCCGGCGCGCGCGGCACCGTTCGTGGCGCTCGGCACTTCCGTGGCGGCAACGCCGCGCGAGGCGGCAGGCGGCGCGGACGTCGTCTGCACGATGCTCTCCGATCCCGCGGCGCTCACCGCCGTCGGGGACGGGCCGGACGGCCTCGCCTCCGGCCTCCAGCCCGGAACGATCTGGCTGGATTTTTCGACGGTCACGCCCGAGGCCTCACGGCGCGCCGCCGCGAAGGCGCGCGAGAGAGGGGCTGACTTCTGCGACGTGCCCGTCGCGGGCAGCGTCAAGCCCGCGACCGACGGCACGCTGAAACTTCTCGCGGGCGGCGACCCGGCCGTCCTCGCGAAGGCGAAGCCCGTTCTCGACGCGGTTTCGAAGGGGGTCATTCACTTCGGGCCCGTCGGTCAGGGGTCGGCCATGAAGCTCGTGAACAACCTACTGTTCGGCGTCACGCTCGCCGCCTTCGGCGAGGCGCTCGGCCTCGCGAAACAGCTCGGGCTGCCGGAGAAGGACGCGACCGACTGGCTCCTGTCGATCCCGGCCGTCTCGCCGTACCTGAGGGCCAAGATGGAATTTCTCGCGGCGGGGGGCGAGCCCGCGGCATTCCAGCTCGCGCTCATGGAGAAGGATCTCCGCCTCATGGTCGAAGCCGGCGGAGGCCCGG
>JBDTML010000319.1:0-3605 GCA_039934255.1 Acidobacteriota bacterium | reverse complement strand
ACCACGTCATCTCGGGCGCCTCGCGCATCTGGGTCACGACGGCCGACGGGCGGGAATTCGAGGCAAAGCTCGAAGGCGCGGACGCGGACAACGACATCGCCGTCCTGACGGTTGGCGCGAAGAACCTCAAGGCCGCGAAGATCGGCACGACGCAGGACCTCATGATCGGAGAGACGGTCATCGCGATCGGAAACCCCTTCGGCCTCTCCAACACGGTTACGACAGGGATCGTCTCGGCCGTCCACCGGACCGTGAAGGGCGAGTCGGGGCGGAACTACTCCGACTTTCTCCAGACGGACGCCGCGATCAACCCGGGCAACTCGGGGGGCGCCCTCGTGAACGTTCTCGGGGAGCTGATCGGCATCAATACCGCGATCGTCGGAGGCGCGAACACGATCGGTTTCGCAATTCCGATCGACCGCGCACGCCGGGTCGTGGACGAGCTGCTCCACTACGGCGAGGTGAAGTCTGTCTGGCTGGGCCTCCGGGGAACGAGCGTGTCGCTCGGGTCCGAACGTTTGTTGCGGCCGGGCGCGCACGGAGGGGGCCTCCGCGTGCGCTCCGTCTATCCCGGCTCGCCGGCGGCGCGCGCCGGTCTCGTGCCGGGCGACGTCGTCGTCGCCATAGACGGGCGGGCCGTCGAGGGACGCGACGACTTCGACACGGCCCTCGCCTCGGCCGGCACGGGGCGCGCGCTCGCCCTGTCGTTCCGGAGAGACGGTCAGGAGAAAACCGCCCGCCTCACGCCCGAGCGCACGCCCGACGACCTCGGCCTCGAGGTCCTGCGGCGTGAGCTGGGGGTCGTCGCGCGCGACACGAAGAACGGGCCGATGGTCTCCGCCGTGACGCGCGGCGCACCGGCGGACGAGAAAGGGATCGACCGCGGCGACCTGCTTCTCGCCGTGAACAACCGGAAAGTGAAGACGGTCGAGGAGCTCGCGAAGGCGGTCGAGGGCGGGTTCTCGCGCTCGAGCCTCGTCGTGTCCGTCTTCCGCGAACCGTACCTCTACAACGTCACGTTCGGGCTGGAATAGAAAGCTTCAGTTCCGAGACGGCGATCCCCGCGAGAACGAGGACCGCGCCGGCCCAGTCGCGGCCGGTCATCCGCTCGCCGAGGAAGAGCGCCGCGAAGAGCGCCGTGAAGACGGGCTCGAGCGCGAACATGATCGCGGCGTGCGTCGCGGGCATGCGCGCCTGTGCCCACGTCTGTGCGAGGAACGTCACGACCGTCGCGACGAGCGCCATCCAGAGGATCGCGAGGACGATCGTACGGCTCCAGACGAGAGGACGCGCCTCGGCCGCGAGGAACGCCCCCTTCCCGCGAAGAAAGGGAACGAGCGCCAGCCGCACCGCCCCGACCCCGATCGCCGCGAAGACGATCTGCCCGAACGAGTACCAGCGCACGTCGTGCTTTGCCGCCGTCTCGCTCACGATCACGATGAGGACCGCGTACGAGACGGCCGTGACCAGGATCAGGAGGTCGCCCGTGTTCACGGCCGTCGCCGCGTCCTTCGGCCAGGTGAGGAACAGGAAGCCCGCCGCCGCGACCACGAGCCCCGCGAGATTCTCCCGAGACGGCTTCTTTCGCGTCATGAGGTAGCCCGCGATGGGCGTCAGGGGAACGGAGAGGCCCGTGACGAACGCGGCCTTGGACGCCGTCGTGAAGAGCTGCCCCACGACCTGGAAGCCGATTCCGGCCGCGAGAAGGAAGCCGACGGCCGCGCTGTCGCGCGCGAGGTTGGGCGTGGTTTTTCGGCCGCGCGCGATGACCCAGAGAACGGCGGCGGCGAGCGCGAACCGGACGAGGACGAAGAGGAGCGGCGGGGCCGTCTCGATCGCGAGCCGGTTCACGATGAACGTCGACCCCCAGATCGCCGTGACGACGACGAGGACGAGGTCCGCACGAAGGGCCTCGCCGGCGGGAAGGGAAACGGCAGCCGGTGCGGTCATGAACGGCGCATCATGCCTGAGAGCACGGCTGCTATTCTCGCCGCCCCATGACGGCACCCCGCGTGCGTTTCGCGCCCTCCCCCACAGGCTCCCTCCACGTGGGTGGCGCCCGGACGGCACTTTACAACTGGCTCTTCGCGCGCCGGCACGGCGGCACGTTCATCCTCAGGATCGAGGATACGGACGTCGAGCGCTCGCGGCGCGAGCTCACGGACCAGATCCTGAAAGCGATGGAGTGGCTCGGCCTCTCGTGGGACGAGGGCCCATTCTTCCAGAGCGAGCGGCAGGACCTCTATCGCGAGGCCGCCGGGCGCCTTCTCGCCGAGGGCAGGGCCTACCGCGCCTTCGAGACGTCCGAAGAGCTCGACGCGATGAAGAAGGCGGCGGAGGCGGCCGGAAGCGCGTTTCGCTACGACGGCCGCGCGCGGGCGATTTCGAGAGAAGAGTCCGACCGCCGGGCGGCTGCGGGCGAGAAGTTCGTGCTGCGCCTCGCCGTGCCGGACGAGACGCTCGTCGTGGACGACGTCGTCCAGGGCCGGACCGAGTTCCCGCCGGGAGCGCTGGACGACTTCGTCCTCGTTCGCTCGGACGGCCACCCGCTCTACCACTTCACCGTGTGCGTCGACGACGTCGCGATGGGGATCACCCACGTCATCCGAGGCGTCGACCACCTCCCAAACGCGCCGAAGCACGTCGCGCTCTTCCGCGCGCTCGGCGCCCCCGCGCCGGTCTTCGCGCACGTCGGCATGATTCTGGGCGCGGACGGCAAGAAACTCAGCAAACGCCACGGCGCCGCGGGCGTCGAAGAGTTCGAAGCCCAAGGTTACCTTCCCGAAGCGCTCGACAATTTTCTCGCCCTCCTCGGGTGGTCGCCCGGCGAGGACCGCGAGCGGATGACGCTTGCCGAGATGACGGCCCTCTTCTCGCTCGAGCGCCTCGGCCCGTCGCCCTCGCGTTTCGACCACGAGAAGCTCGCATGGATGAACGGTCAGTATCTCCAGGAGATTCCGGAGGAGAGGCTCCTCGCGCTGCTGGAGCCGTTCTCCGTCCCCGACTGCGGAGCGGGCGTCCTTCTATCCGCGATCCGGCTGCACAAGTCGCGCGCGCGCACGCTCGCCGAGCTCGCCGCGTCGCTCTCCATCTATGGCCCCGATCCAGCGGCGTTCGACGAGGCGGGTCTGAAGAAGTTCGGGAAGCCCGCGGCCGCGCCTCTCCTCCGCGACCTCGCCGAGCGCCTATCGGCCGCCGCGCCGTTCACGCACGGGGCGCTGGAAGAGGCCGCCCGTGCCCTCGCCGCCGAGAAGGGTCTCAAGCTCGGGGAACTCGCCCAGCCTGCCCGGCTCGCCCTCACCGGAGTCCTCGCGTCGCCGCCGCTCTTCGAGATGATCGAGGTGCTCGGCCCGGAGACGACGCGGCGACGCCTCCTGGCTTTCGCGGATCGAATCGCGAACCACGACGCGGACGACCCCGCGATACCCTTGGGGACTTCATGATCGAAACACCCGCCACCGCCGCTCCAACCCCCGGCAAAGACTTCATCCGGGAGATCCTCGAAGAGGACCAGCGCTCCGGAAGGCATTCCGGACGCGTCGCGACGCGATTCCCGCCCGAGCCGAACGGCTACCTCCACATCGGCCACGCGAAGTCGATCTGCC
>JBDTML010000318.1:0-37584 GCA_039934255.1 Acidobacteriota bacterium | reverse complement strand
GCAACGTGAGCGGCTCCGGCACGCTCCTTCACGAGATACGCTGGGCGCGCACGCTCGGCTTCCTGTCCGACGCTCGCCTCGTCTCGGCCGTGACGGACACCGCGGCGCGCAGGCTGGGTCTCTCTCCGCCTTCGCTCGATGCCGGGACTCCCGCGGACGTCGTCGCTCTCTCGGCGCCGCTCCTCGACGCGTTGCCGCGCGACGTGGCCCTCGTCGTCGTCGGCGGGCGACCCGTCCTCGCCGACGAGAGGCACGCGGCGCTCTTCGAGGCCGCGGGGATTCCCTCCCGGGAGCTCACCGTCGGCGGTGTTCCGAAACGGGTGGCCGCGCCGCTCGTCGACGCCGCGCTCCGCGCCTTCCATCTCGTGAAGGATCTCCGCCGTATCATCGAGTGAAGTGCGAGTCCCATGACCGACGCGCCCGTTCTCGTCCTCGAGGAGGGCGAGCTCCGCCGACACGAGACGTTCGGCCCGGGCACCGTGAACCGCGGGGCCGTCCTTTTCGACTGCATATGGGACGGCGGAACTTTCGAGTCCGGCGTCATGGTGAGAGGGCTCTTCCGCTCCGGGACGTTCCGGGGCGGCGTGTTCTGGGGCGGCGTGTGGCTGGGCGGCGACTGGAAAGCCGGCGACTGGGAGAGCGGCTTCGGGCTGGACGGGCAATACCACCCCCGCACCGTGCATCCGTGAAAGTCGTCGTCGCTTCCGCGCACCGGTTCCCGGACCAGGCGCGGCTCTGGTTCCGATTCGTGGGACGCGACCTCGTGCCAGCGCTGCGCCGCACCGGCGCGGACGTCGAGGTCCTTCTGTTTCGCGACGCCCCGCCCGAGGGCTTCGAGCCACGCCACTTTCCGGGGGCGACGTTTCTCACGCGTTCCTTCGAAGCCCTCGACGTCGTCGAGTTCCGGGAAAAGGCTCTCGCGTGGCCCGGCGACGTCCTTTTTCTCCTCGACGCGGACGTCTTCGTCGTCGACGGCGAGTGGGTCGCCTCGCTCCTCGGACACTTCGAGGACCCCACCGTCGTGGGCGTCTCGCTTCTCCGCCGGGGCAAACCGCCGGGAGTCGTCGCGTTCATGGCGCGATGCGCCGCCTACCGCGCGCTTGCCGCCCCCGTCTTCGCGCCTTCTTACGAGGGGCTCGAAAGGTGGCCGCGCTCGACGATGCGCGAGGCGGGCGACCGGGCCGCGCTCGCGCTCCGCGCGCGCGGCAAGAAGATCGTCGACGTGTCTCCCGGCGCCGTCCCGCGCCTCGCGGACTTCGGCGGCGCGACCGCGATCCGGGCCGCGCGCGAGGTGTACGGCGCCGCCCTCGGCCCGCACTTCGAAACGCTCCTCGCGGAAGAGCCGGACTTCACCGAGGGCGCGTACAAGAATCTCCTTCTCGGTGCGCTCTTCCTCGTCGCCTTCGACGCGCCCTACGCCGTGGCGCCAGGCCCATCGCCCTTCGCGGCTCCGGACGGGGCGGTCTCCCTGCACCTCTCGGGTAGCGCGACCCCCGAGGAGCTCCGTGCGGCGCTCGAACGGGTCCGCGACCGGGAGGCGCTGCGGCGGCTGGTGGCGTGCTTCGAAGAATCCGACCGCGCGCTCACCCGCCTCGCGGCCCGCGACGACCTGACCCGCGGGGCGTTGCACGTTCCCCCCGTCCTACCGCGCGGGCGGGTGCTGGAGGCCCGCGCGTGGGCCGCGGCCCGGCGGCTTTTCAAGAAGATGTGACGGGCGGTCCCAACAGCGAGACCGCGCGCGACTCGACATCGTCCACGGAGACGCGCGCGAGGCAGTGGAGATCGCCGCGCGCGCAGACCGGTTGCATGCAGGCGCCGCAGGAGAGGTCCTCGCTGGTGAAGCTGTAAGCGCGCGGACCCTCCGGCCGGCTCCACGCCGAGCGGGTCGCGCCGAAGAGCGCGAGCGTCGGGACCCCCTGCACCCAGGCGAGGTGCATCAGGCCCGAATCCTCGCTCACCGCGAGCGACGCGTGCGCGACGAGGGCGAGAGCCTCGCCGCCCGCCGTCTGACCCGTGAAGTCGAGGAGGGGCTCACGGAGGGCTCCGCCGAGCGCCTCCCGGAGCGCGACGAACCGGGGCGGCACGGGAGTGGCGGCGAGGAGCACGAGCCGGCAGCCGCCCGCGTCGAGACGCTTCGCGAGTTCGACCCACCGCGCGACGGGCCACTGCCGGGTCTCCCAGCCGGCGGCCGGATTCAGACAGACGAGCGGGCCGCCCTCCCACCCCGCGCGCGCGAGCCTCTCCTTCGCGGCGCGCCGGAGCTCGTCGCGGGCGTGAGGGGCCAGGACGGGTTCGGGCCGGCCGAGGCCGAGCGCGTCAGCCGCGTCGAGGTAGCGCGTGAGGGCCGTCTTCGGCGCGTGCCGGTCGAAGCCCGCCCACGCGGCGGGCGAGAGGAGACGGGTCAGGAACAGCGACCAGCGGTTCCGCTGCAGGTCGAGGACGGCAGGGACCGCGCGTGTCCGAAGAGCGAGGGCCGCCCGGAGAACGGCCGCTCCTTTTCGGTATTTCGGAAGGCGCGCGTCGAACGATACGACGCGGTCCACGTCACGGTGAGCCCTGAAGAGGTCCGCCGAGCGCACGTCCGTCACGACGTCGAGCCGGGCGTCCGGGAGCCGCCGCCGGAGCGCGCCGAGAAGGGGGAACGTGATCGCCGTGTCGCCGAAGGCGTGCAGCCGAATCACGACGATGCGCTTCGGCGAGGCGCCGGCCGCCAGGGGAACGCCGAGGATGCCGTCCGGCGTGAACGGCGCGACGGGAAAAGGAACGGACGCGGACACGGGGGCGATGGTACGCCGCGCTAGCATGGCGCGTGCGCGTCGCGCTCGTCGTTCCGGGGGGTGTGGATCGCGGCGGCCGAGAGCGCGTCATCCCGGCGCTCCTCTGGCTCGTCGAGCGTCTTGCCGCGCGCCACGAAATCCACGTCTTCGCGCTCGCGCAGGAGCCCCTTCCGGGCGACTGGACCCTGCGCGGCGCGGCCGTGCACAACCTCGGTCTCGCGGCGCGCGCGCGCTGGCCGGGCGAGGCGCTCTTCGCCGTCGGGCGCCGTCTCGCCCGCGGCCTCGAGACTCACGGGCCGTTCGACCTCGTTCACGCGTTCTGGGCAGGCAACCCGGGCTTCCTCGCCACGCGCGCGGCGCGGACGCTCGGGATCCCGGCCGTCGTGAGCCTTGCCGGCGGCGAGCTGGCCGCGCTCCACGACACCGGCTACGGCGGCCAATTGCATCTCCGGGAGCGGCTCAAGATCGCCCGCGCGCTGCGACGGGCCGTCCGCGTGACGGCGGCGAGCGCGCCCATGGCCGAGGCCGCGCGCGCACACGGCGTCGAGGCGACCCTCGTCCCGCTCGGCGTCCCCCGCGAGGCGTTCGTCGAACCTCTTCCGAGGGATGCAGCGCCCCGGCTCCTTATCGTCGGCAGCTTGAACCGCGTCAAGGACGTCCCGACGGCGCTCCGGGCCTTCCGCCGGGTCGTCGACACGCACCCCGCGGCGCGCCTCGACGTCGTCGGCGAGGACGTGCTCGGAGGCGAGGTCCCGCGCGAAGCCGCCGCGCTCGGTCTGTCTCCGCACGTGACGTTCCACGGGTTCCTGCCCGAGGACGCGCTCCGGCCGTTCTACAGGCGCGCGGATCTCCTCGTCCACTCCTCCCGGCACGAGGCGGGGCCGCTCGTCGTTCTCGAGGCCGCGGCGTGCGGCGTGCCGAGCGTCGGCACCGCCGTCGGCCACATCCGGGACTTCGCACGCTCCGCGCCCGCGTGCGCACTCGCGGTCCCCGTCGGAGACGACGCCGCTCTCGCCGCCGGAATCCTCGCCCTCCTCGATGACGCTCCCCGGCGGCGGGCCATGGGGCTCGCGGCACGAGACTGGGCGCGCGCGCACGACGCGGACGCGACGGCATCCGCCTTCGAACGGATCTACGCCGAGCTGGCGAAAGGCCTCGCCGCGCCCTGAGGCCGCCCGAGGAATCGCCGCAGGCGATCCGCGGCTCTGCGAATCTCGGCCCATTCTCGCGCCGCCGCGGCGAACGTGCGCGGGTGCCGAAGGAGGCGGCTCCACAGGCGCGCGGCCGAGAGCGGCACGCCGAAGCGGGGCCCACCGGGGAAGAGCGCGTCGTGGACGCGCGCGAGGGCAAGCGCGCCCAGCGCACCCCGGCGGAAATACGTGTTCGTCACGGCCATCTCGAGGAGCGTCTCCGGGCCCACCCATCCCCCGAGGAGGCGGGTCATCGTGATCGCGTCGAACCGGGCGAACGCGGCGGTGGCGCCGAGGTGGAGGAGCGCCACCTCGAACCCGGCCACTTTCACGGCTCGCGCGACGCGGTCGGCCGTGTCGTCGCCGCGCCAGCACCCCGGCGTTTCTCCGGCGGCTTCCCCTTCGACACGCGGAGTGAACGCGCCCGGCACGCCTCGCACGACGTCGCGATAGACCGCCGTCCGCATCACGACCGCGAACGTTCCGGGACTCGGTGTCGCGGCGCGCGAGACGCAGGAGACGGCAGCGACGCGCGGATTCTCCAACTCCTCGAGGACCCGGGGCCAGACGTCCCGCGAAAGCCAGAAGACGTCCGTGTCGACGAAGGCGAGGAAAGGGGTCGTCGCCCGTCGAAGGGCATCATCGTAGGCAACCTGGAAATCCGGCCGTGACGGCGACCGGCGAAGAACGGCGACACCCGGCAGGAGCCCTTCGTCGAGCGAGCCGTCCGAGGAGTCGTCGAAAACCTCGTACGTGACCTCCTCGGAAGGCAGCGAACTCTTCAGGCACGCGAGCCAGAGGCGGGGGATGTCGCCGAACACCGAGGCGGTGAAGATCGTCGCGCGGGGCCTCGCTCCCTCGTCGATCGGACTCTCGGGCGCGCGTGCTTCCGCGAGCGCGCTCCCCGGGAACGCACCCCGCGGCCGGTAGGAGCCGTCGGGCCCGAAGCCGTGATGCCAGAGGCCCCCCGTCCACTCGCCTCCCTTCCAGTAGACGGCCCAGGCGATGCCGCCGCGAAAGGCTCCTGCTCGGAAGATGCCGCCCAGCATCACGCCCGACTCGAAGACTCCGCCGTCCCACTCGCACTCCCAGACGACGGCGCCTCGATTGACCGTGTCGGGGCCGAATCGTTCGTGCCTGAAGAACGCACCGGCGCCGAGCACGCGCGTGGGCGTCACCTGAGGTATCCCAGCGCGCGCAAGCGCGCGCGGTCTTCGAGGCTCTCCCGTGTCTCGGGCGCGCGCAGGGGAGGATGGGCGGCGATCCAGCGGTCGAGCGCGGCGGTCATTCCGGAAATGGCGTCCCGTGCCGTGAGCGATGCCGTGCGGTCCTCGGTCTCGCCCCGGTCCTTCTCCGTGTCATAGAACTCGACGCGCCCGTCGCCGCCCTGGATGAGCTTGCCGGTTCCCGAGAAGAGCGCCCGGCCTCCGCGGACACCCGGCTTCCCCGCCATCGGAGCGAGCGGGAAAGATTCGGAGACGACGGGACCTCCCGCGCGAAGCTCGTCCGTGTCTCCCGTCAGGAGCGTGAAAAGGCCCGCGAGGCCGACCGGCTCCTCGACGACGTTTTTCGTCCGCTGGCGAGGCCTCTTGACGAGGAGCGGCACCCACACCTGCTCCTGGTAGAGGGACGAACCGTGTCCGATCGCACCGTGCTCGCCCCAGGCCTCGCCGTGGTCGGAGGTGACGACGATCAGGGTTTCCTCGGCAGCCTCGAGCCCTGCCGCCCGAGCGAGGAGGCGGTCGAGCGACGCGTCGACGTATGCGAGCGTCTCGTCGTACCGGGCGACGAGATCTTCGCGGTCACGAAGGGCGAGCGCGACGCGACCCGTGCCGTTCATCTCCCGGAGCAGCGTGTCGAAGAGCGCGCCGGTGGAACGCCTGGGAGGCAGGGAGAACGAGCCGGCGAACGGCGGCGGGACGAGAGAGCGCTCGTGCGCGTCGAAGTAGTTCACGAAGAGGAAGTACGGACGCCCGAGTTTCCGCGCGCGGTCGATCCGGCCGATCGCGAGCTCGGTGATCTCGTCCGCGGCCCGCGCGCGGGTGTCCGCCTCCGGCCAGAAACCGAGCGACCGGCAGAGGACCCTTCGGAACGCTCCGCGCACGGTATCGGCGGAGATCACGCCGAGAGTGCTCCTGCGCGGCCGCGCGTCGACCCAGGGGAAGCCCCGGTCCAGTCCGAAGCCGGTTCCGAGAAACCCGTAGTTCCCCACGACGCTGCTCACGTCGTAACCCCGCTTCACGAAGATCTCCGCGAGGGTCGGCAATGCAACTCCGAGGGGCCGCCCCGCGGGACGGCCCGCGTCGTAGTGCGCCCGATGTTCGCTCGCGGCCCGACCGGTGAAGAGCGACGCGTGCGTCGCGAGCGTCATGTTCGACGGCGCGATCGCCCGGGCGTAAATCGTCGCCGACTCGGCGAAGTGCCTGAGACGCGGTGTCGTGTCGCGCGGATAGCCATAGAGAGAGAGGTGGTCCGCGCGCACGGTGTCGAGAGTCACGAGGAGGACGTTGGGCCCGCGCGCGCCCGCGGCACCGGCGGCTGTCACCGCCTCGCGGGGTGCGTCGGGGCCGACGAGGCACACGGCGGCGAGCGTCGCGATCATGACGACCCCGCTCGCGCCCGCGAAGCGCCACGGGTGCGCCATTTTCTTCGACAGCAGGCCGGCCGCCGCGACCAGCGCGCTCGCCGTTGCCGCGAACGAGAGAGCGCGAACGGGCCGGCTTGCGGCGGCGGCGAGGTCCGTCATGACCCATGCCGGCGCGCACAGGAGGAGCGCGACCGTCCACGGCCCCGTGAGGACGTGGTGCAGATTCCCGAGGCGAGGGGATACAGCGCCGCGAAGCGTAGCGCCCGCGACGACGAAGAGAAGCACGTTCAGCGATCCGACGAGGGCGAGCGTGCCCCCCGCGAGGTGCGGCGCCCGGCAAATGCCATGAATCGCGAGGACGACAACGGCGCCGATGGCGCGGGCGTCAGCCGAGAGTCCGAGGGCGCGCGCGGCTACGGCGGTGAGCGCCGACCCCAGAGCGCCGGCCAACGGATAGAGAAGGAAGAGGACGACCGCGAACCGGGCCTCGAGGGGAGCGAACGCGCTGCGGTGGAACACCCAGGAGAGCAGCTCCGTGAACCAGATCTCGACGGTTCCGAATACCGACATGGCAAAGCCGCCGGCGAGCGCGGCCCGGCCCACGGATCCGGCCGAAAACGTGCTCATCGCCTTCCCCACCGCGCGACGGCCGCGAGCCGACGGCCGAAAACGCGGAGCCAGGCCCGCGCGAGCGCGAGACCCGAGGAGTCAGGCGCCGCGTTCGCCTTCACTTCGCCGAGGGTCGGAAACAACGTGCGGGCGAGAAATCGCGCCTTCGGAAGCGGCCCGTCGATGAGCGTCAGGAGCGTGCGCGACCAGCCGCGCGGCGGGCGCGTATAGCGGAGGGCGGGGAGAGCGGCGGCGCGTCGTCGAAGGTCGGACGGAACGGAAGAAGAGAGAGAGGAGAGGAATTCTTCTTTGAAAGCAAGAGGGAAGAGCCGTTCGATCGCGTCGGCCGCGAAAAGCAGAGGGGCACGGGCATTCTCTCGCTCATTCGCGGAAATTTCCGGCGCGAGAGCGCCGCGCGCTCTCGCCAGAAGCCGGAAGTCGTAGGCCTGGACGCCGCGGATCCCGATTCCCGCGTAGTCGCCCGTCGCGTGGAAGAGGAGGTGCGTCAGGAACGCCGGCCCGGCCGCGATTGCGACGGGCGTCCCATCGAGATCCCGTTTCTCGGCGTCGGCGCGCAGGACCTCGTCCGCGTCGTACACGTGCCCGAGCACCCGCAGGCGGAACGTCGTGTGGATCTCGATGCGGATCGGGTTGTCCGGATCCTCGGCCGCCGGCCGCACGACGCGTTCGCCCTCGCGCGCGAAGACGCGGTGCCTCGGGGTGTCGAGGAGCGCGCGCCAGCTCGCGCCGTCGAGCGCGTCGGTCGCCCGCCCGAGATCGCGGGGATCGACGAGGAGAAGATCGAGGTCGCCCATCGGGCGGAGCGCGGGGTCGGGATAGTGAAAAAAGGCGAGCGCCGCGCCCTTGAGGGCGATGACTTCGACGCCCGCGCCGCGCAAGGTGCGAACCGTTCCTTCCCACGTGCTGCGGAGCCGCCGCGCGCGGGCGCCGGCCCGGGAGATTTCTTCGGACAGGAATTCGGCGAGAGCGTCGGGCAGCGCCTCGATTCCGCGCGCCTTCCCGACGAGGGCCGAGAGCCCCTGGGAGGAGATCGCGAAAGCCGCGATCTCCTCCCGCCCGTCCGAAGAATCTCGCCTCAACTCCTCCAGAACCGCCGAAACGTGGTTCGCTTCGACGGCAGCAGCGGCCGCCGCGGCAAACGCCGGATAGCGCGGATCGGCAAAAAGGACCTCGGGATTGAAGCGAATGCCGGAAGACTACTTCTTCCAGTGGCCCTCGACCCAGTACCAACCGTCGCCGTGCTGACGCCACTGGCCGCTCACCCACACCGCGTGCGGACGAGGCCGCCGGTCCCAGTGGCCCGGGACCCACACGTACTCGTTGCCGCGCCACGCGTGATATCCCGGGATCCACTCGTGGCCCGCGTCGGGCGCGCTGCCGCGCACTTCAACGATCGCTGCGGGAGGCCGCGTCCGGACGTAAATGGCTCCCCGCGGAGGGGACGTGACGCATGCCGACAAAATCGCCGCACCGAAGACGGAGGCCGCCGCTATTCTCATCCCTGGAAAATGCTTTCGGTCCATTTTTGTCTCCTCGATGGAAGCTTCCATCGGCACAAACTTTGCACATACCATGCCATGTACACTGTAATTCCGGCGCCGCGGGCGCGAAAGGCACGCCCATGAGACGACGAATCGATGTCCTCGGTTGGCCCCTCCGCGTTTTCGCGGCCACTCTGCTGACGACGTTTCTCGCGGCCACGCCGCTCCACGCCGGCTTCACCTTCTCTCCCGTCGAAACGCTCCCCGGTGCGAACGCGACCGCGCTCGCCGGAAACGGCGCGACGCTCTGGGCGGCGACGCCTGGCGGCGTGTGGCGGCTTGAGGCCGGCGCGTGGACCCTCGACGGCCTCTCGGGGCGAACGATCAGCGCGATCGTGGTCGCGGACGCCGTCTATGCGGCGGATGGCGAGAAGGTTTGGAAGCGCGCGGCCGACGGAAGATGGGCCGCCGAGGCGCTCCCCCCCGGCCTGGCGTTTCCGTCGGTCCTCGCGACGGACGGGACGGCGGTTTGGGCGGCCGGAATCGGCGTCGCGAAACGTGCGGGCGGTAGCTGGACGGCGCTGACGAACCCAGGCGGCGCCGTGACGGCGGCGTGCGTTTTCTCCGGGGACCTCGTCGTGGGGTTGCGCGGGGGCGCCGCGCGCTACGCGGGCTCCTCGGTGAGCGCGATCTCGAGCGGGATTCCCTTCACGGCAACGGTTCAAACTCTCGGGGTCGCGAGCGGGGTGCTCTACGCGGGCACGGAGCAGACGCTTTATTCCTTCTTCGGCGGCACGTGGACCCCGGTCGCCGGCTTCGGCCTCCACGACGTCCGCGCCGTGACCGACGGTGCAGGCGCGACGTGGATCGCCACCGCCGACGCGGGAGTTCTCTGGAGCGCGAGCGGCTGGGCGCCCGCGAATGCGGGCCTCCTCATCGCATCCGCGAAGAGCTTCGCGAAACTGGGAAGCGATCTTTACGTCGGGACGGCCGGCGCCCCCGTTTACCGCCTTTCCGGGAGTTCCTGGATCGCGGCGGGAACCGGGCTCTACGCTGCGTCCATTTCCGAGGTGAGGACCGTCATCGGCGAGACGTTCGTCGGCGCTCACGGGGCCGGCATCGCCGTGGTCCCCAATGGGAACTTCCTCCCGGACGGCTGCGGAGACGTGCGCGCGATGACGGCCGACAGCCTGAGGGTCTATGCGTCGACGAATTGTCGCCTGTACGCCTGGCCGCTCGGGCCCAACGTGTTCAATCCGCCCTCGATCCTCGAGGCAGGATTGCCCGCGGGCGTCGTCGTCAGCTCGCTCGCGGCGGTGCCCAACGGCACCGTCGCCGGCGGCACGCCGAACGCGGGGATGTGGCGGCTCGTGGAGAGCACGTGGTCGTCCGACAACACCGGCCTGCCCGCGAACGGAAGCGTGCTGACCACTCGAGAGGTGGGCGGGAAGCTCTACGCCACGGTGGGGTCGAGCTTCTTCGTCCGCCAGCAAAGCGCCTGGCAGGCGGTTTCCGGCGCGCCGTCGTTCGTCCAGGCGATCGGCGGCGATACGAACGTGCTCTTCGCGGCGTCCGTCTCCGGTGGCGTCTCCTCTTCCGCGGGCGCGTGGCGTGAGGACGACTTCGGCGCGAGCACGTCCTTCGTCTCGTCGATCGACGCGGACGGCCGGTTCGCGGTCGCGGGCGCGGGCCAGGCGGGAGTCCTGCGCCGGGTCGGTGGCGGCTGGCAGCCGGAGAACACGGGCCTTCCGCCCGGCGCGGACGTGCGCGTCGTGCGCCGCAGCGGCGACGCCGGCAACCTGTACGCGGGCACGTCGGGTCACGGTCTCTTCCTCGCGTCGACCACGCCGATCACGAAGTACGTGCCCGTCGTCCTCGACCTCCTCGGCGCCGCCGGCTCGCACTTCAGGTCCGACCTCACGCTCGGGAACCGGGCGGCGACGCCGGTGACGGTCACCGTCGGATTCACCCACGCTCCGGATTTCCCGCTCGCGTCGAGTGACGGCTCGGTCACCGTCACGCTCGCGCCGCGGTCCGAGCTGCGCGCCCCGGACGCTCTCCAGTTCTTCCGAGACCGGGGCCTGACGATTACCGCTTCTCCCTCGGGGACCGCGGGCTCGATCTGGATCGCGGGGAATCCGCAGGCGCTCCCCATGGACGGGACCGACGCGGTCTACGCGTTCTCCCGCGCCTACACGGCGGGCTCCGCGGGTAGCTTCGGCACGTTCCTCGACGCACCGTCCGACCTCGACGCCGCGGAGTCCGAAGGCGCGGTCTACGGACTCAGGAGCGTGTTGGGTGGATCCCGTTCCAACCTCGCCGTGGGGCACATTCCGGGCCGAGGCGCGCAAGACTTGTCGCTCTCCATCCAGGTTTACGACCAGAGCGGCGCGGCCGCGGGGGCCCCGCTCGCGACGACCCTGCGTCCCGGCGAGTGGAGACAGTTCAACGGGATTCTCGGCCTCGCGGGGCTGCCCGACGGCGCGTACGGCTACGCGAAGATCACCCGGACCGCGGGGATCGGATCGTGGACCGCCTACGGAGTCGTGAACGACGCCGTCACGTCCGACGGCTCGATTCTGCCGCTCTACAGGCCCGGAGGCCTCGCCGCCGCGCGCAAGCTCGTCGTTCCCGTCGTCCTCGACGTGTTCGGCGCCGCGGGCTCCCACTACACGACCGAGCTGACGCTCGCGAACGACGGCAACTTCGCGACGCCCGTGGACCTCGTGTACCGTCCGGCGCCCGGATTCGGGTCCTCGGCCGGTGTCGCGGTGGTCACACTGGCGCTCGCCGCGCATCAGCAGACGACGATTCCGGACGTCATCGCGTTCCTCAGGTCGAAGGGAGTCAACATTCCCGACCCCTCGCAGGGCGCGCAGGCCGGATCCCTCTCGGTGGACTTCCGCAACCTCGGCACGATCGACTCTCCGAGGACGGTCGCGATCGCGCGCACGACGACGCCCAACACCGACACGGCTACCGGCGGCTCGTTCGGCGTCGCATACCCCGCCGCCGCGAAGGGGGGCGGCGCGCGCGTGTCGGCGCTCGTACCGGGCCTCACGCGCGACGCCTCCGTGCGCTCGAACCTCGCGGTCGTGCACCTCGGGGGCGGCTCGGAGATCGCCCTTGCCCTGTCCGTGCGTCTCTACGACGCGGCCACGTCCCTGACCGTGGGAAACCCGATCACCGTCACGCTTCAGCCGGGCGACTGGACGCAGTGGTCGGGAGTCTTCGAGACGGCGGGCGTTCCCGCGGGAACGACGGCGGCGTACGCGATCGTCACCCGCCTCTCGGGCGACGACACCTGGCTCGCGTACGGGGTCCTGAACGACGCGAAGACGTCGGACGGCAGCGTCCTCAAGATGATCTCCGGCGCCGAATACTGATCGGCAGGGAAAGGTCGCCTCGCGGGGCGACACTTCCAGGTGAACCGCGCCTTCTCGGACGGAGCGGCTCTCGAAGGAGCGCCCGATGACGAAGATCCAGCCTCGCCCCGCCGCGGCCCTTGCGTCGTTCGTCCTCTTCGCATGCGGAGCCGTCGCGGAGGCGCGGGTCATCTCCTATGCCCCGATCACGAGCCGGCAGGCGACTCCCGCCGTCCAGAGGAGGACGAACCGCCACACGCTCCTCGTCGAACAGGTGTCCGTCGCGTACCCGATCCCGGGGCCGAGCTGCCTCTCCTGCTTTCAAACGCTGTCGCGGCTCGTCGTGTACGACACGCAGGGCCTCGAGGAGCCCCGCGACGTCACGCCCGGCGGCGCGCCCGCGATGTTCCTTTCCGTTGCCGCCTTCGAGGCGGAAAACGGCCCTCTCTTTCTCTACGCGAACGGGTACTCGGACCCTCCGACCACGATCCGAAACCTCTTCAGCCGGGACGGCGGGACGGTGTGGACCGAAGTTGCCGCGCTTCCCCGCGTCGGGATCGGCAGCGGGACCCAGATCGACGTCGGCGGGCCGCTCGTGAGCGGGCGCGGAGCTCAGGTACTTCCTGGCTCTGCCGACGCGCCCTTCTTCGTCCAAGCCTGGACGGGCTCCGGCTCCGAGATCTGGGCGATCGGGGCCGACGGCGCTGGCCGTCTCGTCGCCCAGAGCCCGAGCCCCCTCCGCCTTCTCGGCACGAACCGCGAGGGCACGCTCGTCCTCTTCGCCGGCCAGCCTTCAGGCTCGCCGCTCCCATCGTTCGGCCTCTGGACCGCGGACGCCGGCGGCCGCCGCACCCTCGTCACCTCATTCCTCTCCGACGCCGTGACGGACGGGTGGATCGCGCCGGACGGATCCGCCTACGCGAACGTCGACTGGGGCTACGGGAGCGTCGGCCTGGGCTTCACCGCGCGCCGGTCCGTCGTGCGGGCCTTCGGCGGCGCGACGGGAACCTTCACCGAGATCGCCACCACCTCGAGCACGAACGCGACCGACCTCTTCGCCGTCCCCACGGCCGGCTTCGGTGGCGCGTGGATCCTGCAGCGCGGAGCCGGGCCGACGATCCTCTCTTCGCACACGCCCGCGGGCGGCCTCGTCGAGGCGTGGCGCGACGTGACGCGGCCGGAAGTCGAGGCGCTTCACGCCGCGCCCTCCGGAACGCGCCTCCTCGTGCAGGTCCACCGCCCGCGGCCGCAGGTCGACCAGCGCATCTTCAAGGACCCGGCGCTTGCGATCTGGAGCGTGGGCACGCCCGCACCGGCGTCGTACGACGAGCTCTTCCTCCAGGAGACGACCTACAAGGGCTTCGTCCACCTCGACGTCGACGCCGCCGCCGCGGGGGCCCCGTTCCTGTTCAATTCCGGGTCTTCCTACGGCTTTTTCGCGGGGCCTCCCGCGGGCGGGCCCTCCGGCGCCGGCGGAGGCGGCGACGTCGTCCAGGAGTGGGGCGTCGTGCGCGCCTCGCTTCGCCAGCGCCTCGTCATCCCGGCGGCCGCGCGTTCGAACGGAATCAACGGAAGCCGCTGGCGGACGGACCTCGTGCTCCGCAATCCCGATCCCGAGCCCGTGTCGGTCGTCGTGCGATTCCTCCCGAACATCGACGCGCCCCCGGCGGCCGCGGACCAGAGCGTCCTCATCCCCGCGTCGTCCGTCGCGACGTATCCCGACGCTCTCGCGTCCTTCTTCGGACTCGAGACCGGCTCGGGCGCGATCCTCCTCGTGCCCGAGGGCACGCGGTCGATCGAGGCGACGAGCCGCACGTACACGGCGGCAGCCGGCGGCGGCACGTACGGGATGTCCGTCGGCGCCGTCGACGTCTTCGCCGCGCTCGGCGCGAACTTCGCGGTCAGCTTCTCGGCGGGCCTCCTCGGTGACGGGTTCCGGACGAATCTCGTCGCGACCGACGTGAGCGGCCGCGGCGCGAGCGCCGACCTCAGTCTCGCCGCGGACTCGAGCGCGCCCGGGCCGCTCGAGGGCACGATCGCCACCTCGGCGTCGAGGCAGCGCCAGGTGTCCGATCTCGGCGCCGCGCTCGGCGCGCCGGGCTGGAGGACGGCCTCGCTCCTCTTCACGCCGCGGAGCGGGGAGAGCATCGCGGGCCTCATGGCAATCGACAATGCGACGAACGACCCCACGTGGTTTCCGCCCGATGTCCCGTCGCTCGTCCCACGCTCGATTCCCGCGGTGGTCCACGCCGACGGCGCGAACGGCGCGCGGTATCGGACCGACCTCTTTCTCTTCAACCCCTCCGAACGGACGCAGTCCGTCACGCTCGCGATCAAGCCGTGGAGCGTGAACACGTCCGAGCGGCTCCTCACGCTTCCGCTCCTGCCACGCGAGTCGAAGACGATTCGCGACGTCCTTTCCACCGCCTTCGGGCTCTCGGGCGTCGCCCGCCTGCGCTTCCAGACGACGGGATCGCTCGACGACTCCGGCGGCGTGCGCGTCACGTCGCGGACGTACACCCTCGCCCCCTCCGGCGGCACGTACGGACTCCTTCTTCCGGCCCTGAACGCTTTCCAGTCCGCGGGCGGCGGCGAGTCTCTCGAGATTCTTCTTCCGGCGGGAGGCCCCGGTTTCCGGACCAATCTCGCGCTCGTCGACCTCAGCGCGGCTCCCGGCTCCGGAACGGTCAGCGTCAAGGTCGAGGTCTTCGACGAGTCGGGCGTCCGCCGGGACGTCTTCGAGACGCCCGTCCCGCTCGCCGGAGGAATCCAGATCGACGACCTCTTCCACGGCCGGGGTCTCGGCGACGGACCCCGCGCGGGAGTCATCCGCGTCTCGCCCGCCGGCGGTCTCGTCGCGGCCTATGCGAGCGTCATCGACAACGCGACGAACGACCCGCTCTACGCGCCCCCCATGCTCGCGGCGAAAAACTGAAGGGGAATACTAGGTTCGCGAGTCTCTCCGGGGCAGCACGAAGCGCTGGAGGAGCACCGCGACCGCCGCGAGGCAGATCGCGAGGCCGACGAACGACGCGACGCGATAGAGGCCGCCGAGACGCGCGAGGTCGAAGAGGAAGCACTTCAGGATCGTGACGACGAGAAGCACGACCGCCGCGATGCGGCCGCGGCGGTTTCCGGTTGCGATCGAGACGACGAGGAGCACGATCGCGAACCCCGCCCACGAGAGCGTGTAGGCGAGGCCCTCGGCGAGGGACGATGACAGGACGTTGAACGCCGGCACCGCGCCCTCCGCGAAGAAGTTCGCGATCTCGAGGTTCACGAGGACGAAGAGAAGGGCGACGCCTCCTGCCGGAAGAAGGTCTGCGAGCCTTCGCGCCCTTTCGTCGTCCGCAGGGCGCAGAAGCCGTGCCCCGAGAAAGAACGTCGCCGCCGCCACGCCATAGACCGCGAGATACCAGTTGAAGAACGGCGCCGAGGAGCGCGGGTGATACGTGAGCACTGCCGGGTTCATCGCGAGTCGCAGGAAGGCGGCCGCGAAGAGCCCACCGGACCAGAGGACCAGGCCGCGGTGCGGAATGCGGCCGAAGAGCCACGCGAGAGCCGCACCGAGGAGCGCCCATCCGAGCGTCAGCCACTCCCTCTCGAACTGGAGCGGAATCGCGACCGTGACGAAAGCCAGGATGGCGCCCGCCACGAGGGCGAGGCGCGCGCGGTCTTCTTCGGGCGGAACGCCGAGCGTCAGGAGACGCGCGAGAAGCACGGCGAGGCCGAGAGCGAGAACAAGCGGCAGAAGCCCCATCACGCCCCGGTAGCCGCCGTCGGCGAGAGCCGTGCGGAAGAGGGGAAAAAAGACGGCGCTCGCAAGAACCGCCGCGAGATATGGCTCCTTCACCCGTGCCGCGCGCTTCCCGAGGACGAGCGGGTACGCGAGGAAGATGACCCAGAAGGCGCCGCCCAGCAGGAGTTCGTCCTTCCAGAGGCCGGACCCGCGCCGGTGCGCGAGCTCCCAGGCGTACGCGGCCCCCGCCGCGGGAAGGACGGCGAGAACCGCGAGTCCCTGCGCGCCCGCGCCCGCCGCGAGGGCGAGAAGCGCCACGAGAAACACGACGTGCGCCGCGAAAATCGCGCGAAAGGGCGGCGCGCCGTGCGCGAACGAGACGGAGATCGCCACTGCCTGGGCCAGGAAAAGCGCGACCGCCGCCCCGAGGGCAAAGGCGCGGTCTTCCTTCCACACCCAGGCGGCGACGCCGAAGAGCGCGAGCGCCGCGGCGGCGCCGAGCGTGCGAACGGGCCCCGGGGCGTTCGTCGCCACGACGGCCAGCACGAGGGGCACGAAGGAGGCAAGCGCGAGCGACGCGACCTGCAGCCCGGTGGGCCCGCGCCGCGCCGCAACCCACGCACCGGCGCCCACGAGAACCCCGAGCGCGACCGCGGCCCGCGGGTCCGGGGGCGACGAAAGACCGTGTTGAGACGCGACGAAAAGGATCAGAAAGGACCCGAGAAGGCCGAGGTGCGCCGCGCCGTCGGGAATCGCGCCCGGCGAACGGACGCCTGCCGCGAGCGCCGGGGCCACGAAATAGAAGACCCCGAAGGCCCCGGCCGCGGCGAGGCCAGGCCCGAGCAGATCCGGCGTCGCCGAGCGCACGAACCACGCTCCGAGGACGACGAGCGTCGCGAGACCCGCCATGACGTGGAGGGCCGGCGCATCGCGGACTGCCGCGAACACGAGGAGGCCGGCGTCGAGGAGAAGGAGAAAGCCGAACAGAATCGGCCAGAGGCTGCCGTCGTCCGGCGACGTCGCGAGGGACAGCGCGAACAGCGACGTGAGCGCCAGGCTCGCAACGGGCAGGAAGATCCAGCGCCTTTTCGCGGCAGCCCAGGCGAGCCCTCCGTCCAGAAGGAGGAGGTACGAGAGGAGCGCTCCGGGGCGGTCCTCTGCGGTTCCAAGGAGCGCGGGCGTCGCGAAGCCGCCCAGAAGGCCCAGCCCCGCAATGAAGGCGGAGTCGTGTCGAACGGAGAGCGCGACCGCGAGCGCGGCGACGAGCGCGAGCGCGACGAACGCCGGAAGGAGGCCGAGCAGGTCCCAGCGCGCGTGCGCGGCGTAGAACGTCGCGAAGAGGATCGCGAGACCGGCCGCGGCGAGAGCCGTCGCGGTCACCGCGTAACGCTGCGCGGCCTTCAGCTCGCAGACGACGAGGATCGAAAGGCCCGCGAGGAGGCCGATCGCCATCTGAATCGGCGGCGAGAGCCAGCCGCGCTCGATGGAGTAGCGAAGGAAGAAAATCGCGCCGAGCGTCAGGAAGATTCCGGCCGTCCAGGAAAACAGCTTCACGCCGACGAAGCCTTCCCAGTCCACCGGAGATTTCTCTGCTCCCTCTCCAACGGACGCGGCGGCGCCCGCGAGCAAGGGCGGTGCACCTTCAACGGCGCTTTGCTTAGAAGGGGTAATGGGCGGTGGAGCGAATGCGACCGGCGGCACGGGGAATGCCACCGGTGGAGCGGCCTGCTCCGGCTCCGTATTCACCTTCGAAGAAAAATCCACCGTCTCCGGCTGCAGCGCGGAAACCGGCGACGCGAACGGCGTTACGGCATGCTCGGGAGCAGAAAGTCTTCTGACTTCCTCCTCCAGCCGCTCGACCTTCCCGCGCAGCCACACGAAGAGCCCAATGGCGGCGATGGCGGCGAGGAACGCGAAGAGGGAGATCACGTCACGCGGCGGCTCTCTTCGGCGCGAGGAAGCGGTCGTAAAGGAGCATGCACGCGGTCGCCCCGAATCCGATCGCGGAGAGGAGAATCCACATCCCGCCGGGGTTGCCGCCCTTGAGGTAATGCTCGATGAGGTAGCCCGAGAGCCGTCCGGCGACGAAGGCGCCGATGGCGACGGGCAGGAACGCGAAGCCCATGTACGTGCCGGTCTGCTCCTTCGGCGCCAGGTCCGCGACGTACTCGTAGAAGCGAGGCGCCTGCATGGACTCGCCGAGCGCGAAGAGCAGCATCGCCACGACGACGCCCTGCCAGCTCCCGGTGAACGTGATCACGAGCCAGGACGCGCTCGCGACCGCAAAACCGCCGGCCATCGCGCGGATCGGCCGGATCTTCTTCATGAGCGCGGTGGCGGGAACGGACAGGAAGATGATCCCGAGCGCGTCCACGGTCTCGAGAAGCTCGAACCGCTCGATCTTCAGGACGTCCGTCACGTAGAACGGCAGCGAGTAGAAGACCTGCCAGAACATGATCCAGAAGCCCGAGAAGATGACGAGAAAGGTCATGAACCGCGCGTTCTTGAGGACCGTGAGCGCGTCCGAGAAGACTTTCGCGAACGTGCGGCCCTCGCGCGACCCGGCGGGCTCGTTGTAGAAGAAAAGCGTTCCGAGGACGAGCGCGGCCGAGACCGCCGCCGACATGAGGAGGACGTCCGCGATCCCCCAGCGCGTCCGGACTTCGCTCGCGAGGATCGGGCCGAAGAAGCCGCCGAAGTTCACGAGCGTGTAGTAGATCGAGTAGCCGAGGGACTTCGTCTCCGGTGTCGTCGTGCGCGCGACGGTTCCGACGACGCAGGGCTTGATGAGCGACCCCCCGATCGCCGTCACGACGAGCGCGAGGACGACGAAGCCCTTCTTCCCGAGCGCATCGATGAACGGCTGACCGGCCGGGAGGCCCGCGAGCCCGATGAGCGTGTACCCGACGCAGAAGATCGAGAAGCAGGCGACGAGGCTGCGCTTGAACCCGAAGCGGTCCACGACGACGCCCGCGAGGATGGGGAGGCCGAAGACGAGAAGGCCGTAGACCCCGACGAGGTCGTTGCCCGTCGTTCCGAGGCCAACGGTGCGGTTCAGGTAGACGGCGAGGACCGCCTTCGATCCGTAGAACGCGAAACGCTCGAACAGTTCGAGGACGTTCGCGACCCAGAACGTGCGCGTGAAGCCGGTGCGGAGAACCCGGAGTCGTTCGGCGAGATCCACGAGTCCTCCTCGAATGCGATCCGGGGATCTTCGGCGCCGGACGCGTTCCGCGTCAACCGTGCGGTGCTAGCCTGACGGGTGGGAGGACGTTCGACCATGGGCATGTACATCATCGCCGAGCCGTGCATCGGGACGAAGGACACCGCCTGCGTCGAGGTGTGCCCCGTCGACTGCATCCACCCGAAGAAAGACGAGGACGGGTTCGCCGGGGCGACGATGCTCTACATCGACCCCAATGCGTGCATCCAGTGCGGAAACTGCGAGCCGGCGTGCCCCGTGAAGGCGATCTTCACGGAAGAGACCATTCCGGAAAAGTGGAAACACTATCAGCAGATCAACGCCGACCACTTCCCATGACGATGGGGGAAACGCGGTCGCGTCTTGTCCGGTTCAATCGTCGTCGCGCGCGAGCAGGAAGCCGACCACGACGCCGATCCCGAGGGCGGCGACCGCCATCACGAAGGCGTTGTCGCGTCCGGCCCGGTCGACCGTCTTCCACCGGCGCGCGAGCTCCTTGCGGATGCGCTTCCCCTGCGCGCCCGCATCGTCGAGAGCGTCTTCGACGCGACCAGCCACTTCCTTCGCGAGATCCTGCCCTCTTTCGCCGGCGTCCGAGAGGCCTTCGCGCATCGACCCGAGGATGTCGTCAACCCGTGAGCGTGCCATGTTGAGTCTCCCTGTGCCGCGGGGCGCGGCTGCTTGCAATCTTACTCCGGCGGACGGCCTCCGTTAGACTGCGGGGCTCGTGGAAGCGCGCGAAATCCTCACGCGGCTCTACCGCGCCGCCGTGGCGGCGGTCGATCCGGCGGACCTCGTCGCCGAGGCCCTCGGACGCCGCGGGGCCGGCGTCTTCGTTCGCTCCGTGTCGGCGCGCGCGCAACGCGAATTCGTCTTCGCCCCTTCGCGCGTCGCGGTCCTCGCGGTCGGCAAGGCGGCGGTGCCGATGGCCGCGGCCGCGCACGCGAATCTCGGCTCGCGAATCGACGACATGCTCGTCGTGGCCCCCGAGGACGCCCCTTTCCGCGCTCTGCCGCCCACCGTGCGCACGATCGGTGCGCGCCACCCGGATCCGGACGAGAGCAGTCTCACCGCCGGCGAGGCGGCCCTGTCGCTCGCGGGCTCGCTCGGCAGGGGCGACCTCTTCGTCGTGCTCCTGTCGGGAGGCGGATCGAGTCTCCTGTGCGCCCCCGCGCCGGGGATCTCTCTCGACGACAAGTCTAAGACGTCGCGGCTCCTTCTGGCCGCGGGAACGCCGATCGCCGACGTGAATGCCGTGCGCGCCGCGCTCTCGCGCGTGAAGGGCGGGCGCCTTGCCGCCGCGGCCGGTGCGGCCGACGTCGTGACCCTCGTTCTTTCGGACCTCGGAGACGCCGGCTGGCATCTCGTCGCCTCCGGCCCGACGCTCGGCTCGCCGACGCGCCCCGCCGACGCGCGCGCCATTCTCGAGCGTTACCGCATCGCACCGCTCGTGCCCGCTTCCGTGCGCGCGCACCTCTCGTACGGGCTCGAGCCGCCCCCCCTTCGGGCGGGCGGGCCGCGCTGGAGCGTGCTTCTCGCGGACGTGCACACCGCCCTCGAAGGAGCGCGCGTCGAGGCCCTGCGGCTCGGCATCGAGCCGCGCGTGGTTCCCGAGCTGCTTTCCGGCGAGGCGCGGACCGCCGGCCGGCGCCTCGCGTTCGCCGGGGCGACCGCCGGGGACCTTCGCCGCCGCCGCTCCACGTTCACGCCGCGGCGCCACGTGACGATTCTCGGAGGCGAGACCACCGTGACGGTGAAGGGCCGCGGCCACGGCGGACGCAACCGCGAGGTCGCGCTCTCGGCGGCCCGCGAGATCGCCGAAGCGCCAGGCGTCACGATGCTCTGCGCGGGAACCGACGGCGTCGACCACGAACCGGATGCCGCCGGCGCGTTCATCGACGGCGGCACCCTCGCGCGCGCGGAGGCACTGGGACTCGATGCCGCACGCGCGCTGCTGGAAAACGACACGGCGCCGTTCTTCGAAGCACTCGGTGACGCGTTCACACCGGGGGCGACGGGCACGAACGTCGGCGACGTCGCGTTCGTGCTCGGGCCTCCCGTGGCAGAAGACGATTCCTCCGCCATCCTTCAACCGGCATAAGATTCAGGGTGGGAGTACAGGAAACATGCCGGGTGTCCTGACCGTCCGCGAGGAAGGCGACGTGCGGCGCCACGTCTTCGAGCAGCAGGCGATCGTCGGCCGCGACGCCGACTGCGACGTTTCCCTCGCGAGTCGTTCGTGCTCGCGCCGCCACGCGATCGTCGAGAAGGCGGCGGACGGCTGGCTCCTGCGGGACCTCGGGAGCGCTAACGGAACGTTTCTGGGAGGGGCGCGCGTCACCGAGGCTCCCCTTTCGTCGGGCGCCGCCCTGCGTTTCGGCGACGTCGAGGCGCTGTTCGACGTGGAGGCAAAAGAGACCACGAGCGCGGAACGCCTCATCTCGTCCTTGTCCATTCCCCCCGTGCGCAAGGCCCGCCCCGTCGCCGTCTTCGTCGTGACGACGGTGGGCGTGCTCCTGCTCGCCGCGGCGACGATCTGGGCCCGCTACTGCGACCGCGCTCCGGCCAAAGCCAGCGCGCGGGTCCCTGCGGCATCCGTCACCGGGAGCTGACGACCGGGCGTCCTTCGCGCTGCCAGCGCGCGATTCCCCCCGCGAGATGCCGGGCGCGCGCATGGCCCGCCGCCCGGAGAATCGCGAGCGCGCGGGCGCTCCGGATGCCGGATTCGCAGTAGACGACGACGTCGCGCGCACGCGGAACGTCGTCGAGGCGCGAGGGCAGAGCCGCGAGCGGGATGTTCAGGGCTCCGGCGAGCGCACGCGCCGGGATCTCGAAGGGCTCTCTGACGTCGAGAAGAAACGGGGCGTCGCCCCCTCCTCCCGCCGCGAGCCGGCCGGCGAGCTCCGCCGGCAGCGTCTCCGCAGAGGGCGCCGCGGGACGCCCCGCGCAGAAGACTTCATAGTCCACGAGGCCCGTCACCGTCGGCGTGGAACCGCAAATCGCGCACGCGGGGTTCTTCGGGACTCCGATCGTGCGCATCTCCATGCGGAGCGCGTCCACGAGGAGGAGGCGGCCGATCAGAGGCTCGCCCGCACCGAGGAGGAGTTTGAGAACCTCCGTCGCCTGGATCGTTCCGAGGAGACCCGGGAGTACGCCGAGGACGCCGCCCTCGGCGCAGGAGGGCACGAGGTCGGCGGGCGGAGGCTCCTCGAAGAGACACCGATAGCAGGGGCCCTTCGCCGCCCAGAAGACGGAGGCCTGCCCGTCGAACCGGGAGACGGAGGCGTGGACGTTCGGCTTGCCGAGAAGAACGCAGGCGTCGTTCACGAGATAGCGCGCCGGGAAATTGTCCGTCCCGTCCGCGATGATGTCGTACGCGGCGAGGATGTCGAGCGCATTCAACGAGGAAAGGTACAGCGCATGCGGGACCACCCGGACTCCGGGATTCAGGCGCTGGAGGTGCTCGGCGGCCGCCTCGAGCTTCGGGCGCCCGACGTCGCCCGTGCCGAAGAGAATCTGGCGCTGGAGGTTCGTGACCTCGACCGCGTCGAAATCGACGAGGCCGAGCGTGCCGACTCCCGCGGCCGCGAGATACAGCGCGACGGGAGAGCCGAGACCGCCTGCGCCCACGACGAGGACCCGCGCGGCCTTCAGCCGCTCTTGGCCTTCCTCTCCGACGCCAGGCAGCGCGAGATGCCGCGCGTAGCGGACCCGTTCGTCCGGAGTGAGCCCAGCGCGCCGCGACACGGACAAGCCTAACATCGCGCGGATGGCCGTCCGCCGCCTTGCCGCGTCCGCATACGCGCCGCTCGCCCGGGTCCACCCCCGCGTCTCGCGGGTGGGCTTCGGCGGGTACCGGGTGGACGACCGGAGCGACGCCCACCGCGAGGCCCTGCGCGAGGCGCTCGTCGCGGGAGTCTCGCTCGTCGACACGTCCACGAATTACGCGGACGGCCACAGCGAGATCCTCGTCGGGGAGGTGGTGCGCGACGTCGTCGCGCGCGGCGCCGCGCGGCGCGAGGACCTCGTCGTCGTGACGAAAGCGGGCTACGTCCAGGGAGCAAACCAGCGCGAGGCGCAGCGCCGCGCGAACGCCGGCACGCCCTGGAGCGAGATGACCACGTACGCGCCCGACTGCTGGCACTGCATCTCGCCCGACTTCCTCCGCGATCAGCTCACGGCCTCTCTCGAGCGCCTCGCGATGCCGAGGGTCGACGTGTTTCTGCTCCACAACCCCGAGTACTTCCTGACGGACGCCGCCCACCGCGGCGTGCCGCGAGACGACGCGCGGGAGGCGTTCTACGATCGCGTCGCCCGCGCGTTCCGTCACCTCGAGGCCGAGACGGCCGCCGGCCGGATCGGCGCTTACGGCGTGTCCTCGAACACGTTCGTCGTGCCTCACGACAAGGACGACGCCGTCTCCCTCGAGCGCGTTCTCGCGTTGGCCGGGCCCGGCTTCGCCGTCGTCCAGCTCCCCTTCAACCCGCTCGAGATCGGAGCGAAGGAGCCGGTGCACACGGCGAGCGGCCGGAGCGTCCTCGAGGTTGCAAAGAGCGCCGGCGTCGGCGTTCTCGTCAACCGTCCCCTGAACGCGTTCTCGGAGCGCGGCCTCGCGCGCTTCGCGGCGCTCCAGCCCGACGTGCTTCGCGAGCTCGGACACACCGCGGAGTGGGACGCGGAGCGGATGAAGCCGCTGATGTCGTATCTCGACGTGGAGTTCGAAGACGGCGCGACCGACGACGCGACGCTGGCCCAGCGCACGCTCCGCGCGGTGCTCGGAACGCCCGGAGTCGACGTCGCCCTCGTCGGAATGCGGCGTCCCGCTTACGTGCGCGACGTCGTCGGGACGTTCGCCTGAAACTCGAGGGGCCGCCTCAGGGCTCGACCGGCGAGATCCGACGCTCGACGCGGAAGCGGCCCTCGCCTTCCGTGTGAAGGACGAGGAAGTCCCCGCCGTAGCCGGGCGCAAGCGCCGGAGCGCCGGCGAGCCAGGTCTTTGCCTCGGCGGAAAGATCGGCCTCGGAGAGCGTGAGGATGCCCGCCTCCGTCGCGTGTCCCCGGGACACGAGAGCAGGGAGAGTTTTTTTCCAGCCTGCCTCGCCTCCCGGCGGCGCCACGACGAGCAGCCTGCCCGTCAGGTCGATCTCCGTCTTCCCGAGAAAGTCCGTCAGGTCGCCCATCTCGACGATGCCGCCCCTTCCCCCGCGACCCGAAGACCCCGCAAAACTGGCGCGCGCCGCTGGGAGGTTCATCCCGACGTCCGCCCGATACGGCGGCAGGCCCGCCCCCGAGACGACGCGCGCGTTCCGGAGGACGAGGTCGAACAGACGCTCACGCGTGTTCAAGGGAATCGCGTCGTAGGCCCTCGCGTCCACCGCGGCGAGGGAGCCGTCCGCGAGCGCCTGCAGCGTCCCGAGGAGCGCCACGAAGTTCAGGCGCACGAGCGTATTCGCCTCGTCGGGCCCGAAGAAACCTCCCGACTCGATCAGGAGCGTCGCGGTCCCCCAGCGTGTCATCGAATCGCCGAAGGCGCGCGCGGTGTAGTCCATGTCGTAGCGCGCGACGCGGTCCTTGGCGTACGGCTCGAGGAGGCGCCGGACGAGAACCGCGAGGCGTTTCGTCGCCGTGCGCCCCTCGTTCTCGCTGAAGGCCTCGTCGTATGGGACCGAGAGAACAGAGATCGCGACCTGCGGCCCCTGCTTTCCCGCCGTCAGGCTCGGGCTGTGGTTGTGGAGGTTGTAGCCGATCGACGGCTTCAGGCGGTCGCGAACGGACTTCAGAAAGCGTCCTTCGGGCGTCGTCAGGCGCAGGGCGTCGCGGTTGATGTCGATGCCCTGCGCGTTCGTGCGGCGCGGTCTCTCGGCCCCGTCCGGGTTGAGCATTGGGATGATCGCAAGCGTGAGGCGCGACAGAAGAAGCTTCGTCCCGGGCGTCTTTCCCGTCCGTCCCAGGTACTCGAGGACGTCGAGGAGCGCGCTCGTCGCGGTCGGCTCGTCGCCGTGCATCTGCGACCAGAGGAGGACCGTGGTGGGGCCGTTGCCGAGGAGGACGAGCGGGATCTTCCGGCCCTCCGCCGAGACGCCCTCTTCGGCGATCGTGAAGAGCCCCGGGTGCCGCGCGAGCAGCGCCGTGAGCTCCGCGCGGACACCCTCGTGCTTCAGCGCGAAGGGTGGGACCTGAACGGTGTGCGGCCACGCCTCCCAGAGCCTCGCGGGCTCCGGGCCGGCACCGCGAATCGAACCCGTTCCGAGGGCGGCCGCGAGAACGAGGCCCGGGAGGAGGCGTCGAGGCATCAACCTGCGGCCCCGGATCGTGCGGCGCACATCACCCGATTGCGGCCGGCCGCCTTCGCGGCGTAAAGAGCGTCGTCGGCCGCCTGCCTCCAGGCGTCGACCGTCATGCCCGGAACCAACATCGCGATTCCTGCGCTGAACGTGACGCGAAAGCCGGACGGGTCAACGCCGCGGTGCGGGATCAGGGCAAATTCCTCGAGCAGACGATTCATCAGCCGTTCGGCCTCCTCTTCGGTGAGTCCCTCGAGGATAAGCGCGAATTCCTCCCCTCCGAGCCGCCCGATGAGATCCGACCCGCGCACCCGCCTCCTGAGGAGCGCGCTGAGCGCCGCGAGGACGCGATCCCCCGCGGGATGCCCATGCCGGTCGTTGACGGCCTTGAAGAGATCGAGATCGATGAGAGCGAACGCGCCCCCCTCGCCGGGAGCGCGCGCGTGGCGAAGGGCGACCCCGCGCGCACCCTCGAGAAAGGCCGTGTGATTCAGGAGTCCCGTCAGGCCATCCCGGACAAGAAGACTCTTCAGAAACTGCGCGCGCTCGAGCCGCGCGGCGACCGTCGAGAGAAGAAGCGCCGGCGATACGGGCTTGACGAGATGGTCGTCGCCGCCGGCCCGGATGGTGTCGATCCGCGACTGGGCGCGTCCCTCGGCCGTCAGGAAAACGACGGGCACCGCCGCGTACTTTTCGCTCTGCCGGAGGAATCGCGCGAGGTCGTGGCCCGAGAGGCCCGGCAGGTTGATGTCCATGAGGACGAGGTCGGGCTCGAAGGCGATCGCCTCCGCTTCGAAGCGCGTCGGGTCCGGGCAGATCCGCACCACGTGCCCGGCCGCTTCGAGGACCGCCTTGACGAAGGATGCCTGGTCGGGGTCGTCTTCGACCGAGAGGATGCGTGGAGGCTCGGCTTTGCTGCGCTCGAGAAGCTGGCGGAGCCTTCGCGTGAAGAGGTCCCAGTCCACGGGCTGCTCGAAGTAGGCGTCGGCCCCGCAGTGAATCGCCTCAACCTTGTCGACGAAACCCACGGGGGCGCCGACGACGAAGGCGGCCGCGCTCTCGCCCTCCGCCATCCCCCGCAGCGTCTCGACGAGCGCCCCGCCCGCGCCGCCGTCGAAGCGCATGTCGACCACCAGGGCTTCGGGAACGCGCTTCGCGATGCGCGCTTGCGCGTCCTCGACATTTCGCGCGACCGTTACGGTCACCCCTTCGCGCTCGAGATGTGCCGCGAGCGCCACCCGGAACTCCGCGTCGTCGCAGGCGACAAGCGCCTCGATCTCGCGCGCGGCCTCGTCGGGCTTCGCGGGACCGGGCGGCACATCCGGTGCCGGCGCGGCGTCGGCGCGGAATTCTTCACGCACCTCCTCGACGAGCCGGCGCCACCCCCCGATCTCTGCCGCGGTCGGCGCGCGGCGCGCTTCCTGAACCGCTTCGGTGGCGTGCTCCCCTTCGCCGCCGAGCACGCTAACGCGCGGGAAACCAAACGTGGCCCCGGTCCCGGAGAGGCCGTGAAACCGCAAACGGACCTCGGCGAGGCTCGCGGAGTCCTGGGGGTTCTCCTTCAGCCGGTCGAGAGCGCGGTCGATCGCGAGAAGCCTTTCCTCCGCACCGTCGGCAAACTGCCCGCGCAACTCGCGAAACGTCCGCCGCCAGGACGTATCCATTGCCCTAACGCGCCCCGAGGAGCGCCCGGACGCTCGCCGCGAGCGTCATCGGGTCGAAGGGTTTCGTCAGGACCCCGGCGGCCCCGAGGGCCCTGAGGCGTTCGAGCTCCGACGCCATCGCCTTCGCCGTCAGGAAGATCACAGGAATGCCCGCCGTTCGGGGATCGGCTTTCAGGAGAAGGAGGGTGGCGGGACCGTCCTGCTCCGGCATCATCACGTCGAGGAGGATCGCGTCGGGAGCCTCCGCGACCGCCTTTTCGATCCCGTCCTTTCCGCTCGAGGCATCCGTCACGTCCATGCCCCCGACCCGTCCGAGCGCGAGCCGCGAGATGGCGCGGATGTCGTCCTCGTCGTCGATGATGAGAATCTTCATGCCGGCTTCCTCGCTCCCTCCGCGAGAAGCTCGAGAACGACCGACCGAAACTCGTCCTCCGCCTCGCGCGATTTCGTGAGATGCCGGGTGGGTCCGAGGACGAGCCGGTCGCGGTCCTCCTGCCGAAGGTCGCGCCCGGTGTAGACGAGCAGCGGAATCCCCGACAGGACCCTGTTGTTGCGCAGGGCGTCGACGACCTGCGAGCCGTCGCCGTCGGGCAGCCCGAGGTCGAGGACGAGGATGTCCGGCTTCAGGGCGAGCGCAGCGGCAATCGCCTCTCCGGCCGTGGTCGCCCGCTGCGTCGCGATGCGATCCTGCGCGAGGCGGAGCTCGAGAACCGCGAGCAGCTCTTCGTCGTCGTCGACGAGGAGCGCGAGCCCCCGCGCGCTCTTGACGGTGCCGCTGAGCGACGGACGCTGGGTCGATACCAGGGGGATGCGGAACCAGAACACGCTTCCCTCCGGCGCCGCGTCCCGAACACCGATGGCGCCCCCGTGCTGTTCGACGATCGCCTTGCAGATCGCGAGCCCCAGTCCCGCTCCGCCCTTGATCCGCGAATCGGAAGCCTCGACCTGCCGGTAGCGTTCGAAGATCGCTTCGCGCAGGGCAGGAGGGACGCCTCGCCCCCGGTCCTCGACCTGGAACTCGGCCATACCGGGCGCAAGGGCGACCCGCACCATCACGGTGCCGCCCGCGGGCGAGAACTTCACGGCATTCGAGACGAGGTTCACGAGCACCTGGACGAGCCGGTCGGCATCGGCGCGCACGAGCACGGACACGGGCACGGGATCGACGACGAGCACGACCTTCGACTGCGTTGCGAAGCTCCGGACGGCCTCGAGCGACCGCTCGACGATCACGCCCGCCCCGGCCGATTCGAGCGTCATCTCGAGCCGGCCCCCTTCGAGGCGTTCCAGGTCGAGGATGTCGTTGATGAGGCCGATGAGCCTCACCACGTTGCGCTCCGCCACCGCGACGATCTCGGCCGCGTCCGGCGACAACGGGCCCAGGACGCCGCCCGCGAGCAGGCCGAGCGAGCCCCGGATGGACGTGAGAGGCGTGCGGAGCTCGTGGCTGATGGAGGAAACGAATTCCCGTTTCAGGCGGTCCACTTCGCGCCGTTCGGTCACGTCCACGAGGCTCCCCGCGATGCGGCGGCCTTCCGGCGTGTCGACCTGGAACAACGAGAGCTCGAACGGGAAGGTCTCTCCGTTCTTGCGCCTCCCTTCGAGCTCCGTGACCTTCCCGAGCGACTTCGCGAGCACCTCCGGAATGAAGACGCGGGAATCGGCGGCGGGCGGGAGCGAGAGCACCGTGACCAGGTGCTTTCCGACGAGCTCGGCGCTCGTGTACCCGAACATTCTCTCCGCCGCCGGATTCACGAGCTCGAGAATCCCGCGGAGATCCGCCACGAAGAGGCCGCCGAGCATGTTGTCGAGAAGGGCCCGCGTCCGGATCTCGCTCGCGCGGAGCGCATCGACCGCCCGCCGGCGCTCGTCCACGTCGATGAGCGTGCCTTCGAGAAGACCGGGAGAACCATGCGCTCCGGCAATCAGGTTCATGTTCGCGAGAATCCAGCGCGTCGATCCGTCCCGCCGCAGGAAGAGAATCTCCTCGCTCACAGCCTTCTTTTCGACGAGAAGCCGGTCCACGATCCGCGCCCGATCGCGCACGTCCGCGTAGAACGAGGTCGTCCGGCGGGCGAGAGCCTCTTCTCGCGTCCCGAATCCGAAGAGCCGAAGGAAGGCGTCGTTGCAGTCCAGGAGGTGCCCATCGATCGAGCTCCGGTAGACACCCGCCTGACTGCGCTCGAACAGCAGCCGATAGCGCTCCTCCGCCTCCTCCAGCCGATGCGAGGCGCGACTCTCCGCCTCCTCCATCCTGACCTGACGCGAGGCTACGGTGAAGGCGACGACGCCGATCAGAAGCAGGCCGAGGCCATCGATCACGGCCACGACCCCGAGAAAACGGCGTTCCGCCGCCCGCAGCTCGTCAGTGGGGATCACGGACACGATCTTCCAGTGCCGATCTCCTCTCGCGAGAAAGCCGAGAACGGAGCTTGCGCGAACCGTGCGAAATGCGAAGAGCCCTCGGGCCGTGCGCACGGTGCCGTCGTCTTTGGTTTGTACGACCTTCCAGGCCTCCGGAAAAAGGGCGCCGAAGCGGCTGGCCGCCCGGCCCGGAAGCTGACTTCCCCATTCCTCCTCCGGTCCGCGGCCCAGCAAGAAGTACCCTGCATCGTCCACCAGAACCACGCTCCCGGGATTCGCGACGACGGCGCGCTTAATGCCGTCGAGGGCTCGGCGAACCAGATAGTTGACGACGATGACCCCACGCGTGCCCTTGGCCGGGTCGAGGACGGTCGTCGCGATGCGAAGCGTCGGCGTCAGGGGTTCGGAGACGATCCCGCCCTCGACGTTGAGGTCGATGGGCGACAAATACACCGCGCCCGGCTCGAGGTCGATGGTCTCCCTGAAGTAGGGGCGGCCGCTCTTGTCCTGAAGTTCCGCGTCGGGGACGATCGCGGCGTGTCCTTCTCGGTAATTCACACGCACCCTTTCGCGGCCGTCCGATCCGAGCAGCCGGACCTGCTCGAGGTCCCGCTGGCTTCGGGCGAAATTCAGGAATGCCCGCGCGAGACGCGCGCGCGCGCCCTCGTCCGCCGGATCGAGAGCCGGCACGACCTCCTCGAACAAGGAAGCGGCCGCAAGCTTCAGATGGAGGGAAGACACTTCGGACGTGAACGCGGCCGTGGCGAGGTCGAGGCCGGCGCCTTGCCGCGACTCGAGAAGTCTCCGCTCGCTCCTCTCGAATACGAGCTCCACCACCACGCCGCCGGCGACCAGGAGAGCGGCAAGCGGAAGGCCCAGCCGCAGCGTCCTCGCTCCGATCGGGTTCATGTGTTCTCGGGCGTCGGGAACAACGCGCGCAGCGTCGTCGCGAGAAGATCGGGGTCGAGCGGCTTCGCGAGAAAACCGTCGGCTCCGAACTCCGCCATGGCTTCCGAACGGTAGCGTTGCCCCTTGTAGAGCGACGTCATGACGACGACCTTGATGTCCCGCGTTTCGGGGTCGGCCTTCAGTCTCCGGCACATTTCGCGGCCCTCGAGCCGGGGCATCAGCGCGTCCGTGAGGATCACCTCGGGCCGGTGGCTCAGGGCGAGGTGCCTCCCCTCGACCCCGTCGGCCGCCTCGATGACGCCGAACCCGAGGCGGGCAGCCGCCTTCGCGGCCATGCGCCTGATGCCGGGCTCGTCGTCCACGACGAGAAGCAACGGGTGGCGAGCGTTCTCCGGCGGCGGGTTCTCGGCCGCCTGGGACGGCTTCTTGTGCTCCTTCAGCTTCGTCTCCCAGAGCGCGGGCGGAGCCTCGCTCCAGAAGCGCTGGCGGTACGCGCGCGGCGCCTGACAGAAGCATTTACCGCAGCCCGAGCAGACGAGCGTGCGCTCGGTTGCGAGACACGAGCACCACGGCGCGCCGAGAGCGTTGAACGAGGTCCCACACCACGCGCAGTCGACGTAATAGGAGGACGGGTCGGAGGGACGCTCTTCGAGCCCCATGGAATCTTCGCTTTCGCCAGGCTAATTCATGCACATGTTGCGCCACGGGAGATAATCTCTACAAATCAATGCGCCTCGAGCCCGGATCCCGCCTCGGGTCCTACGAGATCCTCGGTCCTCTCGGGGCGGGAGGCATGGGCGAGGTCTGGCGCGCGCGGGACACGCGCCTCCAGCGCGAAGTCGCCCTCAAGATCCTCCCCGAGGCGTTCTCGAGCGATGCCGAGCGCCTGTCGCGATTCACGCGCGAGGCGCACGTCCTCGCGTCGCTCAATCATCCCGGCATCGGCACGATCTACAGCTTCGAAGAAATCGACGGCACGCACTTCCTCGCCCTCGAGCTCGTTCCGGGCGAGACGCTCAAGCAGCGCATCGGCCGCGGCCCGATTCCGCTCAGCGAGGCTCTCGGAATCGCCCGCCAGGTCGCGGAGGCGCTCGAGGCCGCGCACGGGAAAGGCATTCTGCACCGCGACCTCAAACCGGCAAACGTGATCGTGACCCCGGACGGGCGTGTCAAGCTCCTCGACTTCGGCCTCGCGAAGTCCTTCAACGCCGAGCGAGCTTCGTCCGACATCTCCCAGTCGCCCACGGCCGCGGCCGACGGCACGCGGCAGGGACTCATCCTCGGAACGGCAAGCTACATGAGCCCCGAGCAGGCGCGCGGCCGTCCGCTCGACGCGCGGAGCGATCTCTGGTCGTTCGGCTGCCTTCTCTACGAGATGCTGGCCGGCCGGAAAGCCTTCGACGGCGAAACTCTGTCCGACATCCTCGTCGCGATTCTCGACCGCGACCCGGACTGGGGCGCCCTGCCTGCCGCGGCCCCGCAGCCCGTCCGCGACCTCCTGCACGGACTTCTCGAAAAGGACGTCGACCGCAGGTGGCGCGACGTGCGCGACGTGAAGGCCGCGCTCGCCGGCGCGTTCGCGAGCCATTCGACGATGCAGACGCACGCGCGCGCCCCCGTGCAACGCCGCCCGCTCCGCTGGGCGGCGGCTCTGGGTGCCGTGATCGCGGCTCTCCTCGTGGCGGTCCTCCTGCGCACCCGCTCCGGCGACGGCGCCCTGCCAAAGGAGAAGTACCTCGCGATCATGCCGTTCAAGGACCTCTCGGGCCAGCCCGACGGGCAGCTCGTCGTCGACGGGCTCACGGAGAGCTTTCGCGCACGGCTGACGAAGCTCCGCGTGTCGGGCCTTCAGGTGATGGCGGCCGGCGGGACCGCGGGTGACGATCCCGCGCGCGTCGCGCAGAATCACGGCGCGAACCTCGTCCTCACGGGTGCCTTTCGGCGGCAGCAGAACCAGATCCGCCTGACGTACAACATCCTCGCGGCGGGCTCTCCGGGAATTCTCGCCGCGGACGAGGTCGCGGGGAACGCATCAGACCAGTTCGGACTCGAGGACCGCCTCGTCGAGAGCGTCGCCGCCTCGCTGCGCGTTCAATTCGAAAGCGCCGGGGCGGGAGCGGCCGCGCGGCAACGGCCCGCCGAGAGCGAGCCGTACTACAAGGCGCTCGGACTCCTCCGGAGGTACGACGACCCACGCTCGCTTCTCGCCGCGATCGAGATCCTGAATGGCATTTCGGGGGGCGGGCGTTCGGCTCTCGTGCAGGCCGCGCTCGGGCGCGCCTGGATCGAGCGCTACCGTTCCACGAAGGATCCCGCCGCCGCGGAAACCGCCCGTGCGGCCGTCCAACGGGCGATCGCGCTGGACGACGGATCGCCCGAGGCCCATCTCGCGTCGGGACAGCTCCTCGCCATGATGGGCAAGCCCCGGGAAGCGGTCGTCGAGATCCGGCGCGCGATCGAGAGGCAGGCCCCGTCCGCCGACGGCCTCCTCGCGCTCGGCGACGCGCTTGTCGACGCGGGCGACGCGGCCGAGGCGGAGGCAACGTACCGCCGCGCGATCGTGCTGAATCCCGCCTACTGGGCCGGATACAACAAGCTCGGAGTCTCCTACTACGCTCGCGGCCTTTGGGGGGAGGCGGAGAAGATCTTCCGCCAGTCGATCGAACGGAACCCGGAGGTCGGGCGCGTCCACAACTCACTCGGTGTCGTCCTCATCCAGACGGGACGTTTCGACGAAGCCCTGAAGGCTCTCCGGGACTCGATCGAGCGGTCGCCCGAGAATCCGAGCGCCTGGTCGAACCTCGGATTCGTTCATTACTACTCCGGGCGCTACGGCGACGCCGCGGACGCGTTCCGCAAGGCGATCGCACTGACGCCCAAGGCCGGCGCCCTGTGGGCGAACCTCGGCGACGCGCTCTCGATGCTCCCCGGTCGCGAAACCGAGACACGGGCCGCCTACGCAGAGGGTCTTCGCCTCGGCCGCGAGGCGCTGGCCATCAACCCGCGAAACGCGAAATCGCAGCGCCTTCTCTCGCGTTGTTACACGCGGACCGGGAACCTGGCGGAGGCGTCCCGGTGGCTGAACGAGGCATTCCAAGCCGAGCCCTCGAGCGTCGAGAACCTCGTCCAGCGCGCGCTGCTCGAACACTTCGAGCGCCACGACGCAAATGCGATCGCGACGGTCCGGCGGCTCGTCGCCGCGGGCTACAGCCCGACGCTCATCCGGAACGAACCTGCCTTCGGCCTTCTCCTGAAAGACAAGTCGTTCGAAGCGGCCCTTTCGAAAGAGCCCGCAACTCCTTTAAACGCTCCGACGCCCTAAAGGAGACAAGAAGAAGAGGACGACAACGGTCCGCTCGCTCCAATCGATCCCGAGATCGAAATCGACCGCTAGCCGCGAAGCCGTTTGCGCATCGCCTCTCGGAACGCGCGGCGGCTCTCGTCCGTCGGGATGTCGAGCTCCAGCTTCGCGATGAGATCGCCGAGCGTCCCCACGCTCTTCGCGGCGCGTTTCACGACGACGCGTGCGAGCGGCCCGATCTGCTTCGCGAGCTCGGTTTCGGCGGCGCGAAGGTCCGCGTCGGAGATCATGAGCGTCCGCCCCGACGAGCCGGGCGTCAGGGACGAGCCGGGCGTCAGGGACGCGCCGCCCTGCGAGAAGGAGCGTGACGGCTCCGGAGTGACGGACCTCCCGGCCGTCGACCTGCCCATGCCCGGGAGTTCCGTGCGCGCCTCGCTCGCGGGCGCGGGAGTCGTGCGGCCCGGCCGGCTTCCGCCCGCCGGCGCACGGGCCGCCAGGAGGCACTTCGAAAGAAACTTGTCGCGCGCGGCGGTCTCGGCGATCTGATCCGCGAGGGTGCCGCAGAGGGCCTCGAGCGTCGGCGCCGAGCGGGCGGCCTTTCTCACGAGGACCTTCGCCATCGGTCCCACGGCAGACGCGAGGTTCTCTTCGATGCGGTTCAGGATTCCCGAATCGAAGGCCGCGCCCGCCGCCGGAACGTACCCCGGAGAAGAAGGCATCTGGGCCAGCGGTTCGATCGCCGTTCCCTGCTGCTCGTCGGCTTGCGGCATCTCGCCGCACTGCAGACGGTAGAGGTCGAGGTCGAGCGCATAGACGTCGCCGTACCGACCGTCGCGGTCCTTCGCCATCATCTTGCGGATGACGCGGCAGATGCCCTCCGTGAGCCCGGCTTCGAACCGGCGAGGATCGGGCAGCGGTTCCACGAGATGCATCGACATGACGATGGGTCCGGACGCTCCCGAGAAGGGCGTGTGTCCGGTGACGAGGTGGTAGAGCGTGGCCCCGAGCGAATACACGTCCGCGCGCGGATCGACGTCCTTCTGTCCGCGGATCTGCTCGGGCGAAATGTAGTGCGGCGTGCCGATGGCCTGGCCGGTCTGCGTCAGCGACTGGTCCTCGTCGATGCGCTTGGCGATGCCGAGGTCCACGAGCTTCACGTCGCCGCGGCTCGTGAGCATCATGTTGTCGGGCTTGATGTCGCGGTGGACGATGCCGTCCGCGTGAGCGACCGAGAGCGCGCGGCACGCGTGCCGGATGATCTGGATCGACTCGGTCTCGCTGAAGTGACCGCGCTTCAGATAGGTGCCGAGCGAATGCCCGTCCACAAACTCCATCGCGAGGTAGTAGACCGAGTCGACGCACCCGAAGTCGTAGATCTGCACGATGTTCGGATGATTCAGCCGCGCAGCCGCGCGCGCCTCCTTGAGGAAGCGCTGCACGAAGTTCGCGTCCGACGAGAACTGGTGGGCGAGCGTCTTGAGCGCGACGACACGCTCGAGCGTGAGGTCCCGCGCGCGATAGACCTCCCCCATTCCGCCCGCGCCGAGCTCCTCGAGGATCTCGTAGTCGCCGAAGCGGGTGCCGGGAGGGATCGAGTCCGCCATCCGTCCGGGCCCCGCGTTACTCGGACTCGAGCATCTTGAGCGCCTTCGTCAGGCTGATGCGCATCCGGTTGAACGAACCGGAGAGCACGGCGACCTCGTCCGTCCCCTTCACCGTGACGTCGGGCACGTCGAGGTTTCCCGTGCTCACCTGGTCGGCCATCTCCGACAGGCGCTTGATGGGCCGGATGACGACGAGCATCAGGAGGACGTTCAGGACGACGAGAATGCTCGCGAAGACCGCGATCAACGATCCGAGGAGCGTCTTGAACGCGGTGTTCGCGAGGCCGATCGGAACGGCCATGGGCACCGAGACGATCTGCGCGCCGATGATCTCGTTCAGCTTCCAGCCGTAGCCGCCGCTCGTCCCGTAGGCCTTCACGACGGAGGCCGGAGCCATCTCCGGAGTCGTGTGGCACGAGAGGCAGCCCGCGTCCGTGATCTTGATGGGCCGCGCCAGGTAGAGCGCGCGGCCGAGGGGCGCGTCGCGCTCGCCGATGATCTCGGGAAGCTTGTCGTTCGCGCGAAACGCGTTCACGATGTCCGCCTCCCACTCGACCGTCCGGTCACGGGGATTCGTCGGGTTGAGCGCCGCCTCTTTGTACGTGTACTCGGGGTTGCTCTCCCTCAGGTTGTTGAAGATCTCGGTCGCGGAGTACGACGGGACCGACTGCGGGAGGAACTCTTCGGCGAGACGCGGCGCGAGAAGCGGCTTGATCTGTTTGTTCGTATAGCCCCGCGTCGCGAGCGCGCTCTGCATCATGATCCGCGCGATCTGGACGATCTGCGTGCGCGCGTTCTTCTGGAGCAAATTGTTCGAGACGTAACCGGCCGGCACGAGAGCCACGGCGAAAACGAGAATCAGAATCAGGTTGAACTTGACGAAAAGCGACATCGAACCACCTTTTTTGTGATTCTACCGCCCACGCCGCCAATCGCCTCTCCCGCTAGAACTTCCAGACGATCGCGGCGATGAGCGCCGTGTCGGCCTTCTTGAGCGTGCGCGGATTCGGCAGGTTCTTGTAGTCGACGAGGTAAGCGACTTTCAACTCGAAGTTCTTGACGAGAGACGCCGCCAGACCGAGCTCGAAGTGGTAGAAGGAGTCCGACGTGTCGCTCGTCTTCCAGAGGCCTGTCGCCTTTTCCGTGAAGGTCGTTGTGGGCGTGATCTTCCAGAGGAGACCCTGGCCCAGGGCGAACGCCCCGCTCGACGTCGCGTCGAGGCCGCTGTCCTTCTCGAAGGCGCCGCCGATGGACGCGTCGAGCGTCACCTCGAGGTTCTTCTCCTTCACGGCGTAAGTCCCGCCGCCCAGCATCGGGGTGATCAGGTACGTGACGTTCTTGAAGCGGTCTCTCTGGTAGCCAAGCTGCGCGAAGGCGAAGAAACGCTCGGTGAGCTTGTATTCGTAGCGGAGACTCGCGCCGGCCTTGTCCGTCGTCGCGATCCCGTCGCTCGCGGAACGCAGGTAAAAAGCGTCGGCCTTGAAGAGGCTGTGCGTCTTCGGGTCGTACACCAGGTTGAACCCCAGGTTGAAGCTGCTCGTGTCGGTGTTCCCGGTCGTGAGGGCGAGGCCGGCGCTGAAGGAGCCCTGGAGCGCGGGCGGGGGCGGCGGGGGCGGTGGGCAGGGACACATCGGCTGCGCGGGCGCGGCCGCCTGGGCGAATACCGGCGGGGCCGCCATGGCCGCGACGAGGAGGACGAGCGCGAACGCGGTGCGTGTCTGGCGAGTCATGGGCGGTGTCCTGCTACTTTCGGAGAAGGTCGCGGATCTCGGTGAGGAGCTGCTGGTCCTTCGTGGGTCCGGCGGGAGCCGGGGCGGGCGCTTCCTTTAAGCGGTTCGCCTGCTTCACGACGAGAAAGATGACGAAGCCCACGATCAGGAAGTCGATGACCGTGTTGATGAAAAGGCCGTAGTTGATGGTCGGGATTCCCGCCGCTTTCGCGGCCGCGAGGGATTCCGCGGGCCTGGAGGACAGGTTGATGAAGAGGCTCGCGAAGTCGACCTTCCCCATGAGGAGGCCGATCGGCGGCATCAGGATGTCGCTCGTGAAGGACGCGACGATCTTCCCGAATGCCGCGCCGATGATGACCCCGACGGCGAGGTCGAGCACGTTTCCCTTGCTGATGAACTCTCTGAATTCCTTGATCATCTGGACTCTCTCTTTCTTCGCGGAAGCACGATCGAACGATACCAAGCGAGGCTTTGAAACGTAACCGTAGAATCCCGGATGGCCCCCGCCGACCGCTCGCCGCGCGAGGCGGGATCGCTCATATGAAGATCCTCCGCTTCTTCCTCGCGTTCGTGCCGCTCGCGCTCGCCGCGGAGTGGCTCTTTCACTCGCCCGCTCTCGTCTTCGTGTTCGCGTGCCTCGGCCTCCTTCCGCTCGCGGGCGCAATGGGCGAGGCGACGGAGCAGCTCGCGCACCGCACGGGTGAGCGCGTGGGCGGCCTCCTGAACGCGACGCTCGGCAACGCGGCCGAGCTCATCA
>JBDTML010000317.1:0-4110 GCA_039934255.1 Acidobacteriota bacterium | reverse complement strand
TTCGGGGGGAAATACGAGAGCTGGCGCGAGCGCCTTTTTCCCGACGATCTCGCGGGGTCCGAAGCGGCCATCCAGCGGTCTCTCACGACCGGCGAGTTCGTCACCGATTTCCGGGTGGTGTGGCCGGACGGCAGCGTGCGATGGCTTCACGCCCGGGCACAGGTCTTCTTCTCCGAGGACGGGAGTCCGCTGCGGATGGTCGGGGTCAACATGGACATTGACGACCGTAAGCGGGCAGAAGAGGAGGTGCGCCTCCTGAACTCCGAGCTGGAGACGCGCGTGGCTTCCCGCACGTCGGAGCTCGAGCGCGCGAACCGCGAGATGGAAGCGTTCAGCTACTCCGTCTCGCACGACTTGCGCGCGCCCCTGCGCTCGATCGACGGGTTTACGCGGATCCTCGAGGAGGATCACGGCGCCAAACTGGACGACGAAGCCCGGCGCTGCCTCGGGCGCATCCTCTCGGCCTCCGAGAGGATGGGCCGGCTGATCGACGACATGCTCAAGCTCTCGCGCGTCTCGCGCGGTGAGCTCGTGCGCGAGGACTTGCATCTCAGCGACATGGTGGCGTCCATCGTCGCGACGCTTCGTGAGCGCGACCCGGGGCGCAGCGTCACGGTGGTCGTGGCGCCCGGCGTCCAGGCCTCGGCCGATTCGCGCCTCGTCCAGGTCGCGCTCGAGAACCTCCTCGACAACGCGTTCAAGTTCACGTCGAAGAAGCCCGAGAGCCGGATCGAGTTCGGATCCGGCCGCGAGGGCGGGGAGCAGCACTTCTTCGTTCGTGACGACGGGGCCGGCTTCGACCCCGCCTACGCGGGCAAGCTGTTCGGCGCGTTCCAGCGCCTGCACCCCGAGGCGGAGTTCCCGGGCACCGGGATCGGTCTCGCGACGGTTCAGAGAGTCGTGCAGCGCCACGGGGGCCGCGTCTGGGCGGAGGGCGAGACGGGCCGCGGAGCCGCGTTCTATTTCACGCTGGGCAGAGGGACGCCGTGATCACAAGGCCGATCCTGCTCGTCGAAGACCGTCCGGACGACGTCGAGCGGACGATCCGGGTCTCCGGTGCGGCGGCGCGGTCGGTCCCGGCGCTCGCCGTCTGCCTCGCCCTTGCCGTGGGATGCGGGCCGAGGCGTGCCGACGTGCCGGTGGAGAAGCTTACCGTCGCGCTCGCGATGCTGCCCCACGCCGCCCTCTTCCACGTCGCCGTGGCCAGGGGCTTCTTCGGCGAGGAACGACTGGACGTCGTCGTGCAGCCGCACCGGTTCGGTAAAACGGCCGTCGACGCCCTCGTTTCCGGGGAGGTCGACCTTGCGACGGCGGCGGAGACGCCGTTCGTCCTGGCCGCGCTCGGGGGCGGCCGGATCGTGGCTCTCGCGACTCTCTCCAGCGCGACGAAGAACACCGGGCTCGTCGGCCGGAAGGCCTCGGGGATCGCATCGCCGAGAGACCTCGCGGGAAAGCGCATCGGAGTTCCGTTCTCCACGAACGCCGAGTTCTTCCTCGATACTCTCCTCACGTACCACGGCGTGGACAAGGGCTCCGTCCGGCTCGTCGACCTGAAGCCGGACGAGCTGCCCGACGCCCTCGCCCGGGGAGCCGTCGACGCAGTCGCCATCTGGAATCCGTACGTCCTCGATCTGGAGAAGCGCCTCGGCGACGACGTGCTCGTCCATTACGCGGACGACATCTACCTCGAGACCTTCGCCATCTTAGGGGGGAAGGGCATCGGGGAGCGGCGCCGAGACGCGATCGAGCGGCTCATGCGTGCGCTTCTGAGGGCCGAGAGGTTCGTCTGGGACCATCCCGAGGACGCCGCGAAGACGGTCGCGGCGACCCTGAAGGCCGACCCGGCGGACTTCGCCGCCGTGTGGGCGTGCTTCAACTACCGGGTGCGTCTCGATCAGGGCCTGCTCGTGCTCTTCGGCCAGGAGGCCCGCTGGGCCCTCCGAACGGGACGAGTCCCGAAGCAGGATCCGCCGAACTTTCTGGACTACGTCGAGGCCGGGCCGCTCTCGGCAGTCCGGCCCGGCGCCGTGAGGCTGATCCGGTGACCGCCATGAGCATCCGAGGGCGTCTCCGGGCCAGCCTCGCGGTCTCCCTGGGCGCGATTCTCGGGACCGCCGCGATCCTCACGTGGTCGGCGCTCGAAGGGAGCCGCTCGCGGGACACGGAGGTCACGGTCAATGAGCTTCAGAAGCAAATCTCCGAGCGCGGAATCCTGCGGGACGAGTACCTCCTGTTCCGCGACGAGCGCTCGAAGGCGCAATGGGAGTCGAGGACGGCGAGCATTCTCGCTCTCCTCGAATCGGCTGCGGGCAAGTTAGAAGGCACCGAGGAGCGGCGGGTCGCCGGGGAGATGGCCGTGCTCGGGCGCCAGAGCGCAGTCCTCTTCGGGCAGATTACGCGGACTCTGGCCGCGCCCGGGGCCGGACCGGAAGGACTGGCGCGCGACGTGGAACGCCGCGACCTCGTGTCCGCCCGGCTTCTCGCAGTCTTCTACGATCTGCAGGCGAACGCGAGCGTGCTTGTGGATTCGGCTGCGGCGCGAACGGACGCGACCGACCGCCGGTCGAGCTCCATTGCGTTCATCATCGTCGCGGTCGCCCTCGGGGTCACGCTGGCCAACAGCGTCGCGATCGGGAAGCTCGTCGAGCGGCGCGTGGGGCTTCTCCGTGAAGGGGCCGGGCGCCTGACGGCGGGCGACCTCACATACCGGCTGGCGGTCTCCGGGACCGACGAGCTCGCGGAGGTCGCACACGCGTTCGACACGATGGCCTCGCGCGTGCAGCAGCACGTCCTGCGCCTCGAGAGCCTGAACCGCGAGCTGGAGGCGTTCAGCTACTCCGTCTCGCACGACCTCAGGGCGCCGTTGCGCTCGATCGACGGGTTTGCACGGATCCTCGGGGAAGACCACGGGGAAACGATCGGCGCCGAAGGGAGGCGTTGCCTCGAGCGAATCGTCGGCGCCGCCGGATCGATGAGCCTGCTGATCGACGACCTGCTGAAGCTCTCGCGTGTCTCGCGCGGCGAGCTGCTCCTCGAGGACGTCGACCTGAGCGACCTCGCGCGGACGGTCGCCGCGAATTCACGCCCGGGCGGGCCCGGACGGACCATCGACGTCGTCGTGGCGGATGGCGTGCGGGCGGTCTGCGACCGCGGACTCCTGCGCGTCGCCCTCGAAGACCTCTTTGACAACGCGTTCAAATTCACCTCGAGAAAGCCGCAGTGCCGAGTCGAGTTCGGGACCGCGAACGACGGCGGCGAGCGGCGCTATTTCGTCCGCGACGACGGGGCGGGATTCGATCCCGCTTACGCGGGCAAGCTCTTCGGCGCGTTCCAGCGCCTGCACACCGGGGTGGAGTTTCCCGGGACGGGCATCGGCCTCGCGACGGTCCAGCGAATCGTGCAGCGGCACGGCGGCCGCGTCTGGGCCGAAGGCCGCGTGGATCACGGAGCCACGTTCTACTTCACGCTGGGGGAGGGAAAGCCATGACCATGAGACCGATCCTGCTCGTCGAAGACCGTCCGGACGATGTCGAGCTGACGCTCCGGGCCCTGAAAAAGAACAACATCGTAAACGAGGTCGTCGTGGCCGGGGACGGGGTCGACGCGCTTGACTACCTCTTCGGCACGGGCCGATTCGCCGGGCGAGACGCGACGGACCTGCCCGCTCTCGTTCTCCTCGATCTCAAGCTCCCGAAGCTGGACGGCCTCGAAGTCCTGAAGCGCCTGCGCTCCGACCCGCGCACGAAGCTCGTTCCCGTCGTGATCCTGACGTCCTCCAAGGAAGAGCAGGACCTCGTGCACGGATACGGTCTCGGCGCGAACAGCTACATCCGCAAGCCCGTCGACTTCCAGCAGTTCACGGAAGCCGTGAAGCACATCGGTCTCTACTGGCTGGTCCTCAACGAACCCCCGCCGGCGCGCGTGGCCTGACCGTGGATCTCCGGCTGCTCCTCGTCGAGGACTCGGAGGACGACGCAGCTCTCGTTGCGCGCGAGCTGCGGCGCGCCGGTAACGCCGTAACGGCCCGGCGCGTCCAGACGGCTGCCGACATGAGAGAGGCGCTCCGGTCGGAGCACTGGGACGCCGTCGTGTCGGATTACAGGATGCCCG
>JBDTML010000316.1:0-17199 GCA_039934255.1 Acidobacteriota bacterium | reverse complement strand
CAGCTCGGCAAGGCGGCGAACCAGATCCTCGTCGCGAACAACCTCATGGGCGTCGCCGAGGCGCTCGCGTTCGCCGCCCGGGCCGGACTTCCCCTCGCTGCGCTCCACGAGGCGCTCGCCGCGGGCGCCGCGAATTCGTGGGCGCTGGAGGTTCTCGGGAAGAAGATGATCGACCGCGACTTCAAGCCCGCCTTCGCGGTGAAGCACCAGCAAAAAGACCTCGCGATCGTCCTCGCGACCGCCCGCGCGCGAGGCCTGCCGCTACCCGGCACGGCGCTCGTCCACCAGCTCCTGACCGCGCTCGAAGCCCGGGGCCGCGGCGAGGACGGAACGCAGGCGCTCCTGACGGTCTATGAGGAGCTGTCGGCTCCGCGTTAAGATCCGCTCAACTTCGAGGGAGGAACTGAATGAAATCCGTGCGCTTTGCCATGGCTGCGGCAGTCGCCGCGCTCGTCTTCACCGCTCTTCCGTCCCGCGCCGAGGAAAGCAGGATCGTGCGCAGCTTTCCCTTCAGCGAAAAGGAAACGAAGGTCGGCGTCAAGAGCGGCGACGTGATCATCGCCTCCTTCATCGTCAAGCACTGGCCCGATCCCGACGCCATGGCGAAGGGCGACAAGGACCCGGACAACAAGCACTCGGTGGACGTCGTCTTCACGTACGCCAACGTCGACACGGCGAGCGACTACAAATGCCACTACTTCATCGAGATCCCGGGCGGCGCAGACGGGCGGCCCTACGCTCTCGCGGACGACACGAAGACGCTCAGCAAGGGCAAGGTGGACGACACGAACAAGATTTCCCTGAAAATGAGGACGCATCAGTACAAGCTCGCGAAGACCATGAAGGTGACGTTCGTGATCTGGAAGAAGTCCTAGCGCGCGCGGGCGCCCCGGAGAAACCCATGAGCCGGCTTCGATTCGTCGCGTATGCCTTCGTCGTCCCTTTCGCCGCCGCGCTTCTCGCGGCCTCGCCGGCCCGCGCCGAGGGAGGGAAGCAGAAATTCGAGCGCCGCTTCCCCTTCGTCGGCGACAAGGACATCAAGGTCGGGCTCAAGGTCGGAGACGCCACGATCGAGTCCTTCCGCATCCGTCACTGGCCGGATGCCGACGACTTCCGCAAGGCCGAGAAGGACCTGAACGAAAAGCACACGATGGTCGTGGAGTTTCGCTACTCGAACCGGGATCGTGACAACGACTACAAGTGCAAATACGTCGTCACGATCCCGGGCGGGCGGGACGGCAGGCCTTTCGGCGAGAACGACCGGACGGCCACGCTCGACAAGGGCAAGATCGACGACACGAACTCATTTTTCGTGAAGATGGTCACGAACGACTACAAGGTCGCCAAGACGATCAGGATCAGCTTCGAGATCTGGAAGAAGTAGAAGAAGTAGAAGTCAGGCGCAGGCGCTCTTGCGGGCACGCCCCGCGCACGGCTGGGCGCGCCATTCGGCGCGGCGGCGACGATAGTCCTGGTCGGCCTGTCGCACGAGAATGCGGCGGTATTCGGCCTTCAGCTCCGCCAGCTCCGCTTCGTGGACCTCGATCCGCGCCCTCAGGACTCTTGCCTCGTGAAGTTCCGCCGCTGATTCCATGATTTCCTCGTTCGCCTTCCCGGCCCCCGAGGGCCTCGTCTTCTCATCAAGACGAAATTCGGGCGAAAAAGTTTCAGCGGCGTTTGCCGATGAGTTCTGTGGGCTATTCGAGCGCCCCGCCGCAGGAGCTTCCGGCGCCCGCCGTGCAGCCGAAGCAGTGACGGCGCGTCACGACCCGGCGAGCCGCGAGGGCCGCGACGTCGAGGTCCCGGACGTGGAAGCCGCCGCCCGAAGATCCGCGCGCGGGCAGATCGAGCATCTGGTTGAAATCGCAGTCGTAAACGCGGCCGTCCCAGCCGATCGAGAGTGTGTTGCGGCACATGAGGCCGTCGATCGTGCCCGGGTTGAACGACGCGACGAGGAGCTCGAGGTAGCTCGCGAGGTTTCCGCTCGACTCGAGCCACTCGAGGTACCGCGAGATCGGCATGTTGTTCAGGAAGATCAGGCGGTCGAAACCTATCCCGTGTTCGCGGAGGAGCCCCTCTTTCCACTCGCGCTCCGTCGCGTGCTGGTTCGCGGGCAGGAAAGCGCCAACCGGGTTCGAGACGAGCGTCAGCCGACGGCGGGGGTCCCCCGCCCCGTAGCCCGCCTCGTTCAGGAGGTGGAGCGCCTGCAGCGACTTCTCGTAGGTCCCGTCGCCGCGCTGGGCATCGGTGCCGCGCTTGCGGTAGTGCGGGAGCGAACAGACGATCTCGACGCCGCGCTCGGCGAGCCACACCGGCAGGTCGCGCTGCCCTGCCACGAGGAGGATCGTCAGGTTGCAGCGATCGATGACGTGCTTGCCGCGCGCGGCCGCCTCGTCGACGACGTACCGGAAGTTCGGGCTCAGCTCCGGGGCTCCGCCCGTCAGGTCGACCGTGTGCGCGCCTGTCCGGTCGAGGGCGCGAAGGCACGCCTCGGCCGTCGCCCGGTCCATCATCTCGTCCGTCCGGTCCGGCCCGGCGTCGACGTGGCAGTGACGACAGGTCATGTTGCAGAGCTTGCCGAGGTTGATCTGGAAGATCTCGATCGGCCCCGGCCGGAGGGCGTCCCGGCCGCTCGCGGCGAGGGCCCGCGCGAAGTCTCCGCCGTGGGAGGAGGCCGAGAGGTCCACCGCATTTACCGCGGCGATCTGCTTATCCGGGGCGGCCAGCGGAGCGCCCCGGGCGTGCAGAGACAGCGTCACGTCGTCACATCGACGCTTTCTTCGCGTGCTCGAGCATCTGCATCCCATGTACGAGCGACGCGCCTCCGCGGATCGCCGCCGTGACGTGGAGGGCCTCCGTCATCTGCTCGAGGTCGGCCCCGTTCTTCAGGCTTTCCTGCGTGTACGCGTCGATGCAGTACGGGCACTGGACCGCGTGGGCCACCGCGAGCGCGATGAGCGCCTTCTCCCGCGCGGAGAGCGCCCCGTCGGCGAAGACGGCTCCGTACCAGGCGAAGAACTTGTCCGCGAGATCCTTGTTGCCCTCGGCGATCGAGGCGAAGTGGGCGAGATGCTCCGACTTGTAGTAGCCGTCCATGGACCCCCCTTTTCCGGAGCGTTCTCTTATCCCCGAAGCGCCCGAATCTTCCCGATGTGGCTGTCGTCGTGGCTCGCGAGGACCTCGGCGAGCTGCTCGAGATTCAGCTCTCCCCTCTTCGGGTGAAGCGCCGTGCGCCGCCACGAGGCGTGCGGGAGCGCGCGGAGGAGAACGAGCGTGTCCTCGCGGAGCCGCCGGAATTCCTTCGCGACGGCCGCGGCATCGGCTTCGGCGTACTTCAGCTGGGTCGCCGCCCGGTCGTTGTCGAGCATCCAGAGCGCGGGACGCTCCGAGAACGCCGTCTTCGAGAAGCGCTCCTGATAGATGCGCTCGATGTCGCGCACGTGCGCCGCGTTCTCGATCATCGACCATTTCCCCGAGGGGTCGCGCCGCCGGAGCACGTCGTCCGGAGTGCCCTTGAGCGTGGCGGTGAAGGCGGCGGGGGCAGCCGCGAGGCGGTCGAGAAGCGCCGCCCGGCGCTTGATCGCCTCGATCTGGGCGAGGTGCGCCGCATCGTTCCCGACGGCGTGGCGCGCCACCAGCTCGTCGATCGTGATCCGACCCGTCGTTTCGTGAACCCCGGCCCGGCGCCACTGCTCGGGTTTCGCCTTCTTCAGGAGACGAAGGCTCTCACGGCGAAGGCGCATCCAGTCGCGCAGGACGTCGGCGGCTTTCTGGCCACGGTAGTCGCGCTCGATCGCGAGGGCGTCGCCGTTGACGTCGGAAAGCTTCGGCTCAGGCTCGGCGAGGATGCGCGTGTACCTCTCGAGATACGCCTCGCGCTCCATGTCGCGCATGTGGCAGAGAATTTCCAGGATCGACCACTTACCCGGCGCCGGCGTGAAGAGGAGCAGCTTCTTCGGGACCCCGCGAAGAGCCTCTTTGAGAGCGGTCGGCGTCGCCGCGAGCGTGTCGAGGTGGCGGGCGCGTTCGTTCACGATGGGGGACGTCGTATCAGGCATGGGAGGCTCCCGTCTCGGCTATGGGCGTTCTCGGCGCGATGGGCTCTTCCGGCTCCGGGAAGAGAAGTTCCTGCGGCTTGAGGCGAAGGAGCAGAACGTCGAGGACGAGCCCGCCCCACTCGTCGCGACGCCCGGGGTCGAGCGCGACGTGCGGGACGCTCCACGCCGCGAGTGTCTGCTCGATGGCGTCGTCGATTTCGCGCTGGAACGCGAGATCGGTGTCGCGCACGCCGTCGAAGCGCGGGTCGCCGACGATCGGCACCTTGAAGAGCGCGTCGTACGTCGTCGTCCAGCTCCTCACGAGGGCCTCGAGAACCGCCTCGTTCGGCGCGCCCGCGAACGCCCGCCGCATGTAACAGAAGTTATCGAGGACGGCGCGGTCGCAGAACACGACGTCGGCCTTCGCCTCGGCCTGGAGCTCCCAGGCGATCTGCGTGTGGAGGATCCAGGCCTGCGCCTTCAACGTCGTCTCCTGGTTGATCGGCAGTGGGCATTCGCGCGCGACCTCCCGGACGAGCTCGACGGTCAGGTCCCTCTTCTTGAGGGCCGCCGCCAGGTCGTAGCAGAGGGTTGTTTTGCCGACACCGTGCGTGCCGATGAACGCGACTTTCATCCGGACCGGAGGATATCAGCGCGGCGGAGCGAGCCCGACTTCCACGAACAGCCTCTCCGTGTCCTCGCCGAGGCGCGGGGGCGCCACGGGCGCGGGATCAGAGAATCCTTCCAGGAAGAAAGGCGGGCGAATCGTCGGCACGCTTCGCCCGGCGCGCTCCGTCTCGAGGATGGTCCCGAGCGCCTCCGCCTGAGGAGAGCGGATGGCCTCGAGCACGCCAGCGAGCGGCCCCGCAGGAATCCCCGCCGCCTTGCAGCGGGCGAGCCACGTCTCGCGCGGATCCTTCGAAAAGTGCGCCGCGAGAATGGGGACGAGTTCGTTCCGGTTGACGACGCGAGCGGCATTCGTCTCGAAGCGGGCGTCCCTCGCGAGATCGTCCCGCCCCAGAACCCTTTCGCAGAGAATTCCGAACTGCCGGTCCGTACCCACTGCGAGGAGAAAGGGCGCATCGGCCGCTTCGAACATCCGATAGGGCTCGATCGTCGCGTGGGAGTTGCCGTGGCGCGTGGCCTCGCGGCCGGTCACGAGCGCCGAGCCCGCGACGTTGACGAGCGCCGCGAGGCCCGTGGACACGAGATTCGTCTTCACGTGCGATCCCGTACCGTCGCGCGCGCGCGCCTGAAGCCCCGCGAGAATCGCGGTCGCGGCGGACCACCCGGCGAGAACGTCGATCAGGGCGATGCCCATCTTGGAAGGCGGCCCGTCCGCCGGCCCCGTGATCCACATGTGGCCGGTCGCGCCCTGCGCGAGGAGGTCGAACCCCGGATCGCCCGCCTCCGGCCCCGCGTCGCCCGCCCCCGAGATCGAGCAGGCGACGAGGCGCGGATTCAGCGATCTCAAGGCGTCCACACCCAGCCCCCGCCTCTCGAGCGCGCCCGGCAGAAAGTTCTCGACGAGAACGTCCGCCTTCCCCGCCCAGCGCCGCACGAACTCCTGGCCTTCGGACGTTCCGAGGTCCACGGCGGCCGACTCTTTCCGCCGATTCACCGACAGGAAGTACGCGGCCTCGCCGTCCAGCGCGGGCGGCTTCCAGCCGCGCGAGAAATCCCCTCCGCGCGGATCCTCCACCTTGATGACGCGAGCCCCGAGGTCCGCGAGAACCATCGTCGCGAGCGGGCCCGCGAGGACGCGCGACAGGTCGAGAACGATGGTCCCGTCAAGCGGGGGGAGGCGTTTCTCACTCATGGGGCGCGGACCTGAGTGTAATCTCGCCCTACTTTTCCGAGGAGGTTTCGCATGCGGAGGATTCTTGCCCTCGCGGCCCTGGCTTTGCTTTTCGCCCACGCGCAGCCGGCACGGGCCGAAGTCGACGAGAAGGAAAGGAAGAAGCAGGAAAAGAACCTCCTGAAGGGCGATAAACAGGAGCGGGAGCGCAGGAGCGCGGCGTCGTTCTTCTTCTCGAACGCGAACGAAGGCTCGGTGCCGGCCCTCGTCAACGCGCTCCGGGACGAGGACGTCTGGGTGAGGAGCGGAGCGGCCGGCGCGCTCTGGAAGCTCGGTGAAAAAGCGCGCCCGGCGGAAGCCGCGCTCAAGGATGCGCTCCAGGACCCGAGCGGGCGCGTGCGGCTGAAGGCGGCCGGGGCGCTGGGCGGGCTGGGGACGCCGCCCGAGAAGATGGTGGAGGCGGTCGCGATCGGCCTCGAGGACCGCGACGTGGAGGTGCGGGCCGACGCGGCCCACTACCTGAAACGGGCGGGCGCGCCGGCGGTGCGGTTCCTCGCCGTCCTCCTCGACTGCGTGCGGGAGAGCCAGACGAGGGTCAAGGGGATCGACTCGAGCCGCCTCTCGAACACGCAGCGCCAGTGCCGGGAGGACCTCGGGAAGCTCGGCATCCTCCCGAAGGAGGCGATGCCGATCCTGGACGAGGCGCTCAGGGACGGCGACAAGGAAGAGCGGCGCGCCGCGGCCGACGCCATCGGGAAGGCCGGGGGCGCGGCGCGCGTCGAGATCCCTGCGCTTGCGAAAGCCTTGAAGGATCCCGAACGGGACGTCCGCTGGGAAGCCGCCGACGCCCTCGGCGATCTCGGAAACGCGGCGAAGGAGGCCGTTCCTGCGCTGACGGTCGTCATCCGCTCCGATACCGACCTCGACGTCCGCAAGCGGGCGCTCCGCTCGCTGGAGGACATCGACAAGAACGTCACCGTCAGCGCCCAGGCCCTGATCCTCGCGATGAAGGACCCCGACAAGGAGATGCGCGCGAACGCCGTCCAGCGGTTCCAGTATCTCGACGTCGTCCCGAAGGAGGCGGTCGGCCCGCTCCAGGACGCCCTCAAGGACCCCGAGACGGCGACGTGGGCGGAACGGGCGTTGAAGAAACCGGTCTCGAAGTAGGAGGCAACGATGACGCGCATGCGTTTCGTCGCGAATGGCACCCTCGTCACCGTCGCGTTCGCCGCGACGAGCCTCTCTCTCGCGCAGAAGGCGCCGCCGAAGAAGTCCGCGCCGGTGAAACCGGCTGCCGCCGCGCCCGCGCCGGCGAAGGCCCCCGTCCCGAGCCGATGGAAGCCGATCGGCCCGTGGATCGGCAACGTGCAAGCGCTCACCCTCGATCCGGCCGACCCCCGGAACGTCTTCGCGGGCACGGCGAACGGCGGCGTCTTTCGCAGCACGGACGGCGGGGCCACGTGGAAGGCGAGCCCCGACATGGTGAACACGGACGTCCGCCGCGTGGCCGTGGATCCCGCGAACCCGAAGCACGTTCTCGCGGGCACGAATGACGGGGGCCTCTGGGCGAGCCGCGACGGCGGCGTCACGTTCCATTGGCAGGGCCTGGGCGACATGGGTGCCGTGCTCTACGAGCTGCCGACCCGCGGCGTGGCGTTCGCTCCTTCGGATCCGAAAGTCGTCTACGCGACCGTGATGCTCAAGAGCGCGAACGGCGGGACGACGTGGAAGCCGCTCAAGGAATTGGGAGGCCTTCACCCGAACGACTGCTTCGACCTCGCCGTGGATCCGAAGAACTCGAATCTCCTCTATGTCGCCGTGAACGACGGAAAGGGAGGGGTGCAGAAGAGCACGGATGGGGGTTCGACGTGGACCCCTTTGACGGAAGGGCTGACGAATTACAACAGGGGATATGCCGTCGCCGTCGATCCCGCCAGGCCGGCGACCGTCTACATGGGGGGGACGCGCGGGCTTTTCGTCACGACCGACGGCGGTACAAGCTGGGAGAAAACCGGTGCCGGATTGAAGAGCGACGAGGTGGTCAGGAGCCTCGCTCTGGACGCAAAGCATCCACAGACGCTCTTCATCGGCACCGAGGGTCGCCTGTACAAGAGCACGGACAGCGGCGCGAGCGTGCGTCAGCTCAAGGCAGGCCTTCCGTACTCCAGCTTCCCCGCGCTCGCGGTGGACGGGGACGTCGTCTTCGCCGGCACGAGCTACGAGGGCGTCTTCAAGTCGACGGACGGAGGCGCCACGTTCAAGGAGTCGGGTGAAGGCCTCGGCGCGGCGTTCGTGTGGGGTCTCGCGGCGGATCCCGCTTCCCCCGGCGTCGTCTACGTCACGAACGGTCTCGGCCTCCTGAAGAGCGACGCCGCCGGGAAGTGGAAGCTCGTGAAGTTCGTCGACGGCAAGATCCCCGACAAGCTCGTGCCTCTCGTCGACGAACGCCGCCCCGGTTCGCTCCTCCTCGGCGCGTACACGCACGGCATCTTCCGGTCGAACGACGGCGGCGCGAGCTGGCTCAAGCAACCCGAGAAGAGGACGATCGCGATCGCCCTCGCCCTCGACCCCTCGAACCCGAACGTCCTCTACGCCGGCCGCGGGACCTTCGACTCGAAGGGGGGCGTCTGGAAGAGCACGGACGGGGGCGCGACGTTCGCCGAGCCGAAGGGCGGCCTGCCGGAGGCGGACGTGACGGGTATCGCCGTGGATCCGAAGAGCCCGTCCTCCGTCTACGCCTCCACGGAGAAGAAGGGCCTCTGGAAGAGCGCGGACGCGGGCGTCACCTGGGCGGAGAAGAAGGGGCCCTGGGCGGAGAAGGAGCTCAAGACCGTGGCGGTCGCGCCCTCTGGCCGCGTCCTCGTCGGCACGCGCGGCGCGGGGGCGTTCGCGAGCGACGACGGAGGAGAAACGTGGAAACCGGCGGGCACGGGTCTTCCGAAGATGGTCTTCGCGTTCGTGTTCCCGCAGGGGAATCCGGAGACGGTCCTCGCCGGGACGACCGAGGGCGTCTTCTCGAGCGCGGACGGCGGCGCGCGCTGGGCGCTCCTCGGCGGAAAGCCCGTGCACGAAGACGTGCGCCACCTGGCGCTCGACCGCGGGACCCCGGCCCGTCTCTACGCGGGGACCGCCGGCGGCAGCGTCTACATGATGGAGATGGAAAAATAGGGACGCGCTAGAACAGCGGCCGCTTGACGACGAGGATCGTCGTGTCGTCGGACGGGGCGCCTTCGCCCACGTGCCGGCGCCAGTCCGCGAGGAGCGCGTCGACGATCGAATCGGGAGGGCGCCGCCACAGGCTGGCCGATTCGAGGACGGCGCGCGGGCGGTCGTAGCCATAGGGCTCGTCGAAGCGGTCGGGCCCTTCGAAGAGCCCGTCCGAGGCCACGACGAGGACGCCACCCTTCGGAATCTCGAACGGCACATCCGTGTACGTGCGCTTCGGTCCCTGGCCGAGCGGCAGGCCGCCGCCTGCGATCTCGGAGGCCTTTCCTTCGTGCAGAAGAATCGGGAACGGGTGGCCCGCGTTCGCGAGGACGCCGCCTCCCATCGCCGGGTCCAGCTTCAGGAGCGCGAGGGACGTGAAGAGGCGCCCGCTCCGGCCCATGCGCAGGACGCGGTCGATCTCGCCCAGGATCTCCGCCGGCCTGCGCCCCGCCTTCACGAGACTCGCGAGCGCGGCCATCACCATGGCCTGCTGGATACCGCAGGAGTAGCCGTGACCCGAGACGTCGCCGGCCGCGATCCACAGGGCACCCTCCTCGTCCTGCACGAAGTCGTAGAGGTCGCCGCCCGCTTCCGTCGCGAGAATCGTCTTTACCGAGAGCTCGACACCCGGCACGACGGGCGGCTTCTCGGGCAGGAGCGAGAGCTGCATGCGCGAGAGGAGGTCCATCTCGTACTTCACGCGGCGCTCGGACTCGAGGCGCCTCACGTAGCCGGGCGCCGCGAGTCGGCCCTCCTCGTCACGCTCGGGGCGCCCGAGTGAGATCGCGCCCGCCGCGGCGATCGCGAGGAGCGGCACCACCGTGAGAAGCGCCGGGAACAGATTGCCGTCGAGATGCAGGCCGGCGACGAGGGCGTCGCGCAGGAGGGCCGAGGAGACCGCGGCGACGAGAAGGGCCCCGAGCCCGTAGCGGTCGAACGCCCAGAGCAGGACCGCGGCGAACGAGAGCGAGAGCGCGAAGCCCGCGCCCCAGGGGTGAAGAGGCATCGCAATGGAGGAATAGAGAGCGAAGAGGACCGCCGCCGCGACGTTCGAGAACCGCCGCGGCAGAACGAACCGGAAAAGCGCGACGAGGAGCACGAAGAGGGCCGTGTCGAAAGTCCCTTCGTAGAACGGCCCTTTGTGCGCCTGGAAGAGCGGATACGGAAACGACGACGACGACGGCCACACGCCGTGGGGTACCGCGAGCGCGGACGCCGCGAAGGCCAGAAGGGAGACGCCCACGAGCGCGGCGCCTCCGCCGAGGCCCGCGAGAATCGCCCGACCCCCGCGAGGGCCGAGGCGCCCGGCCGCGAAGGAGTCGAGACTCGTCGTGAAACCCGGCACCGTGTCGCGAAGGAGCGATTCGGCCACGGTCCACAGGCCGAGCAGATAGACCAGCAGGAAGATCCGGGCACCGATCACGAAGACGACGATGCCCCCCGCGCCCGCGTTCTCGCCGGAGATTCCTCCCGCGATCTCGTAGACCGCCGCGAGCGTGACGAGCGCGATTCCGATCGTGAAGTCGAGGCGGCGCTTGTAGAGGAGGACCCCGAAGAAGGTGACGACGACGAGGAACAGAAGGAGCGTCGGCACGAACCTGTAGATCTGGAGGACGATGCCTTCGGCGTTGTACCGCTTGGGCGCATCGGGGTCCGAGAGCTGGCGCGCCGTCTGGAAGCTCACGTTACCGCGCTCCTGCAGGACGAGCCCTTCCGCGGGCTTGCCGTTCACGCGCTCGAGTGGACGGACCCGGATCAGCACGCTTCCCGCCGAGAATTCGTATTCCGGCCCGGCTCTCTCCTGGCCCGCCGCGAGCGGGATCTCGATGCGATCGAAGAATGCCCGACGGAGAGCCTGGGCCTTGGTGTCGGTCGCTTCGAACATCGAACCGGCCGGATTCCAATCCAGCGCCTGGAGCGAGCCGTCCGGGAAAAAGGCGATACGCGCGGGTCCGACGCCCGTCCCCGGAACATCGAGGCTGCCGGACACCGTCCAGGCCATCGCGCCGCCCGTTGCCTCGAGCCACGAGGGGGCCTCGCCGCCGAGACGGCGATAGGCGCGCTCGAACGTCTGTGAGGCGCTCGGCCGGCCCTCGAGAGCGAGGGTGGCGCGCGAGAGCGTGGCGCCGGTCGACGCGGCTATTGCCCGCGCCTTCTCGACGGCGCCCATCGGGCGCGGATTCGCGGCGCGCCATTCGGGAAGGACACGGGTCGCCCCGAAGAGCCCGGCCGCGAGGAGAAAGGCGCCAGCGCCCAGCGCGGCGCGCGGCAGCCGCGGCGCCGGCCTCGCGCTCAAGACCGCGAGCCGACCGGCGTCAGCGCGAGCCCCGCCGTCATGTCGAGCATGCGATCGATCGCACGCTTCGCCCGCACCCGCACGGCCTCGGGAACCTCGAGAACCGGCGCGAGGTCGCGGAGACAGAGATAGAGCTTCTCGAGCGTATTGCGCTTCATGTGCGGGCAGGTATTGCACGCGCAATCCGCAACGGGAGGCGCCGGAATGAGCGTCTTGCCCGGCGCGGCCCGGTGCATCTGGTGAAGAATACCTTCCTCGGTCGCCACGATGAACGCCGCACGGGGCGACGTCACGACGTGTCTCAGGAGGCCCGACGTGGACGCCACGACCGTCGCGTGTCGCAGGATGGCCTCCTCGCACTCGGGGTGCGCAATGACCTCGGCCTCCGGATGGCGCGTCATGAGGTCGATGAGCTTCTTCTCCGAGAACGTCTCGTGCACGACGCACGTGCCCGGCCACACCACGAACTTCCGGTTCAGCTTCTTCTCGAGCCACGCGGCGAGGTTCCGGTCCGGAGCGAAAACCACGGGATCGGGAATCTGCCGGAGGATGACTTCCGCCGAGGACGACGTCACGATGACGTCCGAGAGCGCTTTCACGCCGGCCGAGCAGTTGATGTAGCTGACGACCGTGTGCCCCGGGTACTTCTTCAGCCACTCTTCGAAGAGCGGCGCCGGACAGCCGTCCGCGAGGGAACAACCCGCCTCGAGGTCGGGCACGACGACCGTCTTCTCCGGCGTGAGGATCTTCGACGTCTCCGCCATGAAGTGGACGCCGGCGAAGGCGATGACGGGCTCCTTCGCCTCCTTGCCGCGGCGCGCGAGCTCCAGCGAATCGCCCACGAAGTCGGCGAGATCCTGGATCTCGGACTCCTGGTAGTAGTGGGCCAGGACGACCGCGTTCTGCTCCTCTTTGAGGCGGCGGATCTCCACTTCGAGGTCGAGCTGCGGAGGAGATTCGATCGCGCTCATCCCGCTCATCTTAACGCCGCGCAGAGGGGCCGAATTCCCTTTGCTAGACTGAACCCCCGATGAGCGCGCGCGCTGAATCCATGGTCCCGGCCTCGTCCCCGTGGATTTCGAATCCGCGGTGGGATCTGATCGTTCTCTCCTTCTCCGCCGTCCTCGTGGCCGTGCCACCGCTCGTCCACTCCCTCGGGAAGACGACGGCCGGCGGGGTCGATATCCTCATCACGCTCCTCGTCGGCGGCCCCCACATGTACGCGACTTTCCTGAAGACGGTCTTCGAGCCGAACTTCCGGAGGCTTCACCCCGCGCTGACGTTCGCGCCGGTCGTGATCATTCCCCTGATCGTGATCTCGGGCGCCATCTTCGCGTTCCAGGCCCTTCTGACGTTCTTCTTCACGTGGGCCTCGATGCACGTCTGCGATCAGGCCTCGTACATCGCCTACCTCTACCGCGAGAAGGGCGGCGCCGCGAAGCCGTGGCAGCGCGGCCTCGACGTCTCCGTGATCCTGTTCTCCCTTTACAGCTACGCGATGTACCGCCACGTCGCCGGGACGTTCCAGATCGGCGACACGACGCTCTGGTTCCCCGCGTTTCTCAAGCACGCGTGGTTCGCGAATTCCTTCGCCGTCGTCACGGCGGGCCTCATCGCGGCGTGGGTCGTCTACACTCTCGACCAGCTCCGGCGCGCCGAGGTCGGCGGCCCCTACGTCTTCTTCATGGCGCTCACGGTCGTCGTCGCGCTCCTCGTGCCGCGCCTCCCCGAGCTCTCGATCTCCTTCCAGGGCTTCAACGCCTGGCACTCCTTCCAGTACCTGGGCCTCACGTACCTCATCCTCCAGCAGGACAACTCGATCGCGAAGGAGAGCCTCGCGAAAAAGCTCGCGCAGCCCGGGAAGTTTTTCCGCTACTACGGCTGGAACATCCTCCTGACGACGGGCGCGACGCTCGTCATCATCGTCCTCACGATCATCCTGAAGCTGCCGGCCGAGCCGAGCTACTACGCGGTCGTCCTCTCCTTCCTTCTCGTCCATTACGCGCACGACCACGTGCTCTTCGCCTTCGGGAGCGGGTTCCGCCCGAAGTGACGGTTTCCGGGTTCCGCCTGCGCCGCGCGGCCGCCGCCCTGGCGGCCGTCGCGTTTCTCACGGCCTCCCCGGCCGCCGCCGCGAAGAAGAAGCGGAAGGCGCCGGAGCCGACGGCGGTGCCGCGTCCGCCCGACCCGTACCGCGTCACGATCATGACGGCCGACGGCGTCGCGCTCGCCGCTTCGTGGAGACCCGTGGACGGCAATCCGAAAGCGCCCGGCGTGCTCCTCATCCACGACTTCTCGCGCGAAAGGCGCGAATGGGAGCCGTTCGCCGAAGAGCTCCATGGCCTCGGCTTCGCGACGCTTTCCTTCGACCTCCGCGCGCACGGCGAGTCGACGAAGAAGGCTGGCGTCACGATCGCAATCTCTCCCCGTCTCCTTGGCGATCCCGCGGGCTTTCCGCGCGACGTGGCGGCGGCGGCCGCGTGGCTCCGCACGAAGGCGCCGAAGACGGCCGCCGTCGGGCTCTCGGTCGGCGGCTACCTCGCGCTCCTCGCGTCGTCGCGAGGCCAGGTGGACGCCGCGGTGGCCATCTCCGTGAACGAGCCGCGCGTCGCGCGTCTCGCGGGAGGCGAGCCCGTGACGCCGCACGGCGCGCTCCTCCTCGCGTGCGCCCAGGACCCCGGCCGCGCGGACTCGGCGAAGAGGCTCCTCGCGGCCTCCGCCGAGCCGAAACGCATGCTCCTTTTTCCGGGAAGTTCCCACAACCTCGTCGTCCTCCGCGAGCACCCGGACGCCAAGGCGGCTACGTTCGCGTGGCTTTCCGAGCGCCTCGGCGCCCCACCTCCCGCCCCGAAGTAAGCTCCCGCCGCATGAAGACGGTCGTCTTCGACATCGAGACGGTGTCGTTTCCGTGGCTCGAGCTGGATGCGCTCCAGCGCGAGCGCCTTACCCGATGGTCCGAAGATCACGAAGATTTTCTGAGAAGGAAAGAAGGCGGGGCGCTGTCTCCCTACACGGGGAAGGTCATCGTGATCGCGATGCTGAACCCCGAGTCGGGCAAGGGGGGCGTCTGGTACGAGGCATCGGGCGATCGCACGAGCCAACCCTCGGTCGACGGCCTCTTCGAGTACATCGGGTGCGACGAGAAGACGATGCTCACCGAGTTCTGGGAGAAGGTCGCGAAGTACGACCGCTTCGTCTCTTTCAACGGCCGGGCCTTCGACGGGCCATTCCTGTCGGTGAGAAGCGCGATCCATGCTCTTCCACCTTCAAAGAATCTCTCCGGCTATCGATATTCGATCGAATCGCACGTCGACCTCCTCGAGGTGCTGACCTTTCATGGAACTGTGTCCCGGGACCAGGCTCCTTCGCTTCACTCTGCCTGCGTCGCGTTCGGCATCCCGTCCCCGAAGACGGCCGAGATGCACGGTTACGCCGTCGGCGACGCGTACCGCGAGGGCCGGCTTGCCGAGGTGGCCGACTACTGCCGGAAAGACGTCGAGGCGACGGCCGCGCTCTTCAAGCGTCTCGAAACGACGCTCCTGCCGCTCTTCAAGCGCTGAGTTCGGGCGAGACGCGGTCGTATCGGACGGAAGCGAGAGCTCCTGAAAGGCGAAAGCGGGCGGCCCTGAGACCGCCCGCCATCCGTGTCGCCGGCCCGGCTCAGCGCCAGAAGCCTTCGACCTGAAGTCCCTCTTCGTCGTAGTAGCCGGGTATCCACTCGGCGCCGTAGTAGGGCGGCTGGGCCCAACCGAGATCGGCGATGTAGACGTAGCCGGGCCCGGGGCAGGCGTTGTAGAAGCGGAAGCCGGAGAAGACCCTGAACGGCGCGGCGTACCCCGCGTACCCGCGGCGAACGTAGGAACGGCCGGGCGAGACGTACGCGTGGCCGTAATTGCGATAGCCGCCGTAGCCGCGATACCCGTAGTTGCCGTAGTTGCCGTAGTTACCGCGGTTGCCGTAGTTACCGCGGTTGCCGTAGTTTCCGCCGCGGTTCCCGTAATTGCCGTAGCCGTGCTCGCGCCGCTCTTCGCGGAACTCCTGCCGCGGCGACTCGTGGCCGCGCCCGCGGAACTCCGGGCCACGCCCCCCGTCTCGCCCCTGGATCATCTCCTTCATCTGGTGTGGCGAGGGAGGCAGCGGGAAGCCCTTCCAGGGCTGTGCGGCCGCCTTCGGAGCGCTCATCGTCAGGGCCGCGAGGGCCGCGGCGGACAGCGTCAGGTTGCGCATCGTGTTGTTCATGATCGGCCTCTCTTTCTGCCCTGGGCTTTCGACCCGGGACACTCCGAGAGTTGCAAGGCCGTGCCAGGCACAACCCCGTGATCTGAGTCACCCGTCGCACGCTTTCGTGTTGTCGCAAGGGGACGCTGCACGAATCCGTGACGCTTGATCAGGTCGTTACGCCTCCAGGTCCTTCCGCGCGTTCTTCACGAGCAGGAAGCAAAGGCCCGCGAAAACGATCGCCCCGAGGACGTCCCCGGGGATGCCGTTCTTGATAGCAGGATAGAAGCGCTCTCCGATGTCCAGCTTCTCGAGAAGCGTCGGCTTATCCATGTGGAGCACGGCGTCGCCGAGGAATGCCACGACCGCGATGAGAACGCCGCCAAGCGAGCCTCCCGCCACGAGACCCGTCGCGTAGAGCATTCCCGAAGAAAGATCGCCTTCTTCCTTCTCCTTCGCCTTCTCCTTCTTATGCCGCATCTTGTCCGCGAGCGATTTCATCTGGCCGCCGATGAAGATGGGTAATGTCGTCGAGAGCGGGAGGTACGCGCCAACGGCCCAGGACAGCGCGTGTGCTCCCGCCATCTGCGCCATGAACGCGAGGAACACACCCACGAGAACGGGCGCCCAGGGCAGGTTCTGGGCGAGGAGCCCCTTGATGATCGTCGCCATGAGCGTCGCCTGCGGCGCGGGCAGGGCCGAGGTGCCGATGCCGTGCGCCTCGCCGCCCGCGTACGTCCGGTCGAGCAGGAAGAGCGTGCCGCCGATGACGACCGTCGAGACGAGTACGCCGATGATGAAGCCTATTTGCTGGCGGCGGGGCGTGGCGCCCACGATGTAGCCAGTCTTCAGGTCCTGCGACGTGGCACCCGCGTTCGCCGCCGCGATGCACACGAGGGCGCCGACGCAGAGGGCAACCGCCTGATAGACGTCGCCGGTGCGGCCGATCACGACGAAGACGACGCAAGTCCCCATGAGGGTCGCGATCGTCATGCCCGAGATCGGGTTCGAGGACGTGCCGATGATGCCGACGATGCGGCTCGACACGGTGACGAAGAAGAAGCCGAAGACGACGACGAGGAGCGACATGACGAGGGAACCCGGGAACGGCCCGTGCGGTATTCCCGGAAGAACCGCGATCAGGAGCGCGAGAACGACCGAGCCCACGACGACGATGCCCATCCCGAGGTCGTCGTCGGTGCGGACCTTCTTTGCCGTGCCGGCGCCCGCGCCGATACTCTTCACGGACTCCCGGAACGCCCCGACGATGGTCGGCAGCGTCTTGATGAGCGTCATCACTCCCGCGCACGCGACGGCACCCGCGCCGATGTAACGCACGTACGCGCGGTAGATCCATTCCGCGTGCGTGTGGCCGGCCCGCCAGGCGTCGGAGAACCCGAGGTTCGTGAGGTCCTGGACGAGGCGCGTCTCGGGCACGAAGATCGAGATGAGGGGGATGAGCGCGAGCCACGAGAGGACGCCGCCCGAGGCGAGCTCGCCGGCGATCTTCGGCCCGATGATGTAACCGAGACCGAGGTACTCCGGCGTGACGGCGCAGGAGAGCGTGGCGTCGGGAATCGTTCCGTTTTTCCCCGTGCGGAACCACGTCGCCGTCTCGTTCCACAGGCCGACGATGCCGTACA
>JBDTML010000315.1:0-28819 GCA_039934255.1 Acidobacteriota bacterium | reverse complement strand
AGTCGCTGCCGCCGTCTCTCGAGCGGCTCCTTCATCACTGCCTGGAGAAGAAGCCGGAGCACCGCTTCCAATCCGCGCGAGACCTGGCCTTCGATCTCGAGACGCTCTCGACCGTTTCGCAGACGGGCCGCGTGGAAATGGCGGCGGCTTCATCTCACGGATCGATCTGGAGGCGGCGCCTCGCGATGCTGGCCCTCTCGCTGGCACTCCTCGCCGGAGGCATTTTCCTCGGCAGGACAGCCCTCAAACCCGCGCCGCCCGCTCCTCCCACGTTTCGCCAGCTCACGTTCCGCCTCGGAACCGTCTACTCGGCCCGTTACGCCCCCGACGGAAGCACCATCGCGTATTCCGCGGCGTGGGACGGAAAGCCTGTCGAGCTCTTCTCCGTTCGCGTCGACTCCCCCGAGTCGCGCCCGCTCGGGATCGGTTCGGCGGAAGTCCTGAGCGTCTCGTCGACGGGCGAGATGGCGATGCTGGTGGGCGCGAGCCACCGGCAGCACCTGCAGTTCTTCGGAACTCTGTCTCGCGCGCCGATCGGGGGCGGGGCGCCGAGGGAAATCCAGGAGGACGTCGCGGAGGCCGACTGGAGCCCGGACGGGACTCAGCTCGCGGTCGTGCGGGACGCCGCGGGAAAGCAGAAGCTGGAGTACCCCGCCGGGAAGACGATCTACGAGACGGGAGGCTGGATCAGCCATCCGCGCGTTTCGCCGCAGGGCGACCGCATCGCCTTCCTGGATCACCCGGTCCCGAACGACGACCGGGGCTCGGTCGCGGTCGTGGATCTGAAAGGATCGAAACGGATTCTGTCGGAGGGTTGGGAAGCTCTCGAAGGGCTCGCGTGGTCCCCGGCCGGCGGCGAGGTCTGGTTTTCGGGGGCAAGAAGCGGCACGGCCCTCGCGCTTTACGCGGCCTCGCTCTCGGGGCGGCTTCGTCCGGTTCTGAGGGGAGCGGGCGGCATGGTCCTCCATGACGTATCTCGGAGCGGCCAGGTGCTGCTCGCGCGCACGAGCGAACGCCACTGGATCATGGGTCTCGCCCGGGGTGAGATCAAAGAGCGTGACCTCTCCTGGCTCGATTCTTCGGAGCCCTACGACATCTCCGCGGACGGAAAGACTCTTCTCTTCTCCGAGTACAGCGAAGCCGTGGGCGCGAACTACGCCGTCGGTCTCCGGCGGATGGATGGTTCACCCGCGGTACGGCTCGGGGAGGGAATCGGCATCGCCTTGTCTCCCGACGGCAAATGGGTGCTGTCGGCTCTTCCAGACGCCCAGCAGCTCGCCCTCCTTCCGACCGGCGCGGGAGAAGCGAGAAAACTGAGCTCTCAGGGAGTCTCACACTCCTTCACGGGCAACTTTCTTCCCGACGGGAAGAGCGTCGTCTTCTTCGGGACGGAGACGGGACGAGCGGAACGGCTGTACGTGCAGGACCTCGCGGGTGGGAATCCCCGGCCGTTCGCGCCGGAGGGAACGCGCTCGACGCGCGAGCAGAGCGGAGTCTTGCCGGTCTCTCCCGACGGGAAGTTCGTCCCGGCGCGGGGCCCGGATCGCACCATCTCTCTCTACCCGGTGGGCGGCGGACCGCCTCGGCCGGTCCCGGGGCTCCTCCCCGGAGACGGCGTCGTGCGGTGGACCGCCGACGGCCAGGGCCTATATGTATGGGCGAAGGGGCATCTCCCCGCGCGGATCTTCAAGGTCGATCTGGCAACGGGGCGCCGCGAGCCATGGAAAGAGCTGGCGCCGGAGGATCTGGCGGGCGCCGTCCAGATCTACGGCGTCTGCCTGACTCCCGACGGAACGTCCTACGCGTACGGCTGCGTGCGCATGGTCTCCGACCTGTTCGTCGTGGACGGGCTGAAATGAGATGGCAGTCCACGCGTGTGCAGGAATGGTCACGTGGTGCGAACGGGCCATCGGAGAACGAGGACAAGCGTAAAATCCCCGTGTGAAGCCGCTCGTCAGCCACGATCGAACACTGGAGACGGACGAGGAGAAATCCCGCTGGTTCCAGTCGCTTCCCCTGGAAGAGCGGATGGCGCTGCTCGTCGAGTTCACAGAGTTGGCGCTCCAGAACCGGCCCGAACTAGGCGAGGTTCCGCCTGATCAACCGTCTACGCAGCGTATTCGCGTCCTTCGCCTCCCACGACGTTAGGTACGTCGTCATCGGACGGATCGCGGCCGTGCTCCACGGCGTCGCCAGGGCTACGTTCGATCTGGACATCCTCATCGACCCAACGAAGGAGAACGCAGCGCGACTCCTGAAGGCGCTGGAATCGGCCGGCCTCGGCACCGCGGCACTTACGGACATCGAGGATCTCCTTGCGCACGAGATCACCGTGTTCAGCGACCGCGTCCGGATCGACGTGCAGACGCGCGCGCCGGGCCTGACGTTCCCAGACGCATGGGAACACAAACAGACGATGACCTACGAAGGGCAGACGCTTTTTGTCGTGTCTCGGGCCGACCTCATTGCGTCAAAACGCGCCGCCGGCCGTCCCCGTGACCTCGAGGACGTGCGCGTGCTCGAAGCAGGCGACGGCAGCCGGAAATAAACTCCCTCGAATCCCCATGCGAAACTGCTGAAACGCCAGATCACGCGCCGCCTCGAAGCGCTCAGGCCCCGTAGGCGCCACGCATCTCGCGGATCTCGGCCCGCATCCCGTCCACCAGCTCCTTCGGAAAGAGCGCCTTCCCGAACCTCCCGAGCGAGAGGACGAAGCGCTGGGCCTCGACGAGGGAGCCGGCCGGGAGGTCGAGCACGACGTCGCCGTTCTTCAGGGTCTCGAGCTTCTGGGCGGGATGCCACCGCACCTCGGTGATCCAGGGGGCGATTTCCTTCGCGACCCGAACCTTGAAGCGGAAGGGCTTGCCGCCGACGTAGAGTCCGATGGAGTCGCCGAAGTGCGCCGCGGCGTCGAAGTCTTTCGGCGGAGTGAAGTGGAAGTTCGTGTTCTTCGCCGCCTGGACACGGGCCAGGTAGAACGTCTTGATGACGGCGTCCTCGGGGTCTCGCGCGGCCAGGAACCAGTCCCAGTTCATGTGGACGAGGACGAGCGGCTCGACGAGGCGGCGCGAGGATTCACCCGTGGGCTTTCGGTAGTCGATCTCGAGCTGCGTCTTTTCGCGCAAGGCGTTGGCGGTGGCGGCCCAGACCTCTTTCGCGATGGCGCGCACGGGCTGCGGATGCACCCAGAGCTTTTCGATCAGTGAAGACGGTTGTATCCGGACTGATTCCGGAAGAAGTCGCGCGATGCGGTCGAACGTGGCTTTGAGGTCCTTGAGGACGGGCGTGCCCTCGTAAATCTGGAAGACTTTCATGGCGACGCCGATGGCGAAGAGGTCGGCGCCGGAGACGTCGAGGAAGGGGAAGCGCCAGTCGGGGTCCTTGTAGACGAAGGAGTGCTTGCGGCGGTCGAAGACGACGGGGGCGTCGAAGTCGGCGCGGATCTGCTCGACGAAGCGCTGGACGGTCTTGCTGGACGTCTTCCAGCGCTCGGCGAGGGACTCGCACGTGACGGGGCGTCCGCGGCGCACGAGGTCGTCGAAGTCGAGCAGCCTGCGGAAGTACGGCCGGTCGTTGAACGGCATGGGCTCGCTATCCGTCTGCAATTCCCTCTCCACCGCGTTTGGCGCGGCATGCGGACAGGCCGTGTCCGGGAAGTGTCGGGATTCATGCAAATGCATTAGTCGAAAAGTGTCAGGGGAGGGGCCTGGCCATGTGCAGGATGGGAAGAGGAAATGGACAGGGAGTGTCATGGGGGTACAGGAAACGTAATGGCCAGAACCCCTCCTGCAGCTATAGACGGGTTTGAGCTGTGGTTTTCAACCGGAGGGGTGCTGATTCAGGTGCGGCCGGCACTCTCGAGCGCTCCGCCCGGACCGCGATTGTCCGTGCGCCCGCTTTAGATTCGGCACCAAGGAGACCAGATGGATGAACGACGGAGAGACCTGTAAGCCGACGACCGCCGACGATCCTGCTCATTCCGAGCGCGTGGCGGGATGCCTGCTCGGCGGCGCCGTGGGCGACGCTCTTGGGGCGCCGATCGAGTTCATGCGGCTGTCGGAAATCCGCGAGCGCTTCGGCCCGAAGGGGCTGACGGAATTCGTCCCGGCCTACGGGAAGCTCGGGGCCATCACGGACGACACACAAATGACGCTCTTCACGGCCGAGGGCCTGCTGCGTGCAACTTGCCGAGGGAGGCTCAAGGGAATCTGCGACGGGCCCACCGTGGTCCATTTCGCTTACTTGAGATGGCTGAAGACGCAGGGCTACCAGGCGGAATCCGAAGGCTCTCGCTTCGCGACCGAGAACCTCCCGACACTCGGTCCGCCGGGCGACATGCCGAACGGCTGGCTGATGAGCGTGAACGAGCTGCACGCGCGGCGCGGGCCCGGGAACACCTGCCTCGACGCGCTGAAGTCCGGGACGTTCGGACGCGTGGAAGCGCCGCCCCTTAACGACTCGAAGGGTTGCGGCGGCGTGATGCGCGCCGCGCCCGCAGGCATTCTCGGCGAAAGCGTGGAGCGCGCGTTCGAACTGGGATGCCAGACGTCCGTGATCACCCACGGGCATCCGACGGGCTGGTTGGCGGGCGGGGCGCTGGCCGTGATCGTGCGCGTGCTGCTGGAAGGGCGAAGCCTGCTGGGCGCCGTGAACGAGGCGGTGCGAATGCTGGAGACGCACGAGCGTTCCGGGGAATGCCGCGAAGCGCTGACCGCCGCGGTAACGCTGGCCGGTAAGGGGCGACCAACCGCCGAGAAGCTCACGACGCTGGGCGAGGGCTGGGTCGCCGAGGAGGCACTGGCGATCGGCGTTTACGCGGCGCTCGCGGCCGGGACGTTTCGCGAAGGCGTGCTTCTCGCCGTGAACCACAGCGGCGACAGCGACAGCACAGGCTCGATCGCGGGAAACATCCTCGGCGCTGCGCTGGGGCAGGGCGCGATCCCCGCGCGCTGGCTGGAGCAGCTCGAGCTGAGGGACGTCATCGAGCAGGTGGCCGCGGACCTCGTGACAGGCTTCGAAGAGACCCAAGAGTGGTGGAGAAGGTATCCGGGTTGCTGAAAGACCGCCGCCCTACGGCTTCACGGGATCGGGGTTTCTAGCCGCCTCTTCCAGGAACACGTACTCGTGCTGCGCGTCGCGGACGACGAGGGCGCGCTTGCCGTCCCGGGCGGCGACGACGAAATCGAACCCGCCGACGCCCGGATCGATCGTGATGAAGGACGTCGAGCCGTCGTCGTTCTTCCGGGAGGCGACGGCGCTGTGCCACTCGCCCACGTCGAAGACGACCGACCCGCCCGCCATCTTCACGTCCACCGGGCCCAGCGCGGCATTCACGTAGCGCGGCGCGAGCTTGCCGGCCTCGGCCGCGTCCGCCGGGACGACGAGGCGCTCGCGATCCTTCGCGATGGCGGCTTTGCGCTGTGCGGAGGCGACGCGTTGCTGTTCCTCGGCCTCCGGCTTGCCGTCGAAGAGCAGTTCGAGAAGCCGGCGCCGGAACGGCCACAGGAGGCCCTGGCCGGAATCGGAGTTCGTCAGAATGACGGCGCCGACGCCGTGGTCGGGCAGCCAGAGCATGTCGCTCTTGTAGCCGAACATGGAGCCGCCGTGGTGCACGACCGGGATTCCCCACTTGCGGTCGACGGTAAGGCCCATGCCGTACATGACGTCCTCGCTCTCGAGGATCTGGGGGCTGCGACGCGCGAGAAGATTTTCCTCCGAGACCAGCCGCTTGCCGTTCGCGAGCATCCCCTTCGCGAGCTCCATCTGCACGTACTTGCTCAGGTCGTGCGCGCTGGTCCACATGCCGCCGGCGGGCCGCACGGCGACCATCGACGCGTTCGGGTCCATGCGCGCCCGGGCGGGGTTGCCGTCCACGTCTTCGCTGTGCGGCTCTGCGACGTCGCCCTTGAGCGCCTCGGCGAAAGAGAACGTCGTGTGCTTCATCTCGAGCGGAAGGAAAACCTTCGCGCGCATCGCCTCGTCGTACGCGGCGCCCAGCTCCTTGCCCGGCGCGACGATCGCGCCTCCGATGAATCCGGCGGCCGCCGCCATGGGGTTGCTGTACTGGAAGACCTCGCCGAACTTGCTCGTCGGCTGCATGGTGCCGAGCGTCTTCAGCGCCGACGACGGCGTGGCCCGCGCGTACTCGAAGATCCATTCGAGGTCCTGCCGGGGTAGACCGGTGCACGCGCAGATGAGGTGCTTGACGAGGACCTGCTTCGTCGTCGCCGCGTCGCCGAGCCGGAACGCCGGGTAGACCTTCGTGACGGGCTCGTCCCAGCGGAGCTTCTTCTCGTCCACGAGCTCCGCGAGGAGGAGCGTCGTCATCGCCTTCGTGTTCGATGCGGCCATGAAGAGCGTTTTCGCGCCCACCGTGGCCGATTTTCCCAGCTCCTTGACGCCGAGCCCGCCCTCGTAGACGACCTTCCCGCCGTCGATGAGGGCAAGACCGACGCCGGGGACACCGTACTGCCTCATCCCGCTGGCGACGAGCTCCTTCAGGTTTGCGATCATCTTCTTGTCGATCGGGTGCGCCTTCTTCCCCGCGAACGTCTCCTTCTGGTAGCCCTTCGGCCGCAGGCTGTTGAAGACGAGGGCGAACGGGCTGCCGCGCTTTTCGAAGGTCGCGTCCGAGGCGTCGACGAGCGTCACGGTCCACGCCGAACCTTTTCGACGGGCGAACGCGAAGATCGTGGCCTTCTCGTTCGGAGAAGTCTCGTACTCGTAGGAGCGCCGCTCCTCCCAGCCGTCGCGCGGCGCCGCGGGCTGCGCGAGCTTGAGAGGCCGCTTGAAGCCCGGCCTGAACGCGGCCCAGGCCGCGGCGACCGCGGCGTCGGCCTCCTTCGCGTGGGCGTCGACGATCGCGACCTGCGCATCGGTTTCGGGCGGCTCGAGGACGACCATCGAGTCCCGGGTCGTGATCGACCAGCCCGCCGGCACCGTGAACGTCGCACCGCCGGCCGTCGCCCGCGGCGAATCCGCGGCGACCCGCACGGGTTGCAGGGCAGAGGCGCTCTTCTCGACCGGCAGCTCGGGTTTGCGGCTCCACTCGTCCCACGAGCCGTCGTAGAGCATCGCCTTGTAGCCGAGGCGCTTCGCCGCGAAGTACATGACGGTGGCCTGCTGGCCGATGTGGCAGTAGCTGACGACGGTGTCGCCCGGCTTGATGCCGGCCGCGTCCATCAACCTGGCGGTCTCGGCCTGGCTCTTCATGCGGTTGTCGTCGGTCAGGAGGTTGTCGAATGGCAGGCTCTTCGCGCCCGGAATGTGGCCCGCGCGCGGCATCGCGCCCGCATCGAAGCCGTCGAAGAACTTCCTGTTGCGCGAGTCGACGATGGCGACGCCGGGCGCCGAGAGGTTCGCTTTGACGAAGTCGAGGTCGGCGACGAGCTCGGGATGCGGCTTCACCGTGATCTTCCCCGGCTTCCTCTGGAGCGCCGACGTGGGATCGACAGACGACGGGACGACCGTGCCGCCCGCGGCCTTCCACGCCGGCATGCCGCCGTCGAGGATGGAGGTCCTGTCGCCGAGGCCCGCCGCGTCGAGGCAGAAGTAGACGCGCGTGGTGGGCGAGACCCAGTCCTTCGCGAAATAGACGACGACGCGCGAGTCGTCGCCGATGCCGTAGCCCTCGAGCTTCGTGTGCAGCTGATCCGGCGGCAGGAGCTGGAGGACGAGCGCGCCTTCGGACCTCGGAATCGCGAAGTCCTGAGGGCTCACGGGGATCGCGCCGGGGATGTGCTCCTTCTCGAAGTCGGCCGGGACGCCCACGTGCAGGAGCACGAGGTTCCGTTCGCCCCGGTGCTCGGCCAGCCACTCGGCCGTTACGAGCATGTCGCCCGCGAAGGCGGGCGACGCGAACGTGACAGACGCGGCGAGAACGAGGCTGGCAAAAACGTGCTTCATGGGGCCTCCCGGGAGGCTGCATTCTGCCCCGGAACCTTTCCCCCCGCCGGGCGTTCTCTCTCGTGGGCGCCAGGCGCCCGCGGGGGAACATGCGCCTTCTCAACGTCGTTCCGGCCCTTCTCGCCACGCATCTCGCGGTTACCTCGGGGACGAGCACGGCGATCATCGACGTGAGCGTCGTCCCCATGGACGCCGAGCGCGTGCTGGCCCACCGGACCGTCGTCGTGACGGACGGCGTGGTCGCCCGGATCGGCCCCGCGGGGAAGGTGAAGGTGCCGAAAAGCGCCGTGCGGATCGACGGCCGGGGCAAGTACCTCCTGCCCGGCCTCGTGGACTTCCACGTCCACGTCCAGTCGCCCGACGAGCTCCTGACGTACCTCTCGTACGGGGTCACGTCCGTCGTGAACCTGAACGGCGGCGCGCGCTTCCTCGAGTGGCGGACGGCCGCGGCGAGCCCCGACTTCGCGGGCGCGCGCCTCTTCACGTCCGGCCCAACGCTGGACGGCTCGCCGCCCACGACGACGAAGTTCATTGCGCTCGCGACGCCGGAGGCGGGCCGCGAGGCCGTGGCCGCGCAGAAGAGGGCCGGGTACGACTTCGTGAAGGTCTACGCGAGCCTACCGCCCGCCGTCCTCGAGGCGATGACGGCCGAAGGACGGGCGCGGAAGATTGCGGTCGTCGGCCACATCTCGCGCCTCGTCGGCTCGGAGAAAGCGTTGCGGAGCGGCGAGGTCATGATCGCGCACGCCGAGGAGTTCCTGCGCGACCTCTTCGACCCGGCGACGCACACCTTCGACGAGACGCGCATCCCGGCCCTCGCCGCGCTCGCTCGGGAGACGGGAGTCACCGTGACCCCGAACCTCTCGGCGATCCAGTTCATCCTCGACCAGGTGGACGGCCTGCCCGGCGTCCTCGCGAAGCCCGGGATGCGGGACGTGACGCCCGCCGCGTATCACGAGCTCAAGGCGAGCAACAACCGCTACACGAACCGCCCGGGCCTCGCGGAGTTCCGCGAGCGCGTGGGCATGCAGCTCGCGATCGAGAAGAAGCTCGTCAAGGCGTTCTGCGACGCCGGCGTGCCGCTCCTTCTCGGCACGGACGCGTCCACGGTCGGCCTGCCCGGATTCTCGGACGGCGAGGAGGTTCGGCTCCTTCTCGCGTCCGGCCTCACGCCGTTCCAGGTTCTGCACGCGGGGACGAGCGCGGGCGGAGCGTTCCTCGGGCGGTGGACGTCGGTCCCCGCGCCGATGGGCACGGTGGCGGAAGGAGCCGCCGCGGATCTCCTCCTGCTCTCGAAGAACCCGCTCGAGGATCCTTCCGCAGCGCTCGGCCCCGACGGGGTCTTTCACGCGGGGCGCTTCTACGCGCGGGCGGACCTCGCGGCGCGACAGGCGAAGGCGTCCGCGCCCTACCCGGAGATGAAGGCCTTCGTCGACCGGTTCGACGACCTCGTTCACGCGGGAACACCGGCCGAGGCCGTCGCGCTGTACGAGGCAGAGGGCGCGCGCTACCCGGTTGCAACGCTCCTCAAGTTCGACGTCCTTTTTTTTCAGGGGCGCGAGCTCCTCTCCGCAGACTCGAAGACGGCCCTGCCGTTCCTCGAGCTCGCCGCGCGCCTCTTCCCCGACGAGGCGTGTCTTCTCGACAACCTCTCCGAGGGCCGGAAGCGTGTGGGAGGACCGCGATCCTCATCGCAGGGTTCCCGCTTTTCGTCCTCGGGCGCCGGCTCAACCGTTCTTCGGGCTGAGACTCAGGCAGGCCCCGGCACGCTTCAGGTCAGCGCGCGCTTCGTCCAGACGAGGCCGGACGGGCTCTTCTTCAGAACGTGGAGCGCGCCTTCCGAGACGACGGCCGCCGCGACGTCGTCCTCGAGCGCGCACGCGACGAACATCGGCGCGGCGACGCGCGCGGCGCCCATCGCGACGTCCACGTCGAGGGAGGCCTGCACCTTCTCCGCGAGTCCCGCGTCGAAGAGCCTCACCACGGTGCGGATTTTCGGGTTCAGCTTCTTGGCGAGCAGCGCGACCCCGAGGTTGACGGCGTCGTCGCCCGTGACCGCCACGATGGCGCGCGCCGTGGCGACGTGCGCCTGTTCGAGGACCGCGGCGAGGCGCGCGTCGCCCGTGACGACGGCGGTCCCCGCGGCGACACTCCGCGCGACGCCGGGGTCGACGTCCACGCCGGCAGCCGGCACGCCCGCCCGCTGGAGCGCGGCGAGCGTGCGCGAGCCGACGCTGCCGACTCCGACGACGAGGACATGCCCGCCCGCCGGCACGCGGCCGCGGCCGAGCAGGCGCTCGAAGCGCTCCGTGACGACGAACGCGGTGAGGATGGACGTGAGCGTCGCGACCGTGGCCGAGCCGAGGATCATGAGGACGCAGGCGTAGAGCTTCATCGCCGGCGAGGCCTTGAGCGGCGTGATGTCGCCGTAGCCGACCGTCGTGACGGTCGTGACGACGAAGTAGAACGCGTCCACGAGGCCCAGGTCCATGCCCCAGGAGAAGAGGAAGACGGAGAGCAGGGTCAGCGCGACGAGCGCGGCGAAGACGGTGCGCAGGCCGAGGGGCGCGCTCGTCCAGACGCGCAGGAGGCCCGCGCCGGCCGGCCGCCGGGCCTCGGCGTGCAGCGCGGAGACCTTCGGCCGGAGGCGCTCTCTCGCCTCGCTCTCTTCGAAGACGACGAGGTCGTCTCCTTCGCGGATCACGACGTCGAGCTTGCCGTCGACGGTGAAGGACGCGAGGACCGACTCGCCGAGCGCTGCGCCCGCGAAGGCCGGCGCGGCGAGGGCCGAGACCGAGAGAGCGCGCCGCACGCCGTGGCTCGACTCGAGCTGGTAGGCGAGGTTCTGGTCGAAGAGCCGCGCGACGACTGGCAGCTCCGGGCGGAGGCGCGCGGCGTCGAGCGCGATCTCGAGGTTCACGGGATCGCGGTCCGTGATGGCGAGGAGCGCCTTTGCCTCGAGGAGGCCCGACGCGCGGAGGAGGCCCGGATCCCGCGCGTCGCCCACCACGACCGTCGCGCCGAATCCCTCCGCGATGCGCCGCCACTCGGGCCGCGTGTCCTGTGTGATGACGACTGCCCTCTCGCCGAGGCGGCCGAGCAGCTCGACGACGCGGATCCCCACGTGCCCGAGGCCGCAGACGAGGACGGGCGAGTCCGACGGCGAAACGCCAGCGGGAGTGTCGCTCATGGGAGGACGACATTATGAGGAACGGGCGTAAACCCTCTCTGTCTGGCCGAACGTATATGTCCCATATATACTTGCCTGGTGGCAAAGAGGGATCCCCTCGAGGGGTGCATCGGGTTCGACTGGGACGACGGGAACGTCGACAAGAACTGGGGCCTTCACCGAGTCGCGTTCTGGGAGGCCGAGGAAGTCTTCTTCAACGAGCCCCTCGTCGTTCGAACTGATCCTGTTCCCGCGGGCGGCGAACGTCGTTTCGTTGCCCTCGGCCGAAGCGATGCAGGCCGCCTCCTCTTTCTGAGCTTTGCCGTCAGACGTTCACTCATCCGAATCATCTCAGCGCGGGACATGACGCGAAGGGAGTCCAACACCTATGAGCACACGAAAGCGTAAGCAGATCCCCGCGTTCGCCTCTGAGGACGAGGAGCGTTCGTTCTGGGCCTCCCACGACTCGAACGACTATGTCGACTGGAGCCGTGCCGCCCGACCGTCGTTTCCGGACCTCAAGCCGTCCCTCAGGACGATCTCCCTGCGGCTGCCCGAGTCGATGATCGGGCAACTCAAGCTCCTCGCGCACAAGCGAGACGTGCCGTATCAGTCGCTTCTGAAGCAATTTCTCGCCGAGCGGCTCAGAAGAGAGATCGCCTGACCCGGCCGAGGCCCGCCGTTCGAGGGAAAACGGGCCGTTTCCGGCCCTCCGGAGCTTCTCCCTCTCCGTCTCGGTAAAACGCCCGAGCCGTCTCAGGCGCTTTTCCTTCGAAATACCGGGATCGTCCCGATTGGCGAACGCCTGCCGCGGGCGCACATTGTCACCGTGAGCAGCAAGGAGAACGCCATGAGAAACACCACGAAGAACACGAACGAAACCCCGAACGGAAAGACGGTCGCCGGCGGCTTCTACCTCAATCGCAAGACCTGGGACCTCGTGACCGTGAACGGCAAGAAGGGCAACCTCCCCACGAACGACGCGTACGTGAAGATCCCCGCACTGGCGATGCTGGCGGCCGCACCGGTGCTCGGCGCCACGCTCGTCATCTTCCTTCCCTTCGTCGGCATCGCGCTCTTCGCGGCCGCCGGGCTGAGGAAGGTCATGGGACTCGAGAAGGCCGCGAAGGCCGCCAAGACCCACGAAGCGCACTGAGCACCCGGCACACAGAAGAAAGAAAGAGCAAGGAGATCATCATGAAAAGGTTCGAAGGCGGCAGCAAGGTCAAGGGCGGGTTCTACTTCAATCAACAGAGCTGGGACCTCGTGACGGTGAGCGGGAAGCACGGCGTCCTGCCCGGAACGGCCAGGGACCTCCATCTGAAAATCCCGGTCCTCGTGATGCTGCTCGGGGCGCCCGTCGTCGGCGCGACCCTCGTGATGTTCCTCCCCTTCGCCGGCATCGCGCTGTTCATCCACGCGGGGTACCGGAAGCTCGTTCCCATCGCCAAGCCTGCCCCGGAGCCCGCGCCCGCCAAGCACTGAGGAGTTTCGCCGCGGCGTTCTAGAACGCCGCCCGGAGCGTGAGAAGGCCTTCGTCCGGGTGCAGGACGCCCTTCTTCGACGTGGCCTCGTTGCGCGAGTATTCGACGGTGACGTCGAGACCGCGCACGATGCCGAGGCGGAACCCGAAGTCGTACTTGCGCCAGTCCCAGGCGACGGACGGCGCGACGAATCCCGGCGGCGCGTCGAACAGGTTGTCGATGTACGAGGCGCGCACCGCGGGCTCGATCCAATTGACGACGGACTGGTCGCCCGACGCGAAGAGGCCCGGCAGCGGGATGCGCCACGAGAGCTCGGCCTCGTAACCCTCACGCTTCAGGCCCGCGATCGACTGCTTGATGCCCTGCGCGAAGAGGTGCACGGGTCCGAAGCGCGCCTCGAGGTTGATCCCGCCCTCGTATTTCTCGGTGCCGCTCACGGGCAGCGCGACGGCGAAGCCCTGCAGGAGCCGAAGGTCGCCGGAATAGAAGGTCCCTTCGAGCGACACGCGGTCGGCCATGTCGCGCCGGAAATACCAGCCGAGAAGGTCGAGGCCGCTCCGGTTGTTCTCGCCCCAGTTGAAGCGCAGGCCGACGCCGCCGCCGACCTGAAACCGTCCCGAGAGCCCGACGTCGGTCGCCATCGTGTCGTAGAGGATCGGGAAGCCCGAGCCGTAGACGACGGGAACGGTGGAGCCCACGGTGCGCTCCGGCGTGCCGTTGTCCCCGGCGAGGGCGTTGGCGTCGCGGAAGAAGAGGGGCGTGCCGCCCGTGGCGCTCGCGCGCCAGTAGACGTGCGGCCCGAACGAACCGCCCGCCTCCGCGCCCGTCTCCTCGAAACGGCCCACGGCCGTTCCCCAGAGGCCGTAACTCTCGAGCTTCCTCGGAACCTGCTTCGAGAAGCGCGGCGCCTTCCCGATCTCGAGGTAGACCGTGGTGCCCGGCATCTCCTTCAGCGGCTCCCACTTCTTTCCGAAGCGCACGAACGCCTCGCGCACGAAAACGCGCTGGTCGGTCGACGTGGGATTGCGGTTGTAGAGATCGAGGGCGTTCACGACGACGCGCGCCAGTATGTCGGCCGTGAGGTCGCCGTCGGCCGTCAGGATGACGTTCGAGATCTCCGCCGAGGTGTGCGCCGAGGGGGTCTGCATGACGACGGGGAACGGCGCGCCCGTGTTCGCAACGGGGAACTCGAGAGAGTTCGCGTTGCGCAGGTTCACCTTCATCTCGACCTTCAGGCGGAAGCGGCCGGAGTCGGTGGCGAGCGCGTCGGCGCCGAGAAGGGAATCCTGCGCGGAAGCAGCGCGCGGCATCGACGCGAAGGACGCCGCGCAAAGGACCATCGCGATGAAGGTGCGCCGCATGAATCCTCCCGACCGTTGAGAACGATTCTACTTCGGCGCTCTACTTCGGGCTCTCCTTCGGGGGTTCGAGCTGCCTCTTCAGCGCCGCGATCTGGCGCTCGGAAACCTGCTCCTTCGGCAGCGATTCCGCCCAGGCCAGGGCCTCCTCGCGAACCCTCCGCGCGGCGCCGGGATCGCCCCTCTTCTCGTAGATGTCCGCGCGGACGTTCAGGATGACGAGCTTCCGCGGGCCGTAGGCACGCGCAAGGGCGCGGTCGGAAGCCGCGAGGGCCTCGTCGTACTTCTTCATGCCCCGGTACGCGAGCGCGAGGCGCGCGGGCGGGTTGTAGTCGTCGGGGAAGTCTTTCTCGGACTGCTCGAGCATCGGGATCCCGCGCTCGGGCTGGCCCAGCCCGAGGTACGCCGTGATCCGGTGCGGGTCGAACGCGGCGCGCTCCTCGGGCGTCTTGCCCTTCGCGGCCTCCGCCTCGAGGTACGAGGCCTCCTCCTCGAGGACTTTCTTCTTCCCCGCGTCGTCGCCGGCCGAATCCCGCTCTTCGGCGAGCGTCAGGTAGAGCGCCGAGACGTCGTCGACCGCGAGACCCGTGCGCGGGCCCTTGAGGACGTCGTTCACGTCGCGCGCGAATTCCTGGACGAGCGCGGGCCGCGCGGCGGCGGCCTTATCCATCGAGAGCGCGCAGTCGAGGCCCGAGCCCGCGACGTTCGCGGCCGACGGGGACGATTTGAGATGCGGGAACGCGTCCTTCGCGACGGCCGCGCACGTTTCGTACTGGCGGCTCGCGGAGAGCGCGTAGAGCAGCGAGTCGACCGTGCGCGGGTACGACGGCGAGGACGGCGCCATGCCCTTGAGCGCGGTGCGGTAGGCCTCGGCCGCTTCCTTCGTCTGGCCGCCCGAATAGAGGGCGTCCGCTTTCGCGAGGAGCTCGTCCGGCTTGCCGCCCTTACCGCCGTGGCCGGCGGCGCGGGCCCCGTCGTCGAGGATTCGCTGGAGCTGCGGCACGGTGGCCCCGCCTACGTACTTCAGGACGACCTTCTCCGCGACGGGGTCGATGACGAAGAGCGTCGGCGAGGCCTGAATCGGGTACTTCGCGAGGACAGCCGCGTTCTCGCGCTTTTCGGTGTTGATGGAGAGCCAGACGAACCGTCCGGCCTGCCGCCCGAGCGCCTTGTCGGTGAAGACGAAGGCCCTCATGGAGCGGCACGAGTGTCACCAGGGCGCCCAGGTCTCCAGAAAGATCGGCTTCTTTCCAGCGCGCGCGGCCGCGAGGGCCTTCGGATAGTCGTCCGCGATGAACGGGAGAACCTCTTTTGCGGACAGCCCGGACGCGGTGAGCGTTGCCGCGAGGAGCGCGGCCGACGGGATCATTCTCATGGCCGAACTATACGGCGGGAGAGCCCGGGATTGCGATCAGCGGATCGTCGACAGCGCTTTCTCCGTCTCGGCGAGGAGCGCCTCGGGCCCCACCGGCGCTCCCGTGGCCGCCTTCATCCAGAGGTCCGGCGCGATGTTGCCGAGCTTCGCCATGCGCTCGAACTCGGGGCCGACCGTCCCGGCCTTCTCCATCTGCCGCTCGATCTGGAACGCGATCATGTGGCCCATCGGATAGTCGGGCAGGTAGAGGAACGCGTCGATCATGTGCGAGTAGACGGCGAGAAGAGTCACGTCCTTCTCGCCGAGGACGGGCGCATAGAAGCGGTTCCACACGTCCCGCGCGATCTTCAGCGTCGCGGCCTTCAGGTCGGCCGGCGTGGCCTCGGGATGGTCGTACATGTAGTGCCAGACACCCATGTCGACCAGCGCGACGCCCGCGATCTCGTACGTTCCCCAGAACGCGTCGAGGGCGGCGAGGGCGCGGGCCTCGGCTGAGGGTTTCGAAAGCCCGAGGAGCTCGAGGTCCCGTCCCTGGAAGACGAAGGCGAGGGCCTCCGTGAAGGCCGTGTTGGGCACGCCCTGAAGGAGCGGCTCGTCGATGTCGTAGAGGGAGATCGTCTGCTCGACGTTGTGGCCCATCTCGTGGACGGCGATGTTGTAGCCCTTGTAGTTCATCCCCTCCTTCTCGACGCGGGTCCTCAGGTACGACTTGTAGCCCTTGAGGCCGGCTCCCGCCGCGTGGCCCGAGCCGCGCGCGGGGTGGACGTCGATGCGGGACGCGATGAGATCGGCCCGATCCCTCGGAAAGCCGAGCTTCACGAGGAGATTCGGGATGTCCTTCGCGTAGGCGGCGGGGGTCGGGTACTTCGCGCGCACGAGCGCGTCGAGATCGGCCGCGGACGTCGGCGACTGCGGCCGGAACCCGGGATACCAGACGTCGACCGGTGAGAGTCTCCGCCCCAGGCGCTTCTCGATGAGCGCCGCGACCCTCGGGACGAGCGGCGACGAGAGGACGTCCTCGAGCATTTTCTTCACGCGGGCTTCGGGGATCTGGCGGTCCTCCTCGAACCGCCGCGCGATGAACGTCGGCGCGGTCGGAGAGTATGCGTCGGCTTGCCGGACGGCACGGAAGCACGAGAGGAGCGTCGCGTAACGCGTGTCGGGCTCGGCTCCGGGCGTCGACGCCGCGTCTTTCGCGGGAACGGCCGCGGTCCCGGCGTCGTTCACGGCCGCGGGGCCGACCTCGTTCGTGAACGGGTTCCAGTCCAGCCCCGGGTTGTCCACGACGGCGCGCGGGATCGTCTGGTCGACGATGCGCTCCATGACCTTGCGGATCGCGCGCTGCTTGGCGGCTCCCGTCGCGGCGTCCGCGTAGTCGGACTTGATCTCGTCGCGGAGGTTCCAGTGCGAGAGGAGGCGCATCTTTGCAGGAAAAAGACGGGTGCCCTTCGCGTCCACGAGGTGGTGCATCCAGATGTTGTACGACGCGATGTACTGCGCCGCGTCGGACTGGGCCTTCGCGATGGCGAGGTTGACGGCGGCCGGGACGCGCGTGGCGAAGCGGTCGGCGAGGCGCGCCTCTGCCCACTGGCGGCGCGTCCATGTCGAGCCGAGCTTCAGCTTCTCGTCGAGCGTGTAGACGGGAAAATTGAGGAGCGCCTGGAACGCGATCTTGTCGTCGAAGAGGTCGTCCGCGACGTGCGCGCCCGGGTCGTAGCCCGCGAGAACTTCGTCGAAAGGCAGGATCGGCCCGTTGTCGAGGTCCACGTGCATGCGGAGGTCGCGTCCCGCCTCGCGCATGTGCCCTTCGAGCGTCACGAGCGCGCCCGAGAGGCGCGTGAAGAGCGCCTGCCGGACGGCCGCGTCTGAAGCGGTGTTCGCCCGCGCGAACGCCTCGAAGGCGGCCGCGTCGCCGTCGGCCGGCCGCCACAGAGCCTGAGCCTGCTTTCTCCCACGGGCGTCGGGGGTCTGGGCCACGGCGGCGAACACCAGGAGCCCGAGAATGACAGGAGAGAGAAAGAGAATTCTTTTGCTCCCGTGCTTTTTCATGCGGAGATCTTAATGGCTAATCTCGCCTCAGCGGGTTACGGCGCTTTTCTTAGAAGGGGAGGAAACGCGGCCCTTCCCTCTTCCCCCTTCTAAGAAAATCTTCTATTCCTTCTCTTCTCTTCTCTTACTAAATAAATTCTCTTTCTCTCCTACGGCAGGGGCACGGGTGTGATGCCCCCCTCGGAGATGTTGAACGTCGTGCCGCCGCCGTTGTCGAGGGTCAGGATGTAGCTGCCCGGCGCGAGGTTCGCGAGCCTTCTGAAACCGGCTTGTCCGCTGGCGTCGGCCGTGATCGAGATGCGGCCGTCCGTCGCGTAGAGCGTGTACGGGAAGGGAACGCCCGCCGCGGTCTTCAGCGTGCCGCGCAGGATCCCCTTCACGAAGGACTTCGGCCCGACGGTGATGTCGGCCGCGCCGCCGGGCGTGAGCGTGATGGGCACGGGCTGCTGCGAGGGCGCCGAAACGTTCGCGAGGTACGCGGTCGCGTAGCCGCTCGCGTTCACGAAAGCCGAATAGCCGCCCGGCTTGAGCGACGGGATCTCGCCCGTTCCCGTCGTGTCGAGCGCGATCGCGCCCGTGAACACGGTCGCCTTGTTTCCGTCGAGGACGCGCGCCATGACGCTGCGCATCGGGACGTTGTAGAGCCCGTCCCTCACGACGATGCCGATTCCCTGACCTCGCGCGAGCTCGACCTGGACGTTCTCGCTCGTGCCGTCGTCCGCGGCGGTGAGGGTGCGCTTGTCGAACTGGTAGTCGGTCTTCTGCGTGTTGAGCGTGTAGGCCTGCGGCAGGATGTCCGTGAACTGGAAGTGGCCGTTGCTGTCGGTGGTCGCCATGCGCTGCATCGGGACCGTGCCCGTGCCCGTGGCTGCGGAAAGCGACACGGCGGCATCGGCCAGAGGCTGCTTCGTGTCGGCGTCCGTGACGGTGCCGGCGACCTTCGCCGTCGGGAAGACGAGGTCGAGGCTCTGGTTGTTCGTCAGGGAGATCGTCTGCCGCACCTGCGAGCCTCCGCCGGCGAGCGGATCGCCCATCGCGGTGACGGTGTACGAGCCTTCCTGCAAGCCCACGAGCGTGTAGCTGCCGCCGTCGTCGGTGCGCGTCGTCGCCTGGCGGCCGCCGCCGCCCTGAAGGTTCGCGACGACCATCGCGTTCGCGACGGGCTGGCTCGAACGCGTGACGTGCCCGCTCAGCGTGAAGCCTTCGTCGAAGACGATCTCCGTCTGGAGAACGGGCAGGTCGTCGCTCGCGGTGACCTGCTTCGTGGCGCTGCGCGAGGTCCCGAGGCCGTCCCCAGCCTGCGCCCGAAGCATGACCGGGCCCGCCGGCACGCCCGTGACCGAGAAGCTGCCGTCGGCGCCGACCTTCGTGTTCGCGAAGAAGGACTGGACACCGGTGGCCATGACCGTCGCCCCGCTTCGCATCGCGTCGGGCAGTCCGGAGACGGTGCCCTGAATCGTGGAACCCGCGGTGAGCGAGAGGACGAGATCGCTCTTCGAATCGCCCGCCTGGAGCACGAACTCCGCGAGATTGCTCGACTTGCCGTTCAATCCGGCCGACACCGAATAGCGGCCCGCGCCGAGGTGATCGAAGTGGAAACGCCCCGCGGCGTCGGCGGTCGTCATCTGGCCGCCCCCCAGGATGCGGCCGAATCCCGTCTCGCCCGCGGCCGAGATCGAGACTTCCGCGTTCGGGAGCGGCTGGTTCCCGGCCACGACGACGCCGCTGGCGGAGCCGCCGGAGGTGAGCTTGATCTCGACGGTGCCGCCCGTCTCCTTGACGTCGGCCACTTCGCTGCCGTCGGTGTAGTCGGGATTCTTCGCGGTGACCTTCAAGCGCCCGACGCCGATGCCGTCGATCTCGAAATTCCCCTCCGCGTCCGAGGTGACGTCGCCGCCGCCGTCCAGGCCCGCGAATGGGCCGCCGCGGCCTCCGAAACCACCGAAGCCGCCCGGGCCGCCTCCGCTTCCCGCCGGCTCGTGCGTGATCGTCGCGTTCGCGACCGGCCGCCCGGTGCGGGCGTCCGTGACGCGGCCCTTGAGGACGACGCCCGGCGTCACCTTCACCTCGACCTGGTCCTTCGAGCCGTTTTCCTCGACGGCGAGGTTCGCGACGCGCGCCTGCCGATAGCCCTTGGCTTCGACGACGACCGTCCACGTCCCCGCGGGCACGTCCTCGAGCACGAACGCGCCGTCCTCCGCCGTGACCTCGCGCTTCTGCCCGATGCCCGTCGAGACCCCCGCGCCGCGCGCGACGAGACGAAAGATGGCGCCGCCGCCGCCGCGGTCGGGCTCGTAGGAGACGGAGAAATTCTTCAGCGGTTGGCCGGTGCGCGCGTCCACCGCCGCCCCCGCGATGCGGCCGGTGCCGGCCACGAGGAGGTCGACGTTCGCGGCCGGCGCCACGACGCCGCGCTTCTGGGGGCCGATGCCGACGCCGCCGAAGACGGACAGGTCGTAGACCTGGCCCGGCTTCAGTCCTTCGATGACGAAGAGGCCGTCGGGACCCGTCGCGAGCTCGGTGCCCGTTCCCGCGAAGGGACCGCCGCCGCCCGCGCCGCGCCCTCCGGTGCCGACGCGCACCATGTATCCCTCGGCGCCCTCTCCGCTCTTCTTGCGCACCATGCCGGCGATCGCGGCCCCGGGGCCGAGCGTCACGACCACGGGCTCGGCGCCCTTGTCCGTCACCTTGACGGGATCGACCCGCTCGTTCGCGAACCCGGGCTTGCGGACCTGAAGAGCGTACTCGCCCACGGACATGCCCGTGATGTGGAAGGAGCCGTCGGCCGCCGTCTTCGTCTTCGGCCGCACGCTCGGGCCGCCGAGGCGCGTGAAATTCGCCACCGCGCCCCCCGCGCCCGCGCGGAAGTTCACGGACGGGTCGACCTGCACTTCGACGTCCGCGATCGGCTGATCGTTCGCGTCCTTCACGATTCCGGAGATCGTCGCGCCGCGGCGCATCACGACCGCCACGTCGGCCTTCGTCCCACCCGAAGGCAGCAAAAGCCCCGCGAGCGTTGCGCGCTCGTAGTCGGCGTGGCTCACGAAGAGGCGCTGGTTGTCGCCCGGCGCCAGGCGCGTCGCCTTGAACGTGCCGTCGGCGCGCGTCCGGAACGCCGTCGTCTCGTTGCCGACGCGCAGCATCCGCCGGATGCCCGCAAGCGCGTTCTCGCCCCCGCGCGTGAGCGTTCCCCGCGCCGCGGAGACGGGCGCGCCGTTCTCGTCGACGACCTTGCCGGCCATCGCGGCCCCGAGAGTGACCGCGACGTCGAGGCGCTTCCCCTCACCGGGAACGAGCGCGAGATCCGGCTTCACCCACGGCACGTAGCGCGCCTCGTCGACCGAGAGCCTGTAGGTCTGGGGCGGGATGCCCTTCAGGTGGTAGAGGCCGTCCGGCCCCGTGCGCGCGAGGCGCGCGAACCCGTTCGCCTTGACGAAAACTTTCGCGCGCGCGACGGCGCGGCCGGTCTTGTCGTCGACGACCTTGCCGTCGAGGGACGCGGGCAGCGCGAGCGTGATCGTGACCGGCTTCCCTTCGGCGAGGGGCAGCTTCAGGTCGGGTCGGCTTCCCCAGCCGGCTTCGCCGGCATCGACGACGATCGTGCCCCGGCCGTCCGGCGCGTGCGGAATCGTGAACCGCCCTTCGGCATCCGTCTCGACCCAGCGCGTCGTGGCCTTCGAGCTCTCGAGCCTCACGAGGGCGCCCGCGGCCGGCTTCCTGCCGGCGGCGAGGATGACGCCCGCCACCGGGTCGCCCGCGCCGACTGCGATCGGCCGCGTGACCGCGCCCGCCCGGAGGCCCGTCTCCCGCGCCGGCGCGAGGCCGGCCTTCTCGATCGTGATGCGGTTCCCCGTGGTGCTTGCCTCTTCGAACTGGAACTTGCCGTCCTCGCCCGTGACGACCTTGCGCGTCACGACGCGATACGCGAGGTCGTCGCCCCCGGCGACACCCGGCTCGAGAGAGACCGCGGCGCCCGGAAGCGGCTTGCCCGAGGAGTCGACCGCGATTCCCGAGAGCCTCTCACCGTGCGGAATGGTGTGTTCGCCGAGGTCCTCGGTCTCGGCGGCGTCGTAAACGCCCTCGAAGAGCACGGGCACGATACCCGCCCCCTCAGCCCGAACCCTGAAGAGTTTCTCCTTGCCCGGTTCCGCAGGCAGAACCGAGAGGACGAAGGACCCGTCTGCTCCGGTCGTCGCCGAGGCGACCGGTTTCGGCGACTCGCCGCCCTTCATCTCGCGCCGGGCCTCCTCGCCGGGAGCTTCCCAGGGAACCGCGGAGATCGTGACACCTGAAGCGGGCTTGTCGGCGCGGTCCGATACGAGGATGCGGCCGCGGATCTCGCCGGCGGCCGCGGGAGCGGGCAGGACGAGGAACGCGACGAGCGGGACGATTCGACTCACGAAGGCCGCTGCGGACTTGACCACGGGAGATCCTCCAAGCCGTATTGACCCCTTCAGGGCCATTTGGAAACCGGCGAGCAACTCCGGGGCCACACCCCCCGGCCCCCGCGTGACGACGAACGGATCATTCAGCACAGGACGCTGGAAACGCGAATAAGTTGCACCCCTGCGTGTCAGAGTGCGGACGTGGGCTCCTCGGTCTTCCTGCCGCCTCACGACCGGGTCGTCCTCGAGACGAACGACGGCCGTGTCGCCGCCCTCGCGGCAAGGCTCTGGCCGCCAGGAGAAGCGGACGAGGGCGCACCGGCGATCCGCATCCGCGTCGACGTGAAGTCCGCCGGGACGCCGGGCGCGCGGACCCCGGACCTGCCCGAACGGCACCTCGCCTGGGAACACACGCCCGCGGAGTTCCGATGCGGCATTCCCGGTCTCTTCTCGGCGCGCATCGCCCTCGCGGACGCGACGATCTTCGCGACGGCCGAGGCCGGACTTTTCGACTCTGCTTCACTCGCCTCGGGTCCCGCCGCCCGTTGGCTCCTGGAAGCGCCCGCCGCCGTCCTCCTCGCGCGTCGCGGCTGGCACGCCCTTCATGCGGGCGCGGCGTCCGGCCCGAAGGGCGCCGTGGTGGTGCGCGGCGCGTCCGGAGCCGGGAAATCGACGCTCGTCGCCGCGGCGCACGCCGCCGGGCTGACGGTCCTCGGCGACGAGAGCATCCTCGTGGCGCGAAGCGACTCCGACGCGCTCGCGGCCTCGGTACGCGAGCTGACGCTCCGCGCGGACAGCGCCGCCCTTCTCGGAATTCTCGCGTCGACGGCTCCCGCGTTCTCGGGCGGTGAGACGAAACGCCGCGTGGATCTCTGGGGCGGTTCGAGCCCCGGAACACGCGTGGCGAGGCGCGTGACGACGCTGCTCCTCGGCCCGCGGGTCCCGGGACCGGCGCGGCTCGTGGCGCTCGCGCCTGCGGACTTTCTGATCGAGTTCGAAAAGGGCGAAATTCCGCAGGAGCACGTCAACGGCGGCGCGGCCTCCGTCGCGCGCGCATGGGCCGAGGCCGGCGGCGCGCGTCTCGACGGCGCGTCGGACCTCGCGGGGGCGGTGGCTTTGTTGAAGGATCTCGTCAGCTAGATCACACACCGCGCCGACGCGGATGTATTAGGCTCGCCGAAATGCCCGCTCCGATGCCCCGGGTTCTCCTCGCGCACTCGTACTTCCTCGCGCACGACGCGAAGCAGTGGCGAAAGATGAAGCCGTACCCGCCGCTCGCGACCCTGTTCGTCGCATCGGTGCTCCGCGAGCGCGGCTTTACGGTGGAGCTGTTCGACGCGATGCTCGCCCGGAGCGAGGCCGAGTTCGTCCGCGCCCTCGACGCCTCCGAAGCGCGGATCGTGGGCATCCTCGAGGACAACTTCAATTTCCTGACGAAGATGTGCACGACGAAGAACCGCGAGGCCGCGCTCGCGATGGTCGCCGCGGCGCGCGCGCGCGGGCGCCGCGTGGCCGTGAACGGTTCGGACGCGACGGACCATCCCGAGATGTATCTCGCCGCCGGTGCGGACGCGGTCGTGATGGGCGAGGCGGACGCGACGTTCCCCGATCTGGCGGCCGCGTGGGCGCGGGATCCGAACGCGGGCCTCGACGCGATTCCGGGCCTGGCGCTGCTGGACGGCCCCCCGGCCGACGGGCTCGCGGCCGACGGCGCGCGCGCCGTGCGCCGGACGCCGGTGCGCGCGTTCGTCGCGAGCCTCGACGCGCTCCCCTTCCCCGCCTGGGACCTCGTGGACGTCGCCCAGTACCGTGCCGCGTGGACCCCGGCCCACGGGCGGCTGTCCTGGAACGTCGTGACGACGCGCGGCTGCCCGTTCCACTGCAACTGGTGCGCGAAGCCGCTCTACGGAACGCGCTACGCGCAGCGGAGCCCCGCGAACGTGGCCCGCGAAGTGCGCCACCTGGCCGAGACGGTGAACCCGGACCACCTCTGGTTCGCGGACGACATCTTCGGGTTGTCGCCGCGCTGGATCGAGTCGTACGCGGAGGCGCTGGCGCACGAGGGAGTCCGCATCCCCTTCACGGTTCAGTCGCGCGTGGATCTCATGACCCCCTCGGCCGTGGCCGCTCTTCAACACGCGGGCGCGGAAGAAGTGTGGATGGGCGTCGAGTCGGGCGCGCAGAAGATCCTCGACGCGATGGACAAGGGCACGCGCGTCGTCCAGGTCCGTGACGCCACGAGCCTCCTCCGCCAGCACGGCATCCGTGCGGCCTGGTTCCTCCAGCTCGGCTATCCGGGCGAGACTTTCGAGGACATCCTCGCGACGCGCGACCTCATCCGCGAGGAGCGCCCTGACGACGTGGGCGTGTCGGTGGCCTACCCGCTGCCGGGCACCCTCTTTTACGAGCGCGTGAAGGAGCAGCTCGGCGCCCGCACGAACTGGAGCGACAGCGACGACCTCGCGATGATGTTCCGCGGCACGTACGAGGGGGCCTTCTACAAACGCGTGCGCGATCTCCTGCACGAGGAGGTCGCCGCCTTCTCCGCCACCGGAAACGCGGCTCTCGAGGCGCAGGCCCTCTTCGACGCGCGCTGGGCCGAGCTGGAAGACTCGGAGGCGTCCCTCCGGACCGAGAGGCGCGCCGCGGGCCCGTCCCGTGGCTCCTCCGCTTTCGCGCGCGCGTGACGGGCGACGTCACGGGCGGACTGCCACCCGCGGTCCGCGCCTTCGACGCGCTGGCCGGCGCCTTCGACGAGCGGTTCGGCTCGTGGAAAAGCGTCGCCGCGCAGCGCAGGGCCGTGAGGCGCGCGCTTCTCGACGCCTTCCCGGAGGGCTCGTCGCTGATCGAGCTCGGCGGCGGCACCGGCGAGGACGCGCTCTTCCTCGCGCAGAACGGGTGCCGCGTCCTCGTGACGGACGGCGCGCCCCGGATGGCGGCGTTGACGAACGAGAAGGCCCTCGCCGCGTCGTTCGAAGACCGCGTGACGGCCGCATGCGTCTCGCTCGAGAACATGGACGCCTGGGCACGCGCGTACGCCGGGGCCCCGTTCGACGGCGCGTTCTCCAATTTCGCGTCCCTGAATTGCGTCGAAGATCGCCGCCCCGTCGCGCGCGGGCTCGCGCGTCTCCTCCCTCCCGGCCGCCGAGCGCTCCTCGTCGTCTTCGGCCCCTTCTGCCCGGGCGAGACGCTGGTCCTCCTCGCGCGCGGCAAGCCGCGCGCCGCCTTCCGAAGACTCGGGCGCTCTCCCGCCCCGGCGCGTCTAGGAGGCGAGACGTTCACGGTGACGTATCCGGCGCCGCGAACGCTCGCGCGGGAATTCGCGCCCTGGTTCCGCCTGAAGAGCACGCGCGGCATCGGCGTGTTCGTGCCTCCCAGCGGCGCGGAGCCTGCCGTCTCGCGCTTCCCGCGCATTCTCGGCGCCCTCGAGGGCCTCGACCGCGCGTGCGCGCGGCCGCTCGCGCTCCTCGGCGACCACGTGCTCCTCGACTTCGAGAGGACGAGCGCTCCGGCGGACACCCCATGACCGCCGAGCCTCCTCGACGGCGCTGGGCGCGGGCCTACATGCGGCTTCGGCGCGCGGAAGGACGCGGGGCGGGCGGCGAGGCCGAGCTGCTCGCTCTGCCGTACCTGACCGACGGGCCGCTCGCGGGCCAGTGGGCGATCCGCGCGCGCACGTTCGACGCGTTCGTCCGGCGCGTCGTGGCGCCGCTGGCCAAAGAGCGCGGACGACCGCTTGCCGTCCTCGATCTCGGGGCGGGCAACGGCTGGCTCTCGGCGCGCCTCGCGCGCCTCGGCCACCGCTCCGTCGCGCTGGACCTTCGCGTCGACGACGCGGACGGCCTCGCCGCGGGCGCGCCCTTCCGACGCCACCTGCCCCGCATGTTCGGGCGCGTGTCCTCGTCCTTCGACGCGCTCCCCTTCGGCGACGCCCGCTTCGACCTCGTCGTCTTCGACGCGTCTCTGCACCTGGCCGAGGATCTCCCGACGGTCCTCGCGGAGGCCGCGCGCGCCACGGCGCGGGGAGGGCTCGTCGCTATACTGGACTCGCCTTTTTACGCGCGGTCTCGATCGGGGGAAGCCATGTCCGAGGAGAAGCGGCGGGACACCGCGCGGACGTTCGAGGGCCTCGCGGAGGATCTCCTCGCGCTGTCGCCTATCGAGTACCTCACGAAAAAGAGCCTCGCGGCTGCCGCGACACCCGCGGGCCTGTCGTTCGAGAGGAGCCGCGTTCTCTATCCGCTTGCCTACGAGACGCGCGGCCTCAAGGCGCGCCTTCTCGGAAAGCGGCCCCCTTCGCGCTTCGACCTCTGGAGAGCGCGCCGCTCGTGAAGCGCTCGTGATTCTCCTCCTCAACCCGCGCGCCACGCGCCCGAAGAACCGCCGCTTTCCGCTGTCCCTCCTCACGCTCGGCGCTGCACTCCCGCCCGACGTCACGTGGGAGATCCTCGACGGCAACCTCCCCGACGCGGACCTCTTCGAGGAGACGGCGCGAAGAGTTCTCGCGCGAGCGCACACGGACGATCCCGTGACTCTCGTGGGCATGACGGTGATGCCGGGGCCGCAGCTCGTGTCGGCGGTGCCGCTCGCCCGGCGGCTGAAGGAACGTTTCCCGGGAGTTCCCATCGTCTGGGGCGGCTATTTCCCGAGCCTCTATCCGAAGCCCGTCCTCCATGCGTCGTACGTCGACTTCCTCGTGCGGGGACAGGGAGAGCGGACATTCGCGGACCTTCTCGACGTCCTCGCGGGCCGCCGCCACCCCGCAACCGTCGCGGGCCTCGGCTGGAAGGAAGGCGGCGAGGCGCGCGTCAATCCGGAAAGGCCCTGGGAGGCGCCCGACGCGTTCCCCGCCCTGCCCTGGAGCCGGATCGACATCGAGACCTACCTCCAGCCGACCGCCCTCGGGAAGCGCAACGGCGTCTACCAGGCTTCGATCGGATGCCTGTACACGTGCAACTTCTGCGGCGTCATCGCGGCGCTCGGCAGCCTTCAGAAATTCGAGTCGCCCGCGCGCACCGAGGCGAATCTTCGGCATCTCGTGGAGCGCCACGGCATGGACGCCGTGCACTTCTACGACAACAACTTTTTCCTCAAGGAGCCGCACGCCGAGGAGCTCGCGGCCCGGATGACGCCGCTCGGGCTTCGGTGGTGGTGCGAGGCCCGGATCGACGCGATGCTGCGCTTCTCGGACCGCACGTGGGAGGCCCTCCGCCGCTCCGGCCTCACGATGGCTTACTTCGGCGCCGAGTCCGGCTCCGACGAGACGCTCCGGAAGATGTCGAAGAATCTCACGACGGACCAGACGCTCGCGCTCGCGGAGAAGACACGCCGCTTCGGCATCGTGCCGGAGTTCTCGTTCATGTTCGGCGACCCGGACGATCCAGAAGGGGACGTCGAAACGACGCTCGCGTTCGTCGAGAAGCTCGCCGCCGTGAACCCGGACATGAAGCTCATCACCTACTTCTACACGCCCACTCCGCAGCGTCGAGGCACGTACGGAAACGTCGACCCGCTCTCCTCGACACCGACGACGCTCGAGGAGTGGACGACCCCCGAGTGGACGGGCTGGATGACGCATGAGGATCCCCTCGTCCCGTGGCTCCCGCGCAAACTGAAGGAACGTGTGGAAGACTTCGCCCGGACACTGAAGGGGGGACTCGTGCCATCGGACTCGCAGGCCTACGGACATCTGAGGCCGCCCGCGTGAGCGTCGAGCCGCCCCTCGGCACGCGTCCCGCCTATCGCCTGTGGGCCGCGACGTACGACGTCGAGAACCCGCTCACGACGATGGACTCACTCGCCGTAAACTTCTTCTCACACGACATCGCGGGGAAGGACCTCCTCGACGCCGCCTGCGGCACCGCGCGGCGCCTCGCCTTCGCCCCCGGCCTCGGGCCGAAGAGCTCCTACGGCGTGGATCTCGTCTTCGAGATGCTGGCCGCCGGCCGCCACGACCCCTCACGGCCGCGCACCACGGCCGGGGCGGACCTCCGCGCGCTGCCCTTCGGGGCGGGAGCCTTCGACGTCGTCTGGTGCCGGCTCGCGGCCGGCCATCTTCTCCAGATCGCGCCGATCTACCGGGAATTCGCGCGCGTGCTCCGGAAGGGCGGATACGTCGTCGTCACCGACTTTCACCCGGAGGCCATCCGGCGCGGCCACGCGCGCGCGTTTCGCGACGCCTCGGGCGCCGGCCACGTCGTGGAGCACGTCGTGCACGACCCAGAGGCCCACGAGGCCGCCGCGCGCGCTTCGGGTCTCACGTTCGACGCTTCGGGCTCGCTCGGCGTGGGTTCGGAAGTCCGGCCCTTCTACGAGCGCGCGAAGAAGCTCGACCGGTACGCCGCCGACCTCGGCCTTCCCTTGCTCCTCGCGCTGCGCTTCTCCAAATGAATTTTCGACTCGAGGCGGAAAACGCGACGTGCGTCGTCGCGGACGGGAAGCTCTCGGCACCGGAGGAGAAAGCGGACCTCACGGTGAACCTCGGTGACGCCGCGCTGATGCCCGGCCTCGTCAACGCGCACGACCATCTCCACCGGAACCACCTCCCCCGTATCGGCGAGCCGCCCTACACGAGCGCCGCCCTGTGGGGCGCCGATCTTCACGCGCGCTTCGCGGACGATCTCGCGCGGCGGCACATGCTGCCCCTGCGTGACGCGCTCCTCTTCGGGGCGTTCAAGAACATCCTCGGCGGCGTCACTTCGGTGGTCCACCACGACCGCTGGGAGCCCGACTTCGCCTCTGGCTTTCCCGTGAACGTCGTGCGGCTCCCGGCGCTCGACGGGCTGCGCAACCTCCGGGACGCCCGGGACGGCACGACACCGCCCGCGACCGGCCCCTGGGCCATGCACCTCGCCGAGGGAACTTCCGCTTCCTCTTCCGACGAGATCGAAGAGGTCTTCTCTCTCGGGCTTCTCTCCCCGCGGCTTCTCGCCGTGCATCTCGTTGCCGCGCAGCCTTCGGGAATCGCCCGGCTCGCGGCGGCCGGATGCGCCGCCGTCTGGTGCCCCACGTCAAACCTCTTCCTCTACGGCGCGACGGCTCCGCGCGCCCTCTTCGAGGCGGAGCTCGACGTCCTTCTCGGGACGGACGCGCTC
>JBDTML010000314.1:0-27965 GCA_039934255.1 Acidobacteriota bacterium | reverse complement strand
GCTCCCGTCTTGATCTTCTCTTCGGCCGCCTTGACCTCGTCGACGATCGCGGATGGGACGTCGTTCTTCGCCGCGGGGCTCCAGACGAACGAGATCACGCCGCTCGCGAGGCCGTAGCGCAGGGGCCGGCCGTCGAATGTTCCGTCCTTCACGCGGCGCGCGGTCTCGACGAATGCGCGGGGCATGTCGATGACGGCCGAGGCGAGGACGGCCGCAGACAGCGCGTTCTGGTCCTTGTTCGTCCCGAAGGCGCGGATCTTCCGGTCCTCGGCGCCCTTGAAGACGCCGAGCGCCGCCGCGTCGGCGTTCTGGAAGAGGAAATCGCAGCCCTGGTCCGCGAGGGCGAGCGCCGCGGCCTTCGCGCCCGCCACGTCCTCGAACGAGCCCGTGAAGACGGGCCGCGCCGACCCGCCCGGATGGCCCGCGAGGAAACCCGCCTCGTAGGCGAGGAACGTGGACTTGATCGAGGGCAATTCGACGCCGCCCACCATCCCGGCCTTGCCCGTCTTCGTCATGCGGCCTGAGACGAGACCGCAGAGGTAGGAGGCTTGCTCCAGCTCGAAGACGATCGGCGCGAGATTCGGGGCGGTCTTCGCTCCCGAGGTCGTCACGAACACCGTTTTCGGATACTCCTTCGCGACGCGCTCGGCCGCGTCCTGAAACTCGAAACCATGACCGAATACGAGGTCCGTCCCCTTTGCCGCGTAGGCGCGGAATTGTTCTTCGAATTCCGACGGCGACTTCACCTGGACGTGCGAGACGGTTGCGCCCAGCTCCCTTTCGATCGCCTTGAGGCCTTCGTACGCGCCCGCGTTCCAGCCGGCGTCCGAGATGGGGCCGGGGGTCAGGAGCGCGACGCGGAAACCCGCCGGCTTCGCGGGCGGCTCGGCGCGGCTGCAGGAGACGAGGGGGGCGGCGAGTGCGGCGGGGAGAATTGCGGCGATCGCAAGGGACAAGGCCGGCTTGTGAAAGCTCATCCGGGAGATTATGCCGCCGGGACCTATCATTGCGGCGTGCCGTTCACGCTCGATGCGGCCGCGCGCAAGCAGATTCTGGACTTCGTGAGGCCGCTTTCGGTCGGCATCGACGGGGCCACGAACTTCGGATTCGTCGAGAGGAGGATTCGGATTTCGGAAGATTTCTTCGAAAAGGGAAGAGGGACAGGGGACACCGCCGCAGCGAATTCCGATCGTCTGTTCCTCCTGTGTACGTTCGCCGGGCTTCCGACCGCTCGCCGCATCACACCGGACGGCCGCGAGTCGCTGCTCCTCCGTTCCCTCCATATTCCATTCGAAGAAATCTCCCGTCTTTCTTCTTCTCTCTCCCGTCTCGCGTCGACACCCGCGAGCCCCGAGGAGATGATCGTTCACGACGCGATGCTTCTCGAGTCCGTCGGCGCGTACGGCGTGACGCGGATCCTCGTCGCGGGATCTCGCGAGCGCATGACGCTCGCGGAGATGGCGCGAGAGATCGAGGAGAAGATGGCGGCCACGCGTTTCCTCACCGAAGCGGGCCGGCGCCTCGCGGCAGACCGCGTCGCCTTCGCGACGGTGTTCGCGCGGAAGCTCGTCGAAGAAGCCGGCGAGTTCGAGACGGCGCGCACGTCGGTCTAGACGATCGAACGACCCGCATCCACGGCCACGATCTGGCCCGTCATTGACCGGTTCTCGAGGATCGCGATCGACAGGCCCATCAGGTCGGCGACGGCGACCCGGCGTGCGAGCGGCGTCTTCGCGACGAGGGCCGCGACAGCTTCCGCGCTCATGTCGTCGGGAGGCAGGACGATTCCGGGCGCGACCGCGTTGACGCGTACGTCGGGGCCGAGAGCGACCGCGAGGTTCATGACGAGAGAGTTGATCGCCGCCTTCGCCGCGGAATGCGGAACGTGGGTGGGCCACGCCTGCACGGCCGCGACGTCGGAGACGAGCAGGATCGAGCCCTGCGCGGCGCGAAGCGCGGGCGCCGCCGCCTGGGCGAGGAAGAACGCCGCCCGCGGACCGGAGCGAAAGATCGCCTCCCAGTCGGAAAGGGTCACGGAAGCGAACGGTTTCGGGATCCATGGCGACGCGGCGTGCACGAGGGCGTGGAGGCGGGGGACGGAAGAGGACGATTTTGGTGAAGAGGAAGCGGAAGAAGAAGCGGAAGAAGAAGAGGAGGACGAACCGAAGAGGGGAGAAGAGAAGATTTCTTTGAAAAGTAATTCGGGCGCGCCGTCGGAGGCGAAATCGGCCCGGAATGCCTCTACGCGGGCGCCCTCTTCCTTTCTAAGAATATCTACTGCGTTTCCCGCCTCGTCGGCACTGGTTCTATACGAAAGGGCGACGGAATAGCCGTTCCGAACCAAGGCTTTCGAGAATTCGAATCCGAGCCGCCTTGTCCCGCCCGTTACGAGCGCGACCTTCGTCGGGCCCTGACGTCCGCTCACGCCGCGTCTTCCGGCGCCGGAGGCACGAGCGTGGCGGCCTCGTCCATGAGCTGATTCGTCGCGGCCATCGCAACGACCTCGCGTCCGAAGGCCTGGATGTGCAGGAGCACGCAGGCGATCGCGGCGACGAGGTGGAGCCAGCCGGGGGTCTTGCCCGTGTGCGCGGTAGCGCCGAGGAGGCCGGTCGCGAGAGCGGACAGGGGAGCGAAGGTGCAGAGAGCCGAGGTCTTGATCTTGAAGGCCCGGACGCGGGCCAGGATGTAGTCGCGTCCGGCCGCATCGGGCCGCTTTCCCGCGGCTTCCTTCAGCATCTTCCCCGTGCCGATGAAGAAGAAAAGGATCATCGACTGGGTGAAGAGGGAGAAGAGCACCGTCGGCACCGCGAGGGCGATGTGACGCGCCGCCGACGTCGAGCCGCCGAGCGCGTGCGACAGCGCCCACCCGGACAGGCTGGACAGGACGAGCCCCGCGAGAGTGAAAACGGACAAAAGAGTGAGTGCGAGCGCCACGAGACCACTATAATCCGTGCGGTTCAGGCACAGACGGCGGAGGCTTCGCATGACGCCACGGACACTCGTCGACATTTTCCGGAATCTCGCGGATACGCCGAAGCCGGATCTGCTCCTCTACAAGCAGGGCGGGAAGTGGATCCCCGTGTCCACTGCCGAGTTCATGGACCGCGTCAAATCCGTCTCCTGCGCCCTCGAGGGCCTCGGCGTGAAACCGGGGGGGCGCGTGGCGCTGCTGTCGGACAACCGGCCCGAGTGGTCGATCGTGGACTTCGCCTGCCAGTGCTACGGCGCGGTCCTCGTGCCGGTGTTCCCGACGATGGTCACCGAGCAGGTGGCCTACCTCATCAAGGACTCCGGCGCGACCGTCGCCTTTGCGTCGACGTCCGAGCAGGCGGCGAAGGTCCTCGCGGCGAAGGAGGCGTCTCCCGAGGTCAAACACGCGATCAAGCACATCATCGTGCTCGACGGGTCGTCGCTCGCGGGCACGGTGCCTTTCGCGGGCATCCTGGAAGCGGGCCGCGTCGCGCACGCGGCCGATCCTTCGGCCTTTGAGAAGCGCGCCGACGCGCGCCAGCCCTCCGACCTCGCGACCCTCATCTACACGTCCGGCACGACCGGCGAGCCGAAGGGCGCGATGCTCACGCAGAGCAACTTCGTCTCGAACGTCGTGGCGGCCTGCTCCATCGTGCCTTTCGATTCCTCCGCCGTCGCCCTGTCGTTCCTGCCCCTCTCGCACGTCTTCGAACGGACGATCGAGTACGCCTACTACCATCGGTCCGTCACGATCGCGTACGCCGAGTCGATCGACAAGCTGCGCGACAACCTCTCCGAGGTGAACCCGCACCTCTTCGGCGCGGTGCCCCGTGTCTACGAAAAAGTCTACGGGCGCGTGCAGGAGAATCTGTCGAAGTCGTCTCCAGGCAAGCAGAAGCTCTTCGCGAAGGCGATCGAGGCCGGCAAGAAGGTCACGGCGCTCCGTGCGAAGAAGCAGACGCCGGGTTTCGGCCTCGCGCTCGAGCACTTTCTCTACGAGAGGCTCGTGTACCGCAAGGTGCGCGCGGCCCTCGGTTCCCGCTTTCGTTTCGCGATCTCCGGCGGCGCGCCCCTCGCGAAGGAGCTCGCGGAGTTCTTCTGGGCGGTCGGCATCGAGGTCTACGAGGGCTACGGCCTCACGGAGACGAGCCCCGTCATCGCCCTCGCCTGCCCCACGGCGTGGCGGCTCGGCACGGTGGGGAAGATCGTGCCCGGCGTCGAATGCCGGATCGCGCCCGACGGGGAGATCCTGACGCGCGGACCGCACGTCATGAAGGGCTACTTCAACAAGGCGAAGGAGACCGCCGAGGCGATCGACGCGGACGGCTGGTTCCACACGGGAGACATCGGCCGCATCGACGAAGACGGATTCCTCATGATCACGGACCGGAAGAAGGAAATCCTCGTCAACTCGAACGGCAAGAACATCGCGCCCGCTCCGATCGAGGGGCATCTCAAGGGCCATCCGTTCGTATCGCTTCCCATCGTCATCGGGGACCGGCGGAAGTTCCTGTCCTGCCTCTTCGTCCCGAACTTCGAGAAGCTCGCGAGCTGGGCGAAGGAGAACGGCCTCGGCAGCGTTTCGTCGGAGGATCTCGTCAAGGAACCGCGGGTCGTCGCGATCTATCAGAGTGCCGTCGACGAGTGGAACATGGGAAAGCCGCACGAGATGCTCATCAACCGGTTCGTGATCCTGCCGCGCGACCTGACGATCGAGAGCGGCGAGCTCACGCCCACGCTGAAGGTGAAACGGCGCATCGTGGACGACCACTTCAAACTCCTGATCGACAAGATGTACGAGGGGTCGGGCGCGTAGGCCGGACGGCCGGTTCGAAGAGCGGAAGCCCGTGCGCGTCGTCGTCGCCCTCGGAGGAAACGCCCTGCTGCGCCGCGGGGAGCCCATGACCGCCGAGAACCAGCGCATGAACGTGCGCCGGGCCGCGGTGGCGCTCGCGCCCATCGCGGCGGAGCACGAGCTCGTCATCTCGCACGGCAACGGCCCGCAGGTGGGCCTTCTCGCGCTCCAGGCCGAGTCTGGTCTCGACGCCGCGCATTTCCCGCTCGACGTCCTCGGCGCGCAGACCGAAGGGATGATCGGCTACCTGATCGAGCAGGAGCTCGGAAACCTCCTCCCGTTCGCGAAGCCCTTCGCGACGCTTCTCACGATGGTCGAGGTCGATCCCGCTGATCCGGCATTCCAGAACCCGAAGAAGCCGATCGGCCCCGTCTATGGCGAGGAGGAGGCGCACCGCCTCGCGAAAGAGCGGGGCTGGACCGTGGCGAAGGACGGCGCCCGCTGGCGGCGCGTCGTGGCGTCGCCTCTGCCGAAGCGCATCTTCGAGCTCCGCCCCGTGCGCTGGCTTCTCGAGAAGGGAACGATCGTGATCTGCGGGGGAGGGGGCGGAATTCCCACCGTCTACGGAGAGGACGGAAAACTGCGAGGCGTCGAGGCGGTGATCGACAAGGACCGCGTCGCGTCCCTTCTCGCGCAACAGGTCGAGGCCGACGTCTTCATCATGGCGACGGACGTTCCGGCCGTCGTCGTGGGATGGGGAACGAAGGACGCCCGCGCCATCCGCCGCGCATCGCCAGCGGCGCTTTCGCGTTTCGAATTCGCATCGGGCTCGATGGGGCCGAAGGTCGAGGCGGCGCGGGACTTCGCCCAGCGAACGGGCAGAACGGCGGGAATTGGCTCCCTCGAGGACATTCCCCGCATCCTGCGCGGCGAGGCGGGCACGCTCGTCTCGAACGACGTCGCCACGCTCGAGTGGGCTTCCGCGGAGACGCTCGCGCTCTTCCAGGATTAGCTTCTTGACAGCGCGGCGCGCCGCGTCATAGCCTACTGAGTGATGGCTCATTCAGCGGGTCGTTCCGGGCTCCCGCAGGCGGTCCCCGCGGCCGCCGCCGAGGCCGTCCCTGAAGATCGCGCCCCTCTCGGGGCCGATCCCGAGAAGCGGCGCCGAATTCTCGAGGCGGCCGTCCGGACGTTCGGGCAGCGGGGTTTCCACGAGGCCCGCATCGCCGAGATCGCCGCCGCGGCGAAGGTGGCCGAGGGGACGGTCTACCTCTATTTCCGTAACAAGGAAGACCTTCTCGGCGTCGTCTTCGACGAGTCGATGGACGACGTCCTCGCGAAGGGGCGTGCCATCGCGCGCTCGAAGGGGCCGGCGGGCGAGCGGCTGACGGCACTCGTCCATCTCCACATCGAGTTCATCGGTTCCGACCGCGACCTCGCATCCGTCTTCCAGATCGAGCTGCGCCGGAGCGCCCGCCTCGTCGAGCGCTTCTCGCGCAGCAAGCTCGTGGAGTATTTCCGGCTCCTCGGCGGGGTCCTGCGCGACGGGATCGCGAACGGCGAGTTCCGCCGCGATCTCGAGCCGCGCCTCGCGGTGCGCATCCTCTTCGGGGCGTCCGACGAGATCCTTTCGGAGTGGCTGCTCTCGGGGGAGAAGAGGCCGTCCGCGAACGCGAAGCAGCTCGTGGGCACGCTCCTCAAGGGCTTCGGCGCAGGAGAGAGTTCAACCGCCGTGAGGCGCAGGAGAAAGACCCAGTGAGCAGAGCAGCATTCGTCGTTCATGGCGCGCGGACGCCGTTCGCGCGGGCCGGCACGGACTACGCCGGCGTCTCCGCGGTCGACCTCGGCCGCACGGCCGCCGTCGAGGCGATGGCCCGCGCGGGCGTCGAGCCGGCGGCCATCGACCAGGCCATCTTCGGCAACATCGCGACCCCCGTCGACGCCGCGAACATCGCGCGCATCATCGCGCTCCGCGCCGGCGTCCCGAAGGAGAAACCCGCGCACTCCGTTTCGCGCAACTGCGCCTCGGGCATCGAGTCCGTCGTGGAGGCTGCCCGCCTCATCGCGATGGGCGAGGCGGACGTCGTCCTCGCGGGCGGCGTCGAGAACATGACGCAGATCCCGTTCCTTTATCGCAACGGGGTGAAGGACGTCTTCACGAAGGCCGGGATGTCCAAGACCGCCGGGCAGCGGATTTCGGCCTTCTCGAAGATGCCCTGGAAAGACCTCTTCAACCCGGTCATCGGGCTCAAGGAAGGCCTCACGGATCCCGTGTGCGACCTCGGCATGGGCGATACGGCCGAGATTCTCGCCAAGGAAGGCCGCCTGACGCGGGAGATGCAGGACACGTTCGCACTGCGCTCGCATCACCGGGCGTTCGAGGCCCGCGCGAAGCTGAACGAGGAGATCGTTCCCGTGCCGGTTCCGCCCGACTACGACCGCATGCTCACGTTCGACAACGGGGTCCGCGAGAACCAGACCATGGAAGCCCTCGCCAAGCTCCGGCCGTTCTTCGACCGGAAATTCGGCACCGTCACGGCGGGCAACTCCTCCCAGATCACGGACGGCGGCGCGGCGGTCGTGGTGGCGTCCGAGGACTACGTCCTGAAGCACGGGCTGAAGCCTCTCGGACGGATCTCGGGCTGGGGTTTCGCGGGCCTCGAGCCCGAGCGCATGGGCCTCGGGCCGTCGCGCTCGACGCCGATCGCCCTCAAGAAGGCCGGCCTCTCGATGAAGGACGTGGGCCTCGTCGAGATCAACGAGGCGTTCGCGGCCCAGGTCCTCGCGAACCTCGACGCCTTCGAGAAGTCGCCCGAGCTCGGCGCGATCTCGGAGGACGCCCTGAACGTGAACGGCGGCGCGATCGCCCTCGGGCATCCGGTTGGATGCTCGGGCACGCGCCTCATCCTGACGCTCCTCCTCGAGATGCGCCGTCGCAAGGTGGCGCACGGCCTCGCGACGCTATGCGTCGGGGGCGGGCAGGGCGCGTCGATCCTCCTGGAGGCGGTGTGATGTCCACTCTCGTCGACGAAACGGTTCCTCTCGCGGCGCCCGCGGCGGTGCTCTCTCCTTTCCGTCTGACGATCGAGGGGGACGGGCTCGCGGTCCTCGTCTTCGACACGCCTGGCGAAAAGGTGAACAAGTTCTCGACGCCCGTCATGAAGGAGTTCGACCGCGTCCTGGATTCGCTTGCGGGCCGGTCCGACGTCCAGGCGCTGCTTCTCCTCTCGGCGAAGCCCGGCATCTTCATCGCCGGGGCGGACGTGAACGAGATCGCCAAGGCCGACCGGAACGCGGACCCCGAGATGATCCGGGGACCTCACCGAACCTTCAACAAGCTCGCGAATCTCCCGTTTCCCACGGTGGCCGCGATCGACGGCGCCTGCGTGGGCGGCGGCTGCGAGACCGCGCTCTCGATGGACTGGCGCCTCATCTCCGACTCGAAGAAGGCGCAGATCGGACTGCCGGAGATCAAGTTGGGAATCCTGCCGGCCTGGGGCGGCACCACGCGCCTTCCCCGGATGGTCGGCCTCGCGAACGCGCTCGACGTCATCCTCGCGGGCAAGGTGCTCGACGGGAAGCGCGCGAAGCGGATCGGTCTCGTGGACGAGGTCGTTCCCCAGGCGATCCTCGAGGAATGGGCGAAGAATTTCGCTCGCGGTAAGTTCGGCTCGAAGAAACGGTCGAACGCGGGGCCGGGAGGCGGGCCCGCGCGCGTCCGCGCGCCGAAGCTCGCCGAGAAGCTCCTCGAGGGCCCGGGCAAGGGAATCGTCTTTTCGAAGGCGCGCCAGTCGGTCCTGAAGGAGACGAAGGGGAACTACCCGGCGCCGCTCGCGGCGTTGTCTGTCGTCGAGAAGGGCTTCGGCAAACCATTCGCGGAAGCGCTCGAGCTCGAGGTCGAAGGGGTCGGATCGCTCATCGGCACGCCCGTGATGCGAAGTCTCGTGGGCCTCTTCTTCCGGATGGAGGAGGTCAAGAAGGAGACCGGCGTCGAGGGTCTCGGTGGGGCCGGCGCACGGGTCAAACCCCGGAAGATCGGGCGGGTCGGCGTTCTCGGCGCGGGCGCCATGGGCGGCGGCATCGCGCAGCTCGCGGCCGACAGGGGTTTCCCGACGCGCATGAAAGACATCAAGCCCGAGGCGCTGGCGCTCGGATTCGCACAGGCGGCCCGCGTCTGGAAAGAAAAGGTCAAGAAGCGCCGGATGACCCGCGCGGAATTCGCCGCGAAGATGTCGCTTCTCGGCGGCTCGCTGGAATACGCGGGCTTCGAGGGCTGCGACATCACGATCGAAGCCGTGCTCGAGAAGATGTCCGTCAAGCAGGCGGTCCTCGCCGACTGGGAGCACGTGGCGTCACCGACGGCGATCTTCGCCTCGAACACGTCGACGCTCCCGATCACGGAGATCGCCTCGAAGGCCCTGCATCCCGAGCGCGTCGTGGGCATGCACTTCTTCAACCCCGTCCACAAGATGCCGCTCGTCGAGATCATCTACGGGCAGAAGACGGATCCCGAGGTGACGGCGACGGTTTTCGATCTGGCGAAGAAGATGGGGAAGACGCCGGTCGTCGTGAAGGACGCGCCGGGCTTTCTCGTGAACCGCATCCTCAGCCCGTACATCGGCGAGGCGGCCCGGCTTCTCCTCGAGGGCGCGGATTTCGCCGCGGTCGACAAGGCCATGCGGGCTTTCGGGATGCCGGTCGGCCCCTTCGAGCTCCTGGACGACGTCGGGATCGACGTCGCCGTGAAAGCGGCCGGGACGATGGCGAGCGCATTTCCCGCGCGCATGCCCGAAGACCCGGCGCTCGAAAAGCTCGTCGCCGCGGGGAGGATCGGAAGAAAAGCGAAGAAGGGATTTTATTTCTATGAAGGCGAGAGGAGGGGCGGCGCAGACCCGGCCGCATACCACGACCTCGGCCGCTCTCTCCTTTCTAAGAATCCGAATCCGAATCTGAAGCTCTCTCCCTCGGAAATCCAGCAGCGTCTGATTCTTCCGATGCTCAACGAGGCCGCGTTCTGCCTCGCGGACGGCATCGTCGCGAGCCCGGCGAAGCTCGACCTCGCGATGATCTTCGGCACCGGCTTCCCGCCGTTCCGCGGAGGTCTGTGCGCGTATGCCGACTCGCTCGGCGCGACGGCAGTCGTCGACGGTCTGAAGAAGCTCGCGGCCGAAAAGGGTCCGCGATTCGAGCCCGCTGCGCTCCTCGTCGAGATGGCAAGAACGAACAAGAAATTCTTCGAATAAGGGGAACAGAGATGTCCACAGTCAAAGAAGAGACGAAACCCGAAGCCACCGTCGAAGTCGAGTCTTTCCTCAAGACGCTGTTCGCGGGCCACATCGCCGAGGATCTCGTCTTCCCGTTCCCGGAAATCCCGCAGGACGTGAAGGAGACCGTGGAGGCTTTCGCGGGCGCCTACAGGGAATTCGACGCGGCGCATCTGGACTCCGACAAGATGGACAAGGAGCACTGGTTCCCGCGCGAGGCCGTCAAGGCCATGGGCGAGCTGGGCGTGATGGGGATGACGATCCCCGAGGAGTACGGCGGAAGCGGATTCGGGTCGGCGGCCTACTGCCGGATGACGGAGACGGTCGCGCCGCTCGACGCGTCGGCCTCGATCGTGATCGGTGCCCACCTGTCCATCGGATGCAAGCCGGTGGTCCTCTTCGGAAACGAGGAGCAGAAGAAGAAATGGCTGCCCGACCTCGCGAGCGGGAAGCTGGTCGCGGCGTTCTGCCTCACCGAGCCAGAGGCCGGCTCGGACGCGGGTTCCTTGAAGACGACGGCCGTCTACGACCCCGCGACGAACGAGTACGTCCTGAACGGGACGAAACAATGGATCTCGAATGGAGGCTTCGCCCGGTTCTTCTCCGTCTTCGCGAGAATCCCGGGGAACACCGCCGAGAAGGACGGTCACAGGGAAATCGCCTGCTTCGCCGTCGTGACCAAGGAAGACGGGACGTTGCCGGGCCTCTCGCGCGGGCCCGAGGAGAAGAAGCTCGGCCTCTGCGCGTCCTCGACCTGCCAGATCATCTTCGAGAACTGCCGCGTCCCGGCCGCGAACCTCGTCGGCGAGAAGGGCCACGGCTTCAAGGTCGCTCTCGAGACCTTGAACACGGGGCGCACCTCGCTCGGCGCGGGCTCGGTCGGCGGCTCGAAGATGATGATCAAGCTCGCCGTCGACCACGCGCTCCAGCGCAAGCAGTTCAAGACGCGCATCGCCGACTTCGAGATGATCCGCCACAAGATCACTCGCATGACGGCGACCACGTACGTTCTCGAGTCGATGGTCTACCTGACCGCCGGACTCGTGGACCGCCACATCGGCGACTACTCGCTCGAGGGCGCGTGCTGCAAGGTCTTCGGCACGGAGGTCCTCTGGCAGAACATCAACGACGGCCTGCAGGTGGCGGGCGGCAACGGCTTCATGAACGAGTATCCGTACGGACGCGCGCTTCGCGACAGCCGTATCAACATGATCTTCGAGGGCACGAACGAAATCCTGCGCCTCCTCATCGCCCTCTCGGGCATGAAGGAGCTGGGCGACTCCCTGAAGGAAGTCCAGAGCGCGCTCAAGAGCCCGCTCGCGCAGCGTGGCATTCTCACGGAGTACGCCCACAAGCGCCTCAAGGGCGTCATCACGCAGGACAGGCTCACGAAGGTTCACCCCTCGCTCGCGCCCGAGGCGGACCAGGTGGGACGGTACGCCGGCATCTTCGCGAACGCCTGCGAGACGATCCTGCGCAAGCACGGCAAGAAGGTCGTCGACAAGGAATATCAGCAGGAGCGCATCGCCGACGTCCTCATCGACCTCTACGCTCAGATCGCGACGCTCTCGCGCGTGACCTCCTCGATCGCCAAGAAGGGCGAGGAGAAGGCGGCCGGAGAGGTCGAGATCGCGCGCTGGTTCTGCGCCCACGCGCGCCACCGCATGGTGGCGAACCTGAAGGCGCTCGAGAAGAACCGGGACGCGGACTGCACGTCGATCAGCGATCGTGTTTACGAGGCGGGCGGCTATCCCTACGACCTCTGGGCCTGATCGCGACTTCATCAGGACGCTGACCGTCCCGACCCCGTTTCCGGTCGGGCCGGTCAACGTCCATGTGATCCTGCGCGACCCCATCACACTCGTCGACAGCGGCCCGCTGACGCGCGAAGCGTGGGAGGTCCTCGGCGCGGGCCTCAGGGGCTTCGGCCTCGCGATTTCGGACGTGAAGCGCGTCCTTCTCACGCACGGACATCACGATCACTACGGCCTCGCGGAGAAGGTCGCGGACGCGTCGGGCGCGATGCTCTTCGGCGGGCGGCTCGACCGCAGGAACTTCCGGCAGGACCGAAGTCGCAAGCTCCTGCTCCACGACATGTCGCGCTCGGGCTTCGGCCTCGTGTCTCGTCTCGCGGTCGTCGCGGCGGTCGCGGGAGTCGACCACTTCGCGAAGCCTCTCGAGGACTGGGACGAACTCTCCGGTGGCGAGACCCTCGAGGGCGACGGCTGGTCTGTCGTCGTGCGGTCCACTCCAGGCCATACGCCGGGCAGCCTCACGTTCGAGATTCCGGAGGCGGGTGTCCTCTTTACCGGGGACACCGTGCTCAAGGAGATCACGCCGAACGCGGTCGTGGACGAGGACCCCGAGGAGCCGGGGCACCCGTTTCGGAGCGTCACGCGCTACTTCGAGACTCTCGACGCGCTGGACCTTTCGGCGGGGAGCGCGACCCTCCTCACGGGCCACGGCGCACCGGTTCTGGACTGGGCCGCGCACCGCAAGACGCTCGACCGGCGCTACGGTCTCCGCATCGGACAGATCGAGCGCGAGCTCGGGAAAGGCCCGGCGACCGTGCGCGACCTCGTCGCGGCGATCTTCCCGCGCGTGAAGACGCTCAACGTCTTCCTCGCGTACAGCGAGATCCTCGGGTTTCTGATGTACCTGGTGGACGCGAAGCGGGTCGAAAGGCTCGTCGAAAAGACGCGGGACCGTTACCGTCTTGTCACGGGCAGCTGATCAGCGGCAGCGGACCTGCAACGACGAGGCCGTGTCCTCGCCGATCGCGGTATTTCTGAGGTTGTTGTCTTTCTCCCTGAACTCTGTGCGCCGGCCGCGGAAGCCCGGGAACTCGTGGAGGATGGCGATACAGCCCGGCGAAACGTCGATCGAGCTTGCCATGCGGTTGCCGAAGCGCGTGCGGTCGAGGTCCGGAACGTCCCGGTCGAAGAACTGGCTCGGCCCGCGCCCCTCGCGGTCGCGATACAGAACGACTCCGCGTGAGGACGCTGACGGACCAGACTGGTCCACGTGCCAGTCGGGATGGTAGTGGGACTCGGGGCCGTCGTGACGGCAATTGACCCGCAGGGAGGCGGCGGTGTCCTCGCCGACGGCCGTGTTCGACAGGTCGTTGTCGGACTCCCGGAACTCTGCGCGCCGGCCACGGAAGCCGGGTCGATCGAACAGCACGGCGACACAGCCGGGGGGCACGTAGACCGAGCTGGCCCGGCGGCTCCCGAGCTGGGTATATCGGAGGTCGGGGACGTCGTCGTGAAAGGTCTGGGATGGCCCACTCAGGGAGCGGTCCCGGAACAGGGTGACGCCCTGGGCCGTGGCCGGCCGGGAACCGGCGAGCGCGGCACCGAGGATCAGGAAGGCGGGCAGCGTTGGGAAGAGAAGCGCACCTTTTCGCATTCGGGATTCCTCCGTCCGCGGAGCTTACTTTGATATCCTCCGCGCCCGGAGGACCGTCAGATGGCCGATGAAACAACGCCTTCCGCGCCCTTGAGTGCCGGTTCGACCGCGCCCGATTTCTCGCTTTCCGCTCGCTCGGGCAAGACGATCTCGCTGCACGACTTCCGAGGCAGCAAGGACGTCCTCGTGTACTTCTATCCGAAGGACGACACCCCCGGCTGCACGCGTGAATCGTGCAGCCTCAGGGACGGCTGGGCCGAGTTGCAGAAGGCGGGCATCGAGGTCCTCGGAATCTCGAGGGACGACTCCGCGTCGCACAACGCTTTTGCCTCCAAGTACAACCTTCCGTTCGAGCTCCTCACGGATTCCGATCACGCCGTCCACGAGGCGTACGGTTCGTGGGGCCAGAACCCGAATCCCGCCTGGGGGGTCGGTCCCCTCCGCAAGTCGTTCCTGATCGGGAAGGACGGACGCATCCGTCACGTGTTCGACAAAGTGGACACCGAGCATCACGCCGAGCAGGTGCTACGGGCAGCCGGCGTGGCATCCGCGCCTGTGGCTCCGAAGCCGGTGGCTCCACCCGCTCCGCCCGCTGCGCCCGCTCCGAAACCCGCGCCTCCTGCGGCTCCTTCAGCTCCTCCCGCCGCCGTCGCGCCTGCTCCGAAGCCGGCCGCAGCGCCCCCGGCTCCGGCTCCGAAGCCGGTCGCTCCTGCCCCCGCCCCGAAGCCCGCGGCCCCGACGAAGAAAGCCGCTCCGAAAAAGAAAGCCGCTCCGAAAAAGAAAGCCGCTCCTAAAAAGAAAGCCGCTCCTAAAAAGAAGGCCGCTCCCAAGAAGAAGGCTGCTCCTAAAAAGAAGGCCGCTCCCAAGAAGAAGGCTGCTCCTAAGAAGAAGAAGGCCGCGCCCAGGAAGAAAGCCGCTAGGAAGTCGGCCCCGAAGAAGAAGTCCGTGAAGAGGACGGCAAAGAAGACCGCGAAGAAGAAGACGACGAAGAAGAAGGCCACGAAGAAGAAGACGACGAAGAAGAAGGCCACGAAGCCGGCGAAGAAGTCGGCCAAGCGGAAGAAGCGCTGAGGCTGGTGGAGGAGACGCCCCGCATCCGCGTGACGGACCGAGCCCTCGAAGCGCTGCGTGCCCAGGGCTGGGACGCGGCGAAAAGTTGCCTCGTCATCCGGCATGTCCTCGGATGCGGCGGGACCGGCTATCGCATCACGATGTCGGACCGAGCGCTCGAGGACGGGCGGCGGATCGACAGCGGCGGCGGGCTCGTGATCTGGATGGACGACTACGCATTCCAGCGCCTCGAAGGCGCCGCGATCGACTACGACAGCGAAAAGGAGACCGGGGGATTTCTCCTCGATCATGCCGACGCGGCGTTTGCCGCGTTCTGCTGAGGCGAGCCTCCAAACCGACATGTCCAACCGACTGACGAAAAAAGAGATGAAGACGGACCAGCTCGAGCATGCGCTGACGGATGCGCGCGACTTCGTCGTGTCGCACAAATCCGAGACGACCCGTTGGATGCTGATCGCCGGCGGCGCCGTCCTCGCGATGGGCGCGGTCTGGGGCGGGATCGTGGTCCGGAATAACCGTCTCGCCGCGCGATTCTCTTCGGCGCTGGCGCTCTTCGACGCGCCTCTCGCATCCGACGCCGCGTCCGCGCCGGGAGCCCGCGTATTCAAGGACGTGGCGGAACGGACTGCGGCCGCGAAAGCGGAGCTCGCGTCCCTCGCCAAAGACTCCTCTTCCACCTCGTCCGGGCGCGCGGCCACCCTCCTCCTGCTCTCACTCGACGGCGCGAAGGCGGCGACGGGCGCGAACCTGGACGCCGTCAAGGCCTTCGCGAGGTCCGAGAGCGGCACGGTCGCGGCGGGAATCGCCGCCGTGGCGGCGATCGACGCGGAGGCGGGCGCGGGTCGGCCCAAGGAGGCTCTCGAGACGGCGAAGAAATACCTCGAAGCCGGCGACTCGCCCGTCTCGAAGGACGTCCTCGTCTTCACGATGGCGCGCCTCTACGAGCAGACGGGACAGAACGTCGAGGCAAAGAGCTTCTACCAGCGCCTCGTGACGGACTTTCCGGACTCGCCTCTCCGGACCGACGCGCAGCAGCGTCTGGCATCCCTGTAGGACGCGTGAGCCGTCGAGCGATCGTCGTCGTCTGCGACGGCCTCGGCGTCGGAACCGCGCCGGACGCGGCGCTCTTCGGCGACGAGGGCAAAAAGACGCTTCAGCACATCCTGCGCGACGGGAAGCCCACGCTTCCGAACCTCACGCGCCTCGGCCTCCTCCACACGATGTACGGTGAGGCGCCCGCCGGGCTCCCGGCTCCTGCCGGCGCGTTCGGGCGGCTGGCCGAGGCTGCCGCGGGGAAAGACACGACGACGGGCCACTGGGAGCTCATGGGGCTGACGCTCGACGTGGCTTTTCCCCTCTACCCGGAGGGATTCCCTCCCGAGGTCGTCGAGCCCTTCGAGAAGGCAATCGGGCGGAAGGTCCTCTGGAACAAGCCCGCCTCCGGGACGACGATCCTCGAGGAGCTGGGCGACGAGCACGTAAAGACGGGCCGGCCGATCCTGTACACGTCGGGAGACTCCGTGTTTCAGATCGCGGCGCACGAGGACGTCGTCCCCATCGACACCCTTTACGCCTGGTGCCGGGTCGCGCGGGAGATCCTCCGGCCGCCGCATCAGGCAGGACGCGTGATCGCGCGGCCTTTCGTGGGCGCGAATGGAAAGTACCAGCGCACGCACCGCCGCAAGGACTTCTCCGTCCCGCCTTCGGGCGAGACGCTTCTCGATCGCATGGCCCAGCTCGGCTTGAAGGTGCACGCCCTGGGCAAGATCGAGGACATCTTCTCGGGCCGCGGGATCGCGACGGCCCTCCACACGGAGTCGAATCGCGACGGGATCGAGAAGACGATCCTCGCGATCCGGGACCGCGCGGACGACTTCGTCTTCACGAACCTCGTGGACTTCGACACGAAGTATGGCCATCGGAACGACGTGGCCGGCTACGCGAGGTGCCTCGAGGAGCTCGACGCCTTCGTCCCCGAGATGGTTTCCGCGCTGAAGCCGGGCGACGTCCTCGTGTTCACGGCCGACCACGGCGGCGACCCTTCCGACGAATCCACCGACCACACCCGCGAATACGTCCCCATGGTGGCGGCGGGCCCGGGCGTGAGAGCGGGGGCCGATATCGGCTCGCGGAAGACGTTTGCCGACGTCGGCGCGACGGTGGCGGAACACCTCGGCGTCGCGTCCTTGGGCGGCACGAGCTTCCTTGGCGCGATCCTGAGCGAAGGATCCTCGTGACACTCGCGAAGGGAACGGTCCTCGGCGCGTACGAGATCGTCGGTTCCCTCGGCGCGGGCGGAATGGGAGAGGTCTACCGGGCGAAGGACCTTCGGCTCACGAGAGAAGTCGCGGTGAAGGTGCTGTCGGAAGAATTCTTCGAAGATGAGGGGAGAAGAACGCGTTTCGAGCGCGAGGCGCGCACGCTTGCGAGCCTGAACCATCCCAACGTCGCCGCCATCCATTCCTTCGAAGAAAATGACGGAAGGCACCTCCTCGTCATGGAGCTTGTCGAGGGCGACACGCTTCGCGTCGCGTTTCCGGCGGAGCCGCTTCCGGCGAAGAAGATTCTCGAGATCGCCGTGCAGATCGCGGAGGGCCTCGCAAAGGCTCACGCTTCCGGCATCGTCCACCGCGACCTGAAGCCCGAGAACGTCATGGTGTCCCGCGAGGGCTGGGTGAAGATCCTCGACTTCGGTCTCGCGAAGCTGACGGAGGCGCGCTCGCACGAGCTGTCGATGGCCGCGACGGCGTCCGGAACCGTGCCGGGGATGGTCATGGGCACGGTCGGGTACATGTCCCCGGAGCAGGCGGTCGGAAAGCCTGTCGACTTCCGCTCCGACCAGTTCTCTCTCGGGACGATGCTCTACGAGCTCGCGACGGGCCGCCGCGCCTTCCAGCGGGCGACCAGCGCCGAGACCATCGTGGCCGTGATGCGCGAGGAGCCCGAGCCGATCGCGAAGCTCAATCCACGTTTGCCGGCGCCGCTGCGCTGGATCGTCGAGAGGTGCCTCGCGAAAGACCCGGACCAGCGCTACGCCTCGACCCGGGATCTCGCGCGCGACCTCGCGAACCTGCGCGACCGCGTCGGTGAGCTGTCGGGAGAAGTCTCCGCAGGCGCTCTCGAACCGGCGTCCGCGCATCCGACGTTCCAGCGTCTCAGCTTTCGCCGCGGGACGATCCTGTCCGCGCGATTTGCGCCCGACGGCCGCACCGTGATTTACGGCGCCGCGTGGGAAGGCGATCCCTGCCGCTTGTTCTCGGCCCGGCCCGAGAGCCCTGAGTCCAGCCCCCTCATGCTGCCCGACGCCGAAATTCTGTCGGTTTCGCGCACGGGCCAGCTTGCGATCTCCCTCGACCGCCACTGGGCGGGCCGGTTCGTCTGGAGCGGCACGCTCGCGCAGGTCCCCCTCGCGGGCGGAGCTCCTCGCGAGCTCCTCGAGGACGTGCAATGGGCGGATTGGGGACCCGAGGGCACGAGCCTCGCCGTCGTGCGCTCCGTCGCCGGCAAGACCCGGCTCGAGTATCCGATCGGCAAGGTTCTTTACGAGACGGGCGGCTGGGTGAGCCACCCGCGCGTTTCGCCGAAGGGAGATCTCGTCGCCTTCCTCGACCATCCGGCGCTCGGCGACGACGAAGGCTCGGTCGTCGTCGTCGACCGCGCCGGGAAGAGCACGGTCCTTTCCAAGGACTGGATCACGGCGTACGGTCTCGCGTGGTCGGGGGAGGGGAAGGAGATCTGGTTCACCGCGACGCGCGTCGGCGTCGCGCGTTCCGTCTGGGCCGTCTCTCTCGATGGAAAAGAACGGCTGCTCGTTCGCACGCCCGGTGAGCTCACGATTCAGGACGCGTCAGCCGACGGCCACATCCTCATGACGAGCGACAATGGAAAGGTCGGCATCATCGGCCGCCCGCCTGGCTCGGAACGGGACCGCGACCTGTCCCTCCTCGACTGGTCGCTCGTGAGGGACCTGTCGCCGGACGGAAAGCTCCTCCTCTTCGACGAAACGGGCGAGGGCGGGGGGGCGCGGCACGCGCTCTACATGCGCAACACGGACGGTTCGCCGGCGGTTCAGCTCGGATCGGGATGGGCGGGGAGCTTCTCGCCGGACGGGCGCTGGGTTGCGACGACCGGACACGCCCCGGGAGGCCGCGAAATAACCCTGCTCCCCGTGAAAGCGGGCGAGCCGCGTTCCCTTCCGCGGACCGACCTCGCGATTCACCGCACGTGGTGGCTTCCGGACGGCAAGCGCATCCTCGTCGCGGCGAACGCACCCGGGGAGGGACTCCGTCTCTTCGTCCAGGGGCTCGATGGCGAGTCCCCGCGCCCGATCACGCCGCCCGGGATCGCTCTCGGCTTCTTCCCCGTTTCACCCGACGGACGCATCGTCGTCGGGCAGGGGCCGGACCGGCTCTTCTACGGCTATCCGCTCGAAGGCGGCGATCCCGAATACGTCCCCGGCCTCGTCGCCGAGGACCGCCCCCTTCGCTTCTCGCCGGACGGCCACGCGCTCTATGCCTACCGGCGGGGTGAGCTTCCGGCGCGCGTCATCCGCCTCGACCTCGAGACGGGCGCGAAGGCGACCTCGCACGAGCTGATGCCGGCGGACCCGGCCGGCGTCGTCGAGGTCGTGTCCGTCGTGCTGACGCCCGACGTCTCATCGTACGCCTTCAGCTACCACCGCATCCTGTCCGATCTTTTCCTCGTGGAGGGCATCCGATGAAGACGACACGTTTCGCGCTCCTCACGGCCACGGTCCTCACCGCAACGCTCGTCACGGCCCCGCTCGCCCTTGCCCAGACGGATCCTCACGCGGAGCACGCGAAAGAAGCGACGGCAAAGCCGTCGCCTGCCTCGACCGCCGCACCCGCGCCGCGCAACGAGGCGATCCCGCCCGACGCCGACCAGGTGAAGGACGCGCTCGCGAAGTCGCCGCGCCACGGCGAGTGGGTGGACATCGCGCTCCCCGGCGGGGGCAAGCTTCTGACGTGGGTCGTCTATCCGGAGAAGAAGGAAAAAGCGGGCGTCGTCCTCGTCATCCACGAGATCTTCGGCCTCACGGACTGGGTGCGCGGCGTCGCGGACCAGCTCGCGAGGGAGGGGTTCATCGCGCTCGCTCCGGACCTTCTCTCGGGCATGGGCCCGAACGGCGGAGGGACCGATTCGCTCGGGGCAGACGCGACGAAGGTCATCCGCAACCTCACTCCGGCCGACGCCGCCCAGCGGCTCGACCTCGTTCGCGCCTACGCGCTCAAGCTCCCGGCGGCGAACGGGAAGGCCGGAAGTATCGGATTCTGCTGGGGCGGTTCGACGAGCTTCGGCTACGCCGTCGCCCAGCCCAAGCTCGACGCGGCGGTCGTGTATTACGGCTCGTCGCCGGAAGCCGCGGACGACTACGCAAAGATCGCCGCGCCCGTCATGGGCTTCTACGGCGGCGACGACGCGCGCGTGAACGCGACGATTCCGCGGGCGGAAGCGGCGATGAAGAAACTCGGCAAGAAGTACACGGCGGTCGTGCTTGAGGGCGCGGGACACGGCTTCCTCCGCCAGCAATCGGGCCGCGACGGCGCGAACGCGAAGGCGTCGGCAAAAGCGTGGGCGGCGACGCTCGTAATCCTCCGCGAGAATCTGAAGTAGCGAGACGCTCCCGCGCACGAGAAGGGCATCGTCCACCGCGATCTCAAGCCCGCGAACGTCAAGGTGACGCGCGTGAAGGTCAAGTGAAACTCGCATTCTTCGCCCTCGTGCTGTCGATCGCGACGCCGGCGGCCGCCGACGATCTTCAGGCTCTCTCCCGCGACTTCTGGAGCTGGCGCGCGGTCACGAAGCCGATGGACCGGGACGACGTGAACCGCGTGCTCCGGCCGCACGGCTGGGCGCCCGACTGGTCGCGCTTCTCCGTGGAGGCGCGGAAGCGGGCGCTGGCCGCCTTCGCCGCGCGCTGGACGGCGCTGGCCGATCCGGCGAAGACCGTGGTGTGGCAGGTCGACCGCCGCCTGATCGGCTCGGCCCTCGCCCGCGTGCACTGGGAGCTGGACGTGAAGAAATCCTTGCGGCGCGACCCGATGTTCTGGGTGGACCAGACGGTGCCGGTCGTCGTCGACGCCCTTCTCTCGCCGCCGCCGTTCGAGAAGGAGCGCAGCGAGGACATCGCGCTGAGGCTCGAGTCGATCCCGCGGACGCTGGAGCAGGCGCGGGCGGCGCTCGACGAGGCGGCCGCTCCGTTCGCGAGGCTCGCGATCGAGGACCTCGCGGGGATCGGTCCGAAGCTGACGGCCGCGACGGCGGCGCTGTCGCCGCTTCTCGCCCCGGACGTCCGCCCGCGCATCGCGCCGGCGACCGCGAGCGCGATCGCGGCGCTCGAGGCGTTTCGTACGTGGCTGGAAGGAAAGCTTCCGTCGCTCCCGGACCGCACGCCCGTCGGCCGCGACGGCTACCTCTTCTTCCTTCGGAAGGTCGCGCTCGTGCCGTTCACACCGGAGGAGCTCCTCCTCATGGGACGGCAGGAGTACGACCGGGCCGTGGCGCTCGAGATCCTCGAGCGGAAGCGGAACGCGTGGGCGCCGGAGCTCCCCATGGTGCGGGACCAGGCGGCTCAGTCCGCGATGACGGCGCGCGCCGAGGCCGAGATCCGCCGTTTCCTCGACGAAAAGGGAATCCTGTCCGTCCCGGCGGACCTTCCGCACTACGTCGACCTGCCCGTGCCGCCGTACCTCGAGGCGCTGGACGGCTTCGACGAGTGGACGCTTTTCGCGAACGCGTCCCGCCCCGGCGAGCCCTCGATCCGGTGGATCCCCAAGCCGTCGCCGAAGCTCGGCTACTTCGCCGGCTCGATGGCGAAGGACCGGCGGCCGCACATGTCCCACGAGGGGATTCCGGGTCACGCGTTCCAGCTCGCGCTCGCCTCGCGGCACGAGGACGAGATTCGGCGTGCGTTCTACGACTCGGGTCCGATCGAGGGCCTCGCCTTCTACTCCGAGGAGCTGCTTCTCTCGGCAGGCCTCTATGCGGACGCGCCGAAGGCGCGCGAGATGGTCGCGAACTACATGCGCCTGCGCGCGCTGCGTGTCGAGGTGGACGTCAATCTCGCGCTCGGGACGTTTACGATCCCGCAAGCGGCGGACTACCTCCGGACGAGCGTCCCCATGGATGCCGTAACCGCGCGCGCGGAGGCGGCGGCGTTCGCGTCGTCGCCCGGCCAGGCGATCACGTACCAGATCGGCAAGCTCCAGGTGCTCCGGCTCCTCGCCGACGCAAAGCGTGCGCAGGGCGACGCGTTCTCGCTTCGGGCGTTCCACGACTTCGTCTACCGGAACGGCAACGTGCCAATGTCGCTCCTTCGGTGGGAGCTGCTCGGGCAGCAGGACGACGTGGCCGCGCTCGGCGCGGCGCCCTGAGCCTCAGGCCGCCCGCACGGGCGCCGGAACGATCCCGGGCAGCGCCCCCAGGAACGCCGCGACCTCGTCGGGCTTCCCGACGGTCACGCGCAGCCAGTTCGGGAGCGACGGGAACTTCCGGCCGACGAGGATTTTCTTCGCGCGGAACGCCTGGATGACGGGCGTGACGTCGCCGCCGACATCGATCATCACGAAGTTTGCCTCCGTCGGCATCGTGCGGAACCCCTGCTTCGTCAGCTCTCCGACGAGCCACTTCCGCGTGTCGTTGAGGAGCTTCCGCTGCCGCGGCACGAGGTCCGGGTCGGCGAGGCTCGCGGCTGCGGCCGCGAGGACCGCCGCGTTCGTGTTGCTCCACGAGGCGTACGGCGCCATCGTCGCGATCGTCTCCTTCGAGCCGACGGCGTACCCGAGCCTGAGGCCCGCCATCCCGTAGATCTTCGAGAACGTGCGGGCGACAACGACGTTCGGGTGATTCGCGATCAGCTCGAGGCTGCTTCGATACCTCGGGTCCTCGACGAAGTGGTGGTACGCCTCGTCGACGAGGATCGTCGCGGACGCGGGCACCTTCGCGGCGAACGCCGCCATCTCGTCGCCCGAGACGATCGTCGCTGTCGGGTTGTTCGGGTTGCAGACGTAGACGAGCCCCGTCGAGGCGTCGCAGGCGGCGGCCATCTTCGGGAGGTCGTGGCGGAAATCGGACGTCAGCGGCACCTTGGTGCCGTCCGCGTGGACCACCTTCGCGTACGCGAGCACGGCTTCGAACGTCGGCTCGGCCGCGACGACTTTCTTGCCCGGCCCGCAGAACGCCTCGTCCGCCATCTGGAGGATCTCGGACGACCCGCAGCCGAGGAGGACCTGCTCGGCCGCGACGCCGTGGTGCTTCGCGATCGCCTCGCGGGCCTTCTCCTCGAGGCCGTCGGGATAACGGTTCGCGGCGGCTTTGCCGGCGGCCTCGAGCGCTCCGGCAGAGGGCCCGTAGGGGTTTTCGTTCGAGCTCAGGACGATCGCGTCTTCCGGCCGTGTGCGCTTCGCCGCCGCCGCGGCGACGCGGCTCACGAGCGGGGTGTCGAAAAACGCAACACCGGCAGCGACGCCGACGGTTCCGGCAAAGGCGCGGCGGGAAATCGGGAGCGGCATGCGGCCTCCTCTCGGGTTCGCGGACGGATCATCGCGCAGGTCGCGCCCTCTGCGCACCTGCGACTCTTTCGCGGCTAGAATGCCCATCACAAACGTGACGATTTCAACAGGTACCCGGCTCGGGAGACGGGCTCGCTCACGCTCGTCGTGAGCTGGACCGCGGAGCCGAGGGGGAGAAAATGAGCCCGATCACGCTAGGGGTCTTCGAAGCCAGCCTGAAGCGCTGCGAGGCGCGTCCGGACTTCTTCGACGTCTTCTACGAGAAGTTCCTGTCTTCTTCTCCGGAAGTGGCCGGGAAGTTCGCGGGCACCGACTTCGCACGTCAGAAGGAGCTGCTCCGAACGTCGCTCCACCATCTCCTCCTCGTCGCGCGGGATCCCAAGCAGGGGCCGGACCCGTACCTCGAGGAAGTCGCCGTCCGCCACGGGGCCGGCGGTCTTGCGATCGGCGCCCACATGTATGACCTTTGGCTGGACAGCCTGCTCGAGACCGTGCGCGCATGCGATCCGGAGTTTTCGCGGGACATCGAGGGCGCCTGGGAGGAAGTGATGATGGTCGGAATCCACTACCTGTGCGCGAACTACGAAGGGCGGCACAAGGGATGACGCTCGCGACGGGAACGACGCTCGGACCTTACGAGATCCTCGGGCAGATCGGCGCCGGCGGGATGGGAGAGGTCTACAAGGCGAAGGACCCGAGGCTCGCGAGAGAGGTCGCGCTGAAGGTTCTGCCGAAGGATTTCATAGAAGGTGAAGAGACGAGGCAGCGGTTCGAACGGGAAGCGAAGCTGCTCGCGGCGCTGAACCACCCGAACATCGCCGCCGTCTTCTCCTTCGAAGAAATCTCCTCGTCCTCTTCGTCCTCTTCGATTGCCGTTCTCGTCATGGAATTGCTGGAAGGCGAGTCGCTCCGCGACCGCCTCCGCGCCGGTGCCATGGCGCCGAAGAAGGCCTTCGAGCTTGCGGCGCAGATGGCCGAGGGTCTCGCTGCCGCCCACGCGCGCGGCATCGTCCACCGCGACGTGAAGCCCGAGAACATCTTCATCTCCCGGGACGGCCGGGTGAAGCTGCTGGATTTCGGACTCGCCAAGCAGCTGCCGGGGTGGGCGGGCCGGAGCGGCCCGCAGACGAGCGTGCCGACGGAGGCGGGCGGCAGCCACCCGACCCAGGCCGGCGTCGTCATGGGAACCGTGGGCTACATGAGCCCGGAGCAGGTGAGGGGCGAGAGCGCGGATCACCGGACCGACATCTTCTCGTTCGGCGTCGTGCTGTACGAGATGCTCAGCGGAAAAAAGGCGTTCGAAGGCAAGTCGGCCGTCGAAACGCTCAACGCAATCCTCCACGACGATCCCGATGCGCTCGTGGTCACGAAGGGCCAGATGCCGCCGGCGTTGGAGCGCCTCGTCCTCCACTGTCTCGAGAAGTCTCCCGAGAACCGCTTCCAGTCGATGAAGGATCTCGCCTTCGACCTGCAGGCGATCTCGACCATCTCCACCGTGGACGGGGGAAGGCCGAAGGCCCGGCCGAAAAGTGAGCGGGGGCGCTGGGCGGTTCTCGGCGCCGCCGTCGTCCTCGCCGCCGCGCTCGCGACCTGGCTGTCCGGCGCCGTACACGTGGGCCGCCACCCGCAGCCCTCGTTCCAGCAGATCTCGTTTCGACAGGGCCGGATCGGGAAAGCCCGCTTCGCCCCGGGCGGGCAGGACGTGATCTACGACGCGAGCTGGCAGGGCGAACCTTGGCAGCTTTTTTCCACGCCGGTGGCCGACCCCAAGGAGCGTCCGCTCGGCCAAGGCGACGTCCAGCTGATGGACCTGTCGCCAGCGGGCGAAATGGCCCTGCGGCTAAAGGGCAAGGTGGCCGACACGTGGCAGTTCGAGGGAACGCTGGCGCGCTCAGCCCTCGGTGGGGACCTTGCGCCAAAGGCCCTCCTCGGCGGAGTCCTCCAGTCCGCCAGCGGACCGAAGGGCGAATTCGCACTCGTGCGCCAGGCGGGAGGACGCGCCTTTCTGGAGTACCCGCAGGGGAAGGTGAGGGTGGAATCCGCGGGATGGTTCGGCGATCTCCGGTTTTCAGCCGATGGAAAGCTGCTGGCCTACGTGGATCACCCAGCGGCTGGGGACGACGCGGGCCGTGTCTCGATCCTCGACGTCGATTCCGGGAAGACGCGGATCCTGTCGAAGGACCACGACACTCTCCGCGGCCTCGCCTGGAGCGGCAAGGAGATCTGGTTCACGGCCGGGACCAACGTGCTGAACCGCGCGCTCCATGCGGTGGACCTCTCCGGGAAGGAGCGCCGGGTCTTCAGCCAGGCCGGAGGTCTCTCGATTCACGACGTGGGAACCGACGGACGCGTGCTCATGAGCCGGGAAGAGATGCGCGGCGGGCTCCTCGCGCAGGCCGACGGGCAGGGCCAGCCCGTGGACCTGTCGTGGCGCACGTGGAGCTACCTTCTCGACTGCTCGGGCGACGGAAAGATGCTCCTGTTCGAAGAGGAGGAAGGTCCCCTTCCCGACCTTTTCCTCAGGCCGGCGGCCGGCGGCCACGCGACGCCGCTCGGGAAGAGCAGCGGCTGGGGCGCGCTCTCCCCGGATGAGACGCTTGCGGCGGCATGGGTGGACAAGCCGGCCGCGCACTGGGTGTTGTACCCGACGGGAACCGGCAGCCCGCGGGAGCTGCCGGCCCACGGCATCCGCTCGATCAAGGCGGTGAGCTTCCAGAAGGACGGTAAGAGCCTCATCTTCATCGGGGCGGAGGGCGAGAAGGAAGATCGCGTCTGGGCCCAGACCCTGGAAGGATCCGCGCCGAAAGCGATCACGCCCGAGGGTGTGACGGGTCTCGATACGTGGCCGTTCCTGAGCCCTGACGGGCGGAGCATCCTCGTTCGAGAAAAGGCCGGGTGGGGGATCCTCGATCTTCGGAATCCGGAGGCGCCGGCGCGGCGCGTCACGGGTCTCGAGGACGGCGAGCGGCTCATCCAGTGGACCCCGGACGGGCGCTTCTATGCGTCCCGCCCCGGCAGCTTTCCGATCGAAGTCTGGAAGCTCGACCCCGCGACAGGAAAACGCCAGCCTTGGAAGGTGGTCAACCCGGCCGGCTACGTGGGCGTCGAGGCCACCTCCATGCGGTTCAGCGAGGCCGGCCGCCAGATGGCGGCGCGCTACATTCTGCAGCGCAGCACGCTCTACGTGGTCGAAGGGCTGAGATGACGCTCGCGACCGGCACAAGACTCGGTCCCTACGAGATCCTCTCGCCGCTCGGGGCCGGGGGAATGGGCGAGGTCTACAGGGCGCGGGACACGCGGCTCGAGCGGGACGTGGCCGTCAAGATCCTGCGGCCGACCGACTCCACCTCCCAGGAGATGAAGCTTCGCTTCGAGCGCGAGGCCAAGGCGATCTCCCAGCTCTCGCACCCCAACATCTGCGCCCTTTACGATGTGGGCTCGCACGAGGGGACCGAATACCTCGTCATGGAGTACCTGGAGGGGGAGACGCTCGCGATCCGGCTCGAAAAGGGCGCGTTGCCTCTCCCGCAGGTGATCTCCATCGGGGTCCAGATCGCGGATGCCCTCGACCGCGCGCACCGGCAGGGGATCGTGCACCGGGACCTGAAGCCGGCCAACGTCATGCTGACGAAGGGCGGCGTGAAGCTGCTCGATTTCGGCCTCGCCAAGACGCTCGCCCCGGCGGTGCAGCCGTCGGGACTCACGTCGAGCCCCACGATGGCCTCGCCCCAGCACCTCACGCAGCAGGGGACGATCCTGGGTACGTTCCAGTACATGGCCCCGGAGCAGCTCGAAGGGAGCGAGGCGGACGCGCGCAGCGACATCTTCTCGTTCGGCGCCGTTCTCTACGAGATGGCGACGGGCAGGAAAGCCTTCGACGGGAAGAGCCAGGCGAGCCTGATCGGCTCGATCCTGAAGGACACCCCGCCGCCCGCCTCGTCGATCGCGCCGATGACGCCGCCGGCGCTCGACCGCCTGATCGCGACCTGCCTCTCGAAGGACCCGGAGGACCGCCTCCAGACGGCGCATGACGTGAAGCTCCAGCTCCAGTGGGTCGGCGAGGGCGGCTCGCAGGCCGGGCTGCCGGCGCCGGTCGCCGCCCGCCGCAAGAACCGCGAGAAGCTCGCCTGGGCGCTCGCGGCCGCGGCGGCTGCAGTCGCACTCGTCTTCGCGATCGGGTTCCTGCGCCGCGCTCCGCGCGTGTCCCCGCCGATCTTCGCGGCGATCCCCCTTCCCGAGAAGACGTTCGTCGAGTCGGTCGTGCTCTCTCCCGACGGCAAGACGCTCGCGTTCACCGCAGGGAAGCCGGGCGCGCAGCCCGGGCTCTGGATCCGGAACCTCGGCTCACCCGCGGCTCAGCCGGTGGCCGGCGCCGAGGAGGCCGGTTTTCCCTTCTGGTCGCCCGACAGCCGGTTCGTGGCTTATTTCACCAAGGGATCACTGAAGAGAATCGACCCGTCCGGGGGGCCCGCCCTCACCGTCTGCGACGCGGCGCGGGGCGTCGGCGGCGCCTGGAATCGGGACGGCACGATCGTCTTCGCTCCGTCGCCCACGTCGCCCTTGTTCCGCGTCCCGGCGTCGGGCGGCAAGCCGGAGCCGGTCACGCGGCTCGACGCGTCCCTGCGCGTCACCGCGCACCGATACCCCGCATTCCTGCCGGACGGGCGGCACTTTCTCTACATGGCCGCCAATCTGTCGGGAAACGCGGGAGATCCCGCGAACTCGATTCGCGTGGGCTCGCTCGACGGGAAGACGGACAAGGTCGTCGTGGCCGGGATTGCCTCGAACCCGTCATTCGCGGCGGGACACCTTCTCTATCCCAGCGAGGGGGCGCTCCTCGCCGTGAAGATGGATCCCTCGCGGCTCGAGGTGCAGGGAGACGCCGTCCCCGTCGCGCAGCGCCTGAACGTCACGAACTGGTACGGC